>NZ_WTFF01000181.1 GCF_019400985.1 Streptomyces bambusae
CCGCGGGTCCGCCGACCGGGCCGGCGGCGGCGCCTGCGGCGGCACCTGCGGAGGTACGGGAAGCGGCGCTCATCGTCCGCCGCCCAGCCAGTCCAGCGCCTCGCCCGCGTCGCGGCCCTGCGCGCCGACCAGTTCGAGGAAGGCCTGCTGCAACGAGGGCGCGTCCCCCCGCACCTCGGCCAGCGGGCCGGCGGCCCGGATGCGCCCGGCGGCCAGCACGGCGACCCAGTCGCACAGCGACTCGACCAGCTCCATGACGTGGGAGGAGAAGACGACGGTGGCCCCGGAGCCGGTGTAGCGCTCCAGGACGCCGCGGATGGTCTGCGCGGAGACCGGGTCGACGCCCTCGAACGGCTCGTCCAGGAAGAGCACTTCGGGGTTGTGCAGGAGGGCGGCCGCCAGGCCGATCTTCTTCCGCATGCCCGTCGAGTAGTCCACGACCAGCTTGTGCTGCGAGCCCGTCAGGTCCAGCACGTCCAGCAGCTGCGTGGCGCGCTTGTCGACCTCGTCGCCCGGCAGCCCCCGCAGCCGGCCCATGTAGTCGAGCAGTTCGCGGCCGGACAGCCGCTCGAAGAGGCGAAGGCCCTCGGGCAGTACGCCGATCCGGGCCTTGACCGCGGCCGGGTCCTGCCAGACGTCGTGTCCGGCCACCTCGACGCGGCCCATGTCGGGGCGCAGCAGGCCGGTCACCATCGACAAAGTGGTCGTCTTGCCCGCCCCGTTGGGCCCGACCAGTCCGATGAACTGCCCGGCGGGCAGCTCCAGGTCCACGCCCGCGACCGCGATCTGGTCGCCGAAGCGCTTCCACAGGCCTTCTATACGTACGGCGGGGGCGGTGGTGACCGCCCTGTTCGCTCCTTCGGCCGCGGCCATGCGCCAGCCCTGCCTCTCACTTGCGTCCCCGTTGGTCCGTCTCACCGTACGGGCACCCCGAGAGGGCCGAGCAGTTACTTATGTCATGAGTTTCCCGGGCGTTTTCACACGTGAGCGGCGGTTCAGGCGCCCCGGCGCGGTGGTTCAGGCGCCCCGGCGCGGGCGTTCAGGCGGTCCGCCGGGCCCGCGCCGCCGCCGCGTCCCGCCCGCACGCGTACGCCAGCGCGTCGATGAGCTCCTCGGCGTCGGGCAGCCAGCGGTTGGCGGGCGTGGGCCGCATCGCCCACTGCACCGAGCCCTGCACCCCGTACCGGGTGGGCGGCGCCGCCACGTACTCGCCCTCGCCGCGCGCCTGGAGGTCCAGCGAGGCGGGCGGCCAGCCGAGCTTGCGGACGAGGTCCGGCACCTTCGCCCCGGCGCCGGGCAGCACGAAGAACAGCATCCGCCGGTCCGGGGTGCGGGCCACCGGGCCGACGGTCGACTCCAGCCGCTCCATCCGCGCGAGCGCCAGGAACCCGGCGGTCTCCGGCACGTCGAGCGCGTCGAACGTCCGCCCCGTCGGCATCAGGATCGAGGCCTGCGGGTGCTTCGACCACATCCGCCGGACCTGCACGGCGCTGCCCGTCGCCTGCCGCGCCCAGTCCTCGACGGCCGGGTGCGCGCCGGGCTGCGGGCAGCCCTCACCGCCCCCGCAGGAGCACAGTTCCCTGCCGTCACCGGCCTCCAGCCAGGTGCCGGGGAACACATCCCAGTGCCGCTCTTCCGCGTACCGCACGGCATGGTCCAGCAGCTGCTCGCCGCGCTGCTTGGGGATGGGTGCGGTCTCCGTGACTCCGATGGTCTCTTCCACGTATCTCACAACTCCCACCGTCACCCATGGTTACGGCCGTGGCCCGGCCATTGGCCGGGGCATCGATCCTGCATACGGGGCGCATCGAAGCACGGGCGGGGGCGCGTGGGAGGGCGGTGAGCGGGGCGCGGGTAGCGACAAGACGCAGAGCGGAAGATTCTCCGCCAATCCGCCGGGAAGTGATCATTCGAACGATCACCCGCGGCCACAGGGGGTTTTCATGGCAGCCAGGCCTCTCGTCGCCCGCCAGCCGAACGAACGGCTGCAGGCGCTCATCCAGGAAGCCGGGTGCTCCAACGCCGGTCTCGCCCGCCGTGTGAACATGTGCGGCGCCGAGCACGGCCTCGATCTCCGTTACGACAAGACGTCCGTGGCCCGGTGGCTGCGCGGCCAGCAGCCGCGCGGCCGGGCACCGGGAATCATCGCCGAGGCACTGGGCCGCAAGCTGGGCCGTACGGTGACCATCGACGAGATCGGCATGGCCAACGGCAAGAACCTCGCCTCCGGCGTGGGACTGCAGTTCTCCCCGACCGTCGTCGGCGCCATCGAGCAGGTCTGCGAACTGTGGCGCTCCGACGTGGGCCGGCGGGACTTCCTGGCCGGGTCGAGCGTGGCAGCCTCCGCGCTGGTCGAGCCCAGCCGCGACTGGCTGATCACGGGCGCGGACGCGCAGGTGGCCCGGGCGGGCGGCTCCCGCGTGGGCGCCTCCGACGTCGAGGCGGTCCGCGCGACCACCCAGGCGCTGGTCGACCTCGACCACCGCTTCGGCAGCGGGCACGTGCGGCCGGTCGTCGTGCACTACCTCAACAGCGTGGTCTCCGGACTGATCGGCGGCTCGTACCGGGAGCCGGTGGGGCGGGCGCTGTTCGCCGCCGTGGCCCGGCTGACCGAACTCGCCGGCTACATGGCGGTGGACACCGGCCAGCCCGGACTGGCCCAGCGCTACTACATCCAGGCCCTGCGGCTGGCCCAGGCCGCGGGCGACCGGGCGTACGGCGGCTACGTGCTGGCCGCGTCGATGAGCCACCTCGCCGCCGAACTCGGCAACCCCCGCGAGATCGCCCAACTCGCCCGGGCCGCGCAGGAGGGGACGCGCGGGCAGGTCACGCCGCGGGTGGAGGCGATGTTCTACGCGGCGGAGGCGCGGGGCCACGCGCTGATGGGCGACGCCCGGGCGACGGCCGTGCTGTCCTCGCGCGCGGTGACGGCGCTGGAGCGGGCGGAGCCGGAGTCCGGCGACGACCCGGTGTGGATCCGGCACTTCGACCAGGCGTACCTCGCCGACGAGCTCGCGCACTGCCACCGCGACCTCGGCCAGGCGGAGGCGGCCGGGCGGCAGGCGGAGACGGCGCTGCGGGCGCTGCCCGAGACCAAGGCCCGCAGGCGGGCGATCGGGCTGCTGCTGCTGGCGGCCTCGCAGGTGCAGCAGCGGGAGGTGGAGCAGGGCTGCCGGACCGCGGCGCAGGCGGCGGAGCTGCTGGGATCGCTGCGCTCCAGCCGGGGCACGGAGTACCTGGACGACTTCCGCCGACGGCTGGAGCCGTACCGGGAGGAGACCTCCGTCCGCGAGTTCACGGCCAGGCTGGAGGCGCGCGTGGCCTGAGGGAAGCGTAAGCGCTCCGCTGGAAGGCGGTGATGAAACCGCGGGCCGGTGGGGGTTGGTCGCTCCCCCAAGTTCTCGGCTGCGCTCGAACAGGGGGGACCCCCATCGCGGCGGAGCCGCATGTGTGGACAGCCCCGCGCCCCCTACGGGGCGCGGTACCACACCGGACTTCCCTAAGCCCGGGCCAGCCGCTGCGCGTCGCCGCGGCACGGGCCGGGTGGGCGGACGTGGGCCGGCGGCGGGGCCCCGCGATGAGTCCCGCCCGCCGGCCGGCGGGTGTGGGCCGGATCACGGGCCTGCCCCCGGGCGGTGGTGACCGGGTAGCGTGACCGGACGGTTCCGTAGGTTCGGCACGTCGGAGAAGGAGTCCCGGTGACGCAGAGCGGACAGGGAGGCGACCAGAGCCGCCCGGCTGAGCGCCCGGCGTACGAGGGCGCCCCGCCCGCCGGCGACCCCTGGGGCGCGCCGGCGCCCCACCCCGGGCCCGCGCAGCCGGGCCATGTGCAGCCGGGCCATGTGCTGGGCCCCGGATACGAGGGCCCCGGCGCCCCGCACGGCTACGGTTACCCGCCCCTGCCCGACGCGGCCACCCAGTACATACCCCCGGTCCCGGGCGGCCCGGCCGCCGAGGCGCCGTACCCGGCCCCGGTCCCGGGCGGCCATGCGGCCGACGCGGCGACGCAGTACATGGCCCCGGTCCCGGGCGGCCACGCCGCCGACGCCGCGACGCAGTACATCCCGCCGGTCCCGGCCGGTGGCGGCGACGACGCGGCGACCCAGTACATCCCGCCGGTCCCGGCCGACCCGGCCGCTGAGGCCGCGACGCAGTACATCCCGCCCGTCCCGGCCGATCCCGCCGCCGACTACGAGGGGCTCTTCCGCGACAGCGGCCCCGCCCAGGGCCAGACCCAGGTGCTGCCGCCCGTTCCGGCGGGCCCCGTGAGCCCGCACGCCGGGGCGCGCCCCTACAACGGGCGCCGCCCCGGAGCGCCGCAGCCCCCGCAGCAGCCGCAGCACTACGCCCCGTACGACGAGGAGCCCGCGCGCCGGATCTCGCCCGCGGTCATCGCGGCCGGCGTGTTCGCCCTGCTCGTGATCGGCCTCGGGGTCGGCTCCCTGCTGGGCGACGACGCGAAGCCGAGCAACGACGACCCCGCCGCGATCGCCTCCACCCCCGCGCCGGCGGCCTCCGCCTCGGCCTCCACGGCCGCCGACGCCCCGGTGGACCCGGCGCGCCCGCAGGCCGTCCAGCTCGACAAGCTGCTCGCGGACAGCAACGACGGCCGCGCCTCCGTCGTCAAGGCCGTCGACGACATCAAGAGCTGCAAGAACCTCGACTCCGCCGCCAAGGACCTGCGCGAGGCGGCCCGCCAGCGCGAGGGGCTGGTCACCCGGCTCCAGGAGCTGAAGATCGACAAGCTGCCCGACAACGCCCAGCTCTCCGCCGCCCTCACCAAGGCCTGGCGCGCCTCGGCGACCGCCGACAACCACTACGCGGCCTGGGCCGACGAGCTGGACGACCGGAAGAAGGACTGCAAGGACGACCGCGCCCGGCCCACCGCCCACACGGTCGACGCCACCAAGGCGAGCGCCGAGGCGACCAAGGCCAAGGAGACGGCCGCGACCCTGTGGAACCGGATCGCGACCCAGTACGGCCTGACGAAGCGGGACAAGTCCCAGCTCTGAGCCCGCACCGCGAACGCGCCGCACCGCGAACGCGCCGCCCCCGCGGGACCGGATCAGCTCGCGCGCGGCGCCTGTTCCAGCGTCTGGGTCATGTCCATCGACGGTTCGCCCGCCTGGGCCACGAGCCGGCCCGCCTGCACGACCTGGAAGCTGACCCGCCCGTTCACGATGCGCGGGTAGCCGCCGACGGCCCGCAGGTCCTGGAAGCGCCACTTGAGGTCCGGGGTGAGGCCGCCGGTCCCGACCCCGTCGGAGCGGTTCAGTGCCCGGGCGACGTCCCGCGCGGTGATCCCGTCCTTGTCGCCCAGCTGCTTCACGATCTCCGTGAAGACCGTGTACGCGATCCAGGTGGTCTGCGTGCCGGAGTCGGCGGGGTCGGCCTCGTCGTCGCCGAAGGCGTACTCGGCGACGACCTTGCGCATCGGGTCCCACAGCGGGTCCGTGGCCACCGGGTACCAACCCGTCACGTACGCGCCCTCGAACGGGCTCTCCTTGCCGCCGGTACGGTCCACCAGCGCCTGGCTGACGCTGCCGAGCACGGACGAGATCTGCGGCTTGCGCTGCGCCTGTGCCGCCGTGGAAGCGTTCGACGACGAAGAGGACGCGGAAGACGAGGACGAGGAGGACGAGGACGATGCGGCCGGCGTCGGCTGCACGGGCTCGACGCGGCGGAAGGCGTCGAGGAAGGTCTCGGTGCGCGCGCCGAGCACCGCCGCCACGCACCCCTTGCTCCGGTCCTTGCTCTTGCCCGTCTCCGCCAGCGCGGCCCGTGCCTGGACCCCGTAGTCGCCGGAGTCCTCGGCGGCGCGGATGTCGGCGGCCTCCGCCTGCCGGCCGGCCCTCAGCCCGGCGTTGAGCAGCACCGGCATGGCGTCGCCGGCGAGGGTGTCGGGGCGGACCAGGGCCACCTGCTCGCAGGCCCGGGCGAGCTGGTGCCCGGCCCCGGCCAGCAGGGCGGGCTGGCCGCCGTTGACGGGGAAGGACAGCGTGCTCTGGAACTCCTCGGCGGAGACCCCGTAGCCCCCGATGAAGGGGATGCCGGCCGCCTCCAGTGGGGCCATGAAGGCGCGCCCGTGCTGGCTGTAGGAGCCGACGACGGCCACGGCCTTCTCGGCGACGGCCTTGCGGGCACAGTCGGCGGCGCCGCTCGCGGTGTTGCGCTCGTTGCAGGTCAGGACGCGGAGCTTGCGGCCGGCCACGCCGCCCCTGCTGTTGATCCACCGTTCGTAGGCCTTGGCCATGGCGGGCATGCCGCCCATGTTGGTGGCCTTGGTGCCTTCGGGGGCGAAGGTCATGACCGTGAGCGTCTCCCCGGAGCCCCCTGTTCCTCCGGGGAGCACGCCGCACCCGGTGAGCAGACACGCGCCGGTCGCCACGGCCAGGAGAGAGCGGGAACGGAACCTCGTTGCGTGTCGCCGATCGGTCATGTGCATGCACAATTCCTCCCCAGGGGTAACGGGGGAGTGAGCCGCCCGCAACGCCGAGTGACGGGAAGGTGAATTCGCGGGGCGCCTTCGGGCCTTCCGGGGTCGTCAAGATCGTGTTTGTGGGGGAACGTACGATCGCAGGCGTGACGTTCGTCCAAGCTTCGAATAACTCTTCCCGTCGCGGCCGCCGCTCCTCCACCATGGGCGGCATGCCGCTCAACGACATGCCGTGGTGGCGCTGGCGCAGCAACGTGCGCTCGGCGTTGCACATGCTTTCCGACCCCGTCTTCCAGGAAGACACCTGGCTGGCCGGCGCCGAGGGCTACGGGGACGTGACCGACGCCGTGTACCGGCTGGTCGAGGACACCTGGCTCGACAGCTGGTCCGCCGAGAAGTACGTGGGCACGATCTTCCGGGACTCCCAGGAGGCCGCCCTCGTCGACGTCGTCGTGCTCCGCGTGCTGCGGATCCTGCACCAGGTGGGCCCGGACGCCCCCGTCTCGGCGTACCTGGAGCACCACGGCTGGCCCGAGGCGGTCCGTGCGGCGCGCGAGGCGCACGTACGGCTGGCCACGGCCGACGGGGAGGACCCGGACGACCGGCCGCGCTCGCTCGAAGTACTGCGGATCCTCACCCGCGCGGTGTGAAAGGCTGTGGGGTCATGAGCGACGACCCGCAGAAGACCTCCCAGTACGTCCTGACGCTGTCCTGCCCCGACAAGCAGGGCATCGTGCACGCCGTGTCCAGCTATCTGTTCATGACCGGGTGCAACATCGAGGACAGCCAGCAGTTCGGTGACCACGACACCGGTCTGTTCTTCATGCGGGTCCACTTCTCGGCGGAGCCGCCGGTGACCGTCGACAAGCTGCGCGCGAGCTTCGCCGCGATCGGCGACTCCTTCAAGATGGACTGGCAGATCCACCGCGCGGACGAGCGGATGCGGATCATCCTCCTGGTGTCGAAGTTCGGGCACTGCCTGAACGACCTGCTGTTCCGCTCCCGGATCGGGGCGCTGCCGGTGGAGATCGCGGCGGTGGTCTCCAACCACACCGACTTCGCCGAGCTGGTGGGCTCGTACGACATCCCCTTCCACCACATCCCGGTGACCCGGGACACCAAGGCGGAGGCGGAGGCACAGCTGCTGGAGCTGGTGCGCGCCGAGAACGTGGAGCTGGTCGTGCTGGCCCGCTACATGCAGGTGCTGTCCGACGCACTCTGCAAGGAGCTCAGCGGCCGCATCATCAACATCCACCACTCCTTCCTCCCGAGCTTCAAGGGCGCGAAGCCGTACCACCAGGCCCATGCGCGCGGTGTGAAGCTGATCGGCGCCACCGCGCACTACGTGACGGCCGACCTCGACGAGGGCCCGATCATCGAGCAGGAGGTCGAGCGGGTGGGCCACGAGGTGACCCCGGACCAGCTCGTCGCCATCGGCCGCGACGTGGAGTGCCAGGCGCTGGCCCGCGCGGTGAAGTGGCACAGCGAGCACCGCGTCCTGCTCAACGGCACCCGCACGGTCGTCTTCGCGTAACCGCACCCCGCTTCCCCGGACCGGGGAGGGCGCCGCTCACAGGTGCGCGGCGGCCTGCCCGGTCGTGCGCGGCGAACTGCCTGGTCCGAGGTCACAGCCGGCTCAGCGCCGCCGCCGCGTACAGCACGTCCCGGATGGCCTCGCGGTCGCCGTGCTGGCCGGCGGCCGCCTCGTCCGGGACGATGTGGCCCGCGGCGAGCTGGCAGAACTCCAGCCCGTCCAGCGCGATCTCCGCGACCGTCCGGTCGGCGGAGGTGGCCGCCGCCGGGGAGTCCAGGGCGATGTCCTAGCTGCCGCCGCCCGCGCCCTCGATCTCCAGGTGCAGCGTCCGGCCCGGCGTTCCCGCCTCGACCAGGTCGCGGGCCGGGGCGGCGAGGCCCTTGCGGCGGCGTACGGCGAGCACCGTGGGCAGCAGCCGGGCCGCCAGGTCGATCATCCGGTGCAGGTGGGCGCCGGAGGGCGGCTCGTACGGATAGTCCACCGCCTCCGCGATGTCCCAGGCGTGCACCCAGCACTCGAAGGCCCGTTCCAGGAACGCGTCGCCCAGCGGCAGCGAGAAGTCGCCGTACCCGACGGACAGGTCGGCCACGCCCAGGCCCGCGAACGACACCGTCCGCACCAGCGTGTGGCCCTGGCTCCGCCACGGCTCGCGCACCTGCCGGGTCACCGGGTACGGGGTGGCGGCCCAGAACCGCTCGGTACGGGCGGTCGGGTCGGTGCCCGCGTGCGCGCCCAGGGGATCCTCCAGGCCCAGCGCGGTCGCGATCAGCCCGTCCACGGTCAGCAGGTGGCCGATCACCCCCGCCACCGTCGTCCGGCGCGAGGTGCGCCGCTCCTCCTCGAACCATTTCAGCCGGACCGGGGTGTGCCACTCCGAGTCGCCGAAGTCCTGGAGCAGCGCGTCCAGCCGGGCCGTCTCGGTGTCGTACGGCGTCGCCCACACCGGCACCGGGATCCGGGCCGGCCGCTTGCCCAGGCAGTCCTCCAGCACCCGCGAGCGCAGCAGCGGCGTCAGGTCGAGGTTCTCCTCGGGATGCAGGAGCCCGACCGCGTCGCGCAGCCGCAGCGCCTCCTCGGCGCACGGAGCGCACTCGGTCAGGTGGTCCTCGACGGCCTGGGTCTCCTCCGCCGAGCAGGCGGACAGCGCCCACGCGCCCAGCAGGGACTTCAGTACGTCGTGCGAGGGCGGCGGCGAGGCCGGGGCCGCGGCCGGCGGTGGCAGCAGCCGTTCGGCGGGAGCGGGTGCGGGTGCGGGAGCCGGCGCCGGCGCGGGGGCCGGAGCGGGCAGCACGTCCCAGTCGTCCGCCGCGGCGCGCGGACCCGGTATCCGGGCGCCCCGGCCGGGCACCGGCGATCCGTCCTCGTCGGGGGAATCAGGGAACTCCACGGAGTCGCTCATCGGGTACTTCCGTATCCGGGTGGAGACGCGTCCTCGCGCGGGAGGACATTGGCGGTCGACAGCAGCTGGAGTCCGAGCCGCAGCCGGCGGCGGGCCTCGTCCTCGCTGATCTGGAGGTCGGCGGCCGCCTGGCGGTAGTCGCGCCGCTTGAAGTACGCCAGTTCCAGCGCGGCCCGCAGCGGCGCCGGCATGGACGTGACGATGAAGTCCGCGCGGGCGGCGGCGTTGGCGCTGGCGACCTTGCGCTCCAGCTCCTCGCGGGAGCCGCGCCCCAGTTCGGCCTGGCGCAGCCGGGCCACCGCCTGCCCCTGGGTGATCCGGGCCACCCAGGACCGCATGGAGCCCTGCTTGGGGTCGTAGGCGTCCGGGTTCTCCCAGATGTAGCCGAACACCTCGCGGGTGATCCGGTCGGCGGCCTTCTCGTCGCCCAGCACCCGGTGCGCCAGGCTGTGCACGAGCGAGGCGAAACGGTCGTAGAGCTCCCCGAGCGCGGCAGCCTCGCCGCGGGCGAGCCGCTGCTGCATGCGGCGGTCCCAGCGGGGTGGTGCGTCCTTGGACATCGTGCCCCCAGCCATGTGTCGACTCATCGAATGTAGTGGGCACATGGCGGTCCGCGCCTGTTTTGGCAGAACGTCCCCTGGAAGGGGGTCAGGCTGCTAGCGCCGGTACGGGTACCGGTACCGGCGCCGGGCCGCCGTGCTCCCCGTCGCGCTCCTCGTGCGCGGGTTCGATGCGGCACCTGCTTGACCGCATTCCTTAACGTGCGCGCCACCGAGGCCGTACGCTTCCGCCTGTCTTGATCTGAACCCCACCGCACACGTGAAGGCGGAACGCCGAATATGGACAGCGCAGAGTACGAGCGCAAGATCGCCGCCCGATTCGCCACCTTCGACCAGGACGGCAACGGCTATATCGACCGGGAGGACTTCAGCGCCGCCGCCCGCGCGGTGCTGGCCGAATTCGGTACCACCGCACGCTCGGAGCACGGGCAGTCCGTCTTCGCCGGCGCCGAGGCCTTCTGGCAGGGCATGGCCGGCATCGCGGACGTGGACGGCGACCAGCGCGTCACCCGCGAGGAGTTCATCACCGGTGCCGCCAAGCGGCTGCGCGACAGCCCCCACCGCTTCGCCGAGATCGCCCGGCCGTTCCTGCACGCCGTGATCGCGGTCGCCTGGGACGGCGCGGGCGCCGGCCCGACCCGGGAGGCCGCCGCGCGCGTGCTGCGGGTGCTGGGGACGGCCGCGGAGCTGGCCGAGGAGGTGGCGCGGGTGCTGGACGCCGACGGGGACGGCCGGATCTCGGAGGAGGAGATCCTGGCCGCGTTCGCGGGGTACTGCGGGGTCGAGGCGCCGGACGCCTGACCGGTGCCTGCGCGCGTCAGCTGAACTGCTCGCGGAGTTTGTACTTCAGCACCTTGCGCAGGGTGTCGTTGCGGGGGAGGGCCTCGACCAGCTCCAGCTGTTCGGGCAGCTTGTGGGTGGCCAGGCCCTCGGCCCGCAGGTACGCCGTGACCTCGGGCAGGGTCAGCGGCGCGGCCCCGGCGGGCTGTTCGACCACGGCGCACACGCGTTCGCCGCGCTCGGGGTCGGGCAGGCCGATGACGGCGGCGTCGCCGACGCCCGGGAGCCGGTGCAGCAGGTCCTCGATCTCCTTCGCCGAGATGTTCTCGCCCTTGCGGATGATCACGTCCTTGCTGCGGCCGGTCAGCACCAGGTAGCCGTCCTCGGTGAGGTGGCCGAGGTCGCCGGTGACCAGGTAGCCGTCGGCGTCGAAGGCGCCCCCGCTCCGCCCGGTGCCGAGGTAGCCCTGGCAGACCGCCTCGCCGCGCAGCCGGACCTCGCCGTCGGTGCCGGCCGGCAGGGGTTTGCCGTCGGCGTCGGTGATGCGGATCGACATGCCCGCGGGCGGGCGGCCCTCGGTGGTCGCCAGGTGCTCGGCGGTGTCCTCGGGGTCGCCCATGGTGATCATCGGGACCTCGGTCATGCCGTAGCCGTGGGTGAGCCGGCAGCCCAGCTCGCGCACCACCGCGTGGTAGATCTCGGGCGGCTTGGGCGCCCCGCCGCCCGCCAGCAGCCGGAGCGTGGGGAGGACCGGCTCGCCGGGGTTCTTGCGCTGCTCGGCGAGGAACATCGAGTAGAAGGCGGTGGAGCCGCCCGCGATGGTGACCCCGTGCCGGCGGTAGGCCGGCAGCGCGTCGGGCATCGCGAACTTCTCGAAGAGCACGGCCGGGATGCCGTACAGCAGCAGCATCACGGTGTAGTCGGGCCCCGCGATGTGCGCGTACGGGAAGGCCATCGAGCCCACGTCGGCGGGGGTCAGGCGCAGGGCGTGGGCGAGGCAGGAGCCGCCCGCGATCAGTGAGCGGTCGGTGTGCAGGACGCCCTTGGGGTCGGAGGTGGTCCCGGAGGTCCAGTAGATCCACCGTACGGCGGTCCCGTCGGCCGGCGGCGCGGGCAGCACCGCCGGGTCGCCGTCGGGCAGGGCCGCGTCGTCGTGGACCTCGAAGACGCCGCGGGCGCCGAGGCGGCGGGCCATCCCGGTGTGGTCGAAGCCGCGCCAGGTTCCGGGGACGGCGAAGTGCTCGGCCCGCGAGGCGCGCAGCGCGAAGCCGACCTCGCGGTCCCGGTAGAAGGGGATGACCGGGGACTGGACGGCGCCGATCCGGGCCAGGGCGGCGCAGAGCAGGACCGTGTCGATGCGGGTGGGCAGCTGCCAGGCGACGACCGTGCCCGGGCGTATCCCCCTCCCGTGCAGGCCGGCGGCCACCCGTTCCGCGCGGTCGTGCAGCTCCCCGAAGCTGAGCGTCCGGCCGGTCTCGGCCTGCACCAGGGCCGGGGCGTGCGGGGTGAGCGCGGCCCGGCGGGCGATCAGCTCCCACAGGGTGGCGGCCTGGTCGAGGTGGTGCGCGGTGTCGCCGTCGTCCGTCATGCCCGGCCTCCGTCCGAACGCAAGCTGACGTCTCGTCAGATCAGTGGCAGAGCGTAGGGCCGGAGCGCTTTACGGTCCAGGGTGCGCGGGGCTAGGTTATTTCTGACGGGTCATCAGATACGTGTCCGGACGGCTCATCGGATGCGCCGGACGGCTCATCGGATCCGCCGTCGGGCACGCCAGACGCACCGGACACACCGGACACACCAGACGCACCGGACACGGCCGTGACCGGACACCGCGAGGGGACTGGACTGCATGGAACTGCCTCGGATCATCAGCGTCGACGACCACGTGATCGAGCCGGCCCACCTCTTCGACCGCTGGCTGCCCGCCAAGTACCGCGACCGCGGCCCGCAGGCGGTCACCGCGGGGATCGGCGAGCTCGTCTACACGGGCGGCAAGTACGTCATCTCCATGGACCCCGACGGCCCGCCCACCGACTGGTGGATCTACGAGGACCTCAAGTTCCCGTACAAGCGCAACATCGCCGCCGTCGGCTTCGACCGCGACGACATGACCCTGGAGGGCATCACCCGGGAGGAGATGCGGCGCGGCTGCTGGGACCCGGCCGCCCGGCTGGCGGACATGGACCTCAACCACGTCGAGGCCTCCCTGTGCTTCCCGACCTTCCCGCGCTTCTGCGGCCAGACCTTCGCCGAGGCCCACGACAAGGAGGTCGCCCTGGCGTGCGTGCGCGCGTACAACGACTGGATGGTCGAGGAGTGGTGCGGCGACAGCGGCGGCCGGCTGATCCCGCTGTGCATCATCCCGCTGTGGGACATCGACCTGGCGGTCGCCGAGATCCGCCGCAACGCCGCCCGCGGGGTGCGGGCGGTGACCTTCTCCGAGATCCCGACCTACCTGGGCCTGCCCTCGATCCACTCCGGCTACTGGGACCCCTTCTTCGCCGTCTGCCAGGAGACCGGGACGGTGGTCAACATGCACATCGGGTCCAGCTCCCAGATGCCCGCCGCCTCCCCCGACGCCCCGCCCGCCGTCCAGGCCTCGCTCAGCTTCAACAACGCGATGGCCTCGATGATGGACTTCCTCTTCAGCGGGGTCCTCGTGAAGTTCCCCGCGCTCAAGCTCGCCTACAGCGAGGGCCAGATGGGCTGGATCCCGTACGCCCTGGAGCGCGCCGACGACGTGTGGCGCGAGCACCGGGCGTGGGGCGGGGTCCGCGACCTGATCCCCGAGCCGCCGTCCACGTACTACTACCGGCAGATCTTCTGCTGCTTCTTCCGCGACCGGCACGGCATCGAGGCCATCGACATCGTCGGCCGCGACAACGCCACCTTCGAGACCGACTACCCGCACGTGGACTCCACCTTCCCGCACACCAAGCAGATCGCCCTCGACCACGTGAAGGGCCTGGACGAGGAGACGGTCCACAAGCTGATGCGCGGCAACGCGATCCGCATGCTCGGCCTGGACCTCGCCTGATGGACCTCACGTACACGGAGGAGGAAGAGGACTTCCGCGCCCGGCTGCGCGGCTGGCTCGCCGGCGTCCTGCCCGCGCTGCCGCCGAAGCCGGCGCCCGACGACTGGCCCGGCCGGCGCGCCTACGACGCCGGCTGGCAGCGGGCGCTGCACGACGCCGGGTACGCCGGCGTGCACTGGGACGCCTCCCCGACGCTGCGGCTGATCTTCCTGGAGGAGACCGAACGGGCCGGCGCACCCTACGTCGGCGCCAACTTCGTCGGCCTGCTGCACGCCGGCCCCACCATCGCCGCCGAGGGCACCCCGCAGCAGCGCGAACGCTGGCTCCCGCCGATCCTGCGCGGCGACGAGATCTGGTGCCAGGGCTTCAGCGAGCCCGACGCCGGCTCCGACCTGGCCTCCCTGCGGACCCGCGCGGTGCGCGACGGCGACGCGTACGTGGTCACCGGGTCGAAGATCTGGACCTCGCACGCCGAGGTCGCCGACTGGTGCGAGCTGCTGGTGCGCACCGATCCGCAGGCGCCCCGGCACCGGGGCATCTCGTGGCTGGCGATGCCGATGGACGCGCCCGGGGTGACCGTACGGCCGCTGCGGACGCTGGCCGGGTCGGCGGAGTTCGCCGAGATGTTCCTCGACGAGGTGCGGGTGCCCGTCGCCAACCGGGTCGGCGCGGAGAACGACGGCTGGCGCGTGACGATGGTGACGCTGTCCTTCGAGCGCGGCACGGCCTTCGTCGGCGAGGTGGTGGCCTGCCGGCGGGTGCTGGCCGAGCTGGCGCACCGGGCCCGGCGCAGCGGGCGGTGGGACGACCCGGTGCTGCGGCGCAGGCTGGGGCGGCTGTCGGCGGAGTTCGCCGCGCTGTGGCGGCTGACCCAGTGGAACGTGAGCGAGGCGCAGGGCGCGGGCGGGGTCCCGGGCGTGGGCGGCTCGGTGTTCAAGCTGCGCTACTCGCAGGCCCGGCAGGAGCTGTACGAGGCGGCGGCGCAGGTGCTGGGGGCGCAGGCGCTGGTCCTGGACGAGCCGTGGGTGGCGGACCGGCTGTCCTCGCTGTCGTACACGATCGCGGCCGGCACCTCGCAGATCCAGCAGAACATCGTGGCCGAGCGGATCCTCGGCCTCCCGAAGGGCGGGTGAGGCGGCCGTGGACTTCCAGCCGACGGAGGACCAGCGGGCCCTGCGGGCCGGCGTACGGGAACTGCTCGGCCGGCGCTTCGGGCGGGACGCGCTGCGGGCAGCGGTGGACGGCGCTGCGGCGGCGGACGGCGGTGCGGCGGTGGGCGGCGCTGCGGCAG
>NZ_WTFF01000182.1 GCF_019400985.1 Streptomyces bambusae
CTGCTGTGGGGCGCCCTGGACGGGAGCCGCCGCACCGGGCGCCGCCCCTACCCGAGCCCCGGCGCCCTCTACGCGGCCCGCCTGCGGCTGCTGGCACTCGGCGTGGACGGCGTACCGCCGGCCACCTACGACGTGGTGCCCGGGCGCCGCGTCCTGCGGCCGGTGGGCCCGGCGCCGGAGCGCTCCGCGGTGGGTGCCCTGTCCGGGTACCTCTCCCGTGGGCCGGAGAACCCGGACGGCATCGACGCCGAGGAGGTCCCGGCCGTCCTCGGGCTGTACGTCGACCTCGGCACGCTGCGCCGCCGCTACGGCCTGCGGGCGCTGCGCCTGGGCCTGCTGGAGGCGGGGCACCTGGCCCAGACCCTGGTCCTGGCGGCCACGGCCCTGGAACTGGCCACGATCACCCTGAGCGGCTTCCACGACGACCTCGCGCACGAACTGTTCGGCCTCGACGCGGGAGCGGAACCCCTGCAGTACCTCATCCCGTTGGGTATGCCGTTGGGTATGCCGTCGGACACCCCGCCGGTGGACGTCCCGCCAGGCACGCCGTGAGGCACGCCCCCGGTCGAGCCCTGCGCGGGTCCGCACCGGCCGACCACCGCCCGGACCGCCGCGGGGAGCACGGACGGGAGCGCGGGCCGGGGGAGCGGCAGGGAGAGCGTCAGGGGAAGCGGGAGGGGGAGCGTGGCCGGACGGCGACAGCGCGTGAGCTATGTTGGGAACCGGAGCGGCGGAAAGAAGGAGGCGCACCGGTGCTGCCATCGGGTCAGCAGGCACGCGCACAGGCGGCTGCGATCACGCCCGGCGGACAGCCGGGGGACCAGGAGCGCACGCCGGCGGACCGGATCCTCGCGCTCTTCAGCGGGCACCGGCTGTCCCCCGGACAGCGGCGGATCGCCCAGTACCTGATCGACCACCTGACCGACGCCGCGTTCCTGTCGATCACCGAGCTCGCCGAGCGCGCCGGGGTGAGCCAGCCGTCGGTCACCCGCTTCGCCACCTCGCTCGGCTTCAGCGGCTACCCGGCCCTGCGCGACGCCCTCCAGCCGATCGCGCTCAGCGCGGTCGCGGGGTCGCCGGAGACCCGGGAGGAGATCCGGCGCAACGAGCTCCAGGCCGCCGTCGACGCCGAGATCGAGAACCTGGAGAACGTCCGCCGACTGCTCGCCGACACCAACCAGGTCCTCGACATCGGACGCGAACTGGCCCGCTCGGTCCCGCTGACCGTGCTCGGCCTGCGGATCTCGGTCTCGCTCGCGGAGTACTTCGCGTACGCGGCCCGCCGCATCCACCCCGACGTACGCGTGGTGACACGTGGCGGCAGCGTGGCCTACGACGCCCTGCTCCAGTCCCGCGCCGCGGGCGGGACCTGGGTGCTCGCCTTCGCCATGCCCCGGCACGCCAAGGAGACCCTGGCCGCCCTGAAGGCGGCTCGGCGTACCGGCCTGCGCGTCGTGCTGATCACCGACATGACCCTCGGTCCGCTGGTCGACGAGGCGGACGTGGTGCTGACCGCGGCCACGGGATCGCGGCTGGTCTTCGACTCGTATTCGGCCCCGGGTGTGCTGGCCGCCGCGCTGCTCCAGGCGATGGCCGATGCCGATCCGGAGCGGACCCAGGCACGCCTGGAGAGCTACGAGCAGGTCGCTGACCAGCACAGTTTCTTCCTGGAAGAGGGTTCGGGCAGCCGCTGAGGGGCGCCGCTCACAGGCCTGGCCGCAGGGCGATTTTCAGCCTCCGACGTGCATGAAATTTTTCATACCCTTGCGTACTCGACGGTATATATATTTACTGCTCTACGGCGCCCGGGTCACCCGATGCCAAGGAGGGCTCTCCCCAAGCTCTTCTCGAACGAACGCCAGGGGTCGACGCTCCCTCCTCCGCGCCGAGCCCGCGGCGTTCAATCCCGGCTCTCGCATCCCGCACGGCGCCCCGTGGCGGCCTCGGTCGACCCCTAGGCCGAGGCCGCCGCCACCCCTCTCGCCACCTCTCGAAGAGAGCCCGGCACGTTTGGAAGCGATCAGGATGTCTCAAGCGGTCCTCTCCACACTCAGCCCGGACTGGCCCTGCCAGGTCAAGGCCCCCGGCACCCACGATTGGGAGCGGACCGCGACCCGCTGGCTGCGGGACCTGCTGCCGGCCCGCTACGCCGGCTACTCGACGCTCACCCGCAACCCCGTCCTCCTCGCCCGGCACGTCCAGCTCCAGCTCCAGCACGAGATGCGAGCCGTCCGCGTGGCACTTCAGACCAGCCGGGTCGAGCTGCCCCCGCTGGGCGTGGCCGAGACCGTCATCGAGACCTCGATCCGGATGTACGCCGTCGAGCTGGAGCAGCTGAACCGGCTGGCCCGCGGGGTCCGGCTGATCGGCGACGCGCTGACGGCGGGCTCGGTCCCCTCACCACGCCGCCGCTGAGCACGCCGGAAGTCCTCGGGACCTGCGCCGGCGGCGCACAGGCAGCGACCCTGAGGGCGCGGTGCCGGGCCCTCAGGGCGTCTGCCCGGTGTCCTCGTCCGCGTTCTCGTCCGCGTCCTCGCCGAGGCAGAGCACCGGCACCCGCTGGACGAGGTTGTTGCCGTAGCCGCCGCGGTTCCACGGCTGCTCCAGCGGCTGCGTCTGCCCGGCCGCGTCGGTGGCCCGGACCGTGAGGACGTGGTGGCCCGGCTCGGCCCGCCACGGGGCGTGCCAGGACCGCCAGGCCCAGCGGTGGCCGTCGTCCGGGCCGAGCTCGGCCCGTGTCCAGTCGGCGCCGCCGTCCGTGCTCACCTCGACCAGGGCGATCGGAGCCGCGCCGGACCAGGCCCGGCCGGCCAGGGTGACGGGGCCGGGCCGGACCACCCGGGTCCGCGACATGAAGTCCGGGAATCCGGGAGGGATCAGCAGGGCCCGCGGTGCGATCCGGGTGACGGGTTCGCCGGGCTGGTCCGGCTCCTGCCGGAACCGGTAGGCCGTGACCTGCTGGAAGCCGGTGAACGGCTCCGCGGTGACCGTGATCCCGCGCAGCCACTTCACGTGCGCCATGCCGTACCAGCCGGGGACGACCAGCCGGACCGGGAAGCCGTGCTGCGGCGGCAGCGGCTGCCCGTTCATCGCGTACGCGACCAGCACCTCCGGGTCTTCCCCGGTGGCCACCGCCAGCGGCAGGCTGCGCCGGTAGTCCTGCTCGACACCCCGCTCCACCCCGTGGTCGGCTCCGGTGAAGACCACCTCGCGGGCCCCGGGCGCGAGGCCGGCCTCCGCGAGCAGGAGCCGCAGCGGTACGCCGGTCCACTCCGCCGTGCCCACCGCTTCGAGCAGCCACGGATGGCCGATCGGCCGCGGTGACAGGTGGGCCCGGCCGTTGCCGGCGCACTCCAGGGTGACCCGCACGGTGGTGGCGGGGTACTCGCGCAGGGCCGCCGGGTCGAGGAGCCGCTCCTCGTGCACCAGCCCGTCCAGCCGGATCCGCCAGCGGTCCGCGTCCGCGTCCGGGATGTCGTAGTGGGCCAGGACGTAGTGCAGTCCCGGCGGGGTCACGTCGTAGCGCAGCGCCTCCAGCGGCAGCCCGTGGTTGCGCGTCGCGAGCGCGATCTCGTCGGCCTCGAAGTCCTGGCCGACCTCCGCGATCCGCGCGGGGGTGCTCACCGCGCTCAGGCTCGCCTCGTCCATGCCTCCATGGTGCGCCGGTCCGCACCCGCGGGCACCCGCCGCGGCCTCCGGCGTCCCCCGGCGGCCGGAAGTGTTCGGGCAGCTTTGCCCACCAAGATCATGACGCCTAGATTCCCCCCTCATGACCATGTCACGAAGGTTGATCATCAAGGGGATGGCCGCGGCGCCGTTCGTCGCCGGCGCCTCGGCCGCGCTCGCACCCACCGTGGCCGAGGCCGCCACCATCGGCGCCGGGCAGTTCACGCTCGCCGAACGCACCTCCAACGCGTCCGGGCGGTACGCCGACCTCGTCGCGGGCCTGGCTGGCTCGCTGCGGTCCGTGACGGTCGCGGACGTCCTGGCCAACGCCAACCGCGAGGCCGGCCGGCTGTCCTCGGCCCCCGCCGGGGTCGGCGGCTTCTCCCACGGCTTCACCTGGAACCGCGGCGACCAGGACGCCGCCGAGTGGATCCCGCAGGGCATCACCACCAGCGCCGACGCCCTCGGCGCCGGGGTGTGGCCGGCCGGCGGCAAGCGCGTCGTACTGGTGTCCTGGTACTTCGAGACCGACCCCGACGGCGACAAGACCGACAACTTCCCGATCGACAAGGGCATCCGCGTCAGCTTCGTCGACCACACCTCCGCCGCCGCCCCGAAGTACCGGCACGTGCTCCTGGTCGAGCCGGTGCGGGCGACCGGCGGCGGCTACACGTACGCCCCGATCCGCAAGCACGCCGGCGGCATCATGTGGTACGGCAACCTGCTCTACGTGGTGGACACCTACAAGGGGCTCCGGGTCTTCGACCTGGAGAAGATCTTCGAGGTCGGCACCGGCCGCCCGGACGTCTGCGGCCGCGACACCGACGGCACGTACCACGCCTACGACTACCGCTATGTCCTGCCCCAGACCGGTGCCTACGACAACACCGGCACCCTGCTGCGCTTTTCGGCCATCGGCCTCGACCGCGCGGCGAGCCCGGACAGCCTGACGATCAGCGAGTACGCGGCCGACCTCGACAACCCGGTCGTCGACTACGCCGGCACCTCCTGGAACGGAAACGGCCGCACGATCGCCCGGCCCAAGGTCGTCCGCTGGCCGCTCGACCACCGTACCCGCAAGCTGTCCTCCACCACGGCGACCGAGGCGGTCACCGTCAAGCAGGGCAAGATCCAGGGCGTGGTCTCCCGGGAGCGCAAGCACTACCTCTCGGCCAGCGACGGGCCCACCCGGTACGGGCAGCTGCGCGCCGTCACGTCCGCCGCCGTCGTGCCCGCCACGGTCGTCCGGCTCGCCAAGGGCCCGGAGGACCTCAGCTTCCACAGCTCGACCGCCACCGACTGGGCCTTCCGCGAGTCCGTGATCTGGAACCTGAGCGAGTACCGGGGCAGCCGCGCCGTCTACGCGGTCTTCGCCGACGGTTCCTGACCACGCGCACGGGCGGCGCGCAAGGGGAGTTCCGGACAGCAGCGGGAATCACTCGTTCCGGCGAACGGCTGTTGTGCCGGTGTCCTGCGGACCGGCGCGGGCAGCATCGGCCCATGGCCTCCTTGCACGCCGCCCCGCCCGTGTTCACCGCCGACTTCTCCTCCCCGGCCCAGTGGGTGGCCGGACGCACCTCGGCCTTCCCCGACATGGGGCCGGTCAACCCCGGGGACAACAAGCTCGACCACCTGGTGGACGACCCGTCCTTCTGCCGGGAAGGCGTCTTCCGCGCCGAGCGCCGGCCGGAGGGCACCTGGAGCGCGGGACTGCTGACCACGGAAGGCAGCGACGAGGGATTCCAGGTGCGCCCGGGCGACGTGCTGGAGTCGCGGGTGCAGCTGCCCCGGGAGCTCGGGGCGTGGCCCGCGATCTGGACCTGGCGCGACGGCGACCAGGAGATCGACGCCTTCGAGTACCACCCGGACAACCCGGACCTGCTGGAGCTGACGAACCACGTCCGCGGCAGCGGCCACTACTACCGCGACCCCGCCATCGCCCCGGACGCCTGGGTCGACCTCCGGGTCGAGCTCGGGGCCCGGTCGGTGGCCTGGTGGGTGAACGGCCGGCGGGTCTTCACGGACCGCCGGGGAGTGGGCCGCCGGTGGCACGCGTACCTGATCGTGAACCTGTCGGTCTGCGCGGGCGAGTACCACCCGCCGCCCGAGGACCACGTGGACGAGATGTCGTACCGGGTGGAGTACCTCCGGGTGTACCGGCCCTGACCGTGCGACAGCCCCCGCCCGGCAGGGGCGGGGGCTGCTCGCGCAAGGCCTGGGGCCCCGGCCGCCCAGGGGACCGTCGGAGGCGGACGGTCAGCTGTTCGCGGAGACGTTGCCCGACAGGACCGGGATGTTGTCCAGGATGTGCGAGAGCGACTCGTCGCCCTTGGCCTGGGTGGAGTTCTCGACACACTGCTGGTTCATCGGGTTGGACAGGACGTTGATGTCCTGGACGCCGACGTTGGCGATGAGCGCCACCAGCGACTGGGCGTTGACCTTGACCGGCAGGCCGATGCACGGCTTGTTCAGGGAGCCCTGGACCAGGCTGGCCTGCGGGCTCATGGCGCCTACGGTCTTCTGGTTCCCGTAGATCTGCTGGGCGCCGTTGCCGTTGATCGTGTTGATCCCGTTGTCGTTGCCGATGGCCATCGCGGGGGAGGCCACGGCCGCGCCGGCGCCGAGGATCGAGGCGGTGGCGGCCGCGGTGGCCATCATCTTCTTGAGCATCATGGGCCCTTCTGGGTCTATCCGTGTCTATCTGTCGCACGAGCGCCCCGTGACGGAGCACCGTGGACAACGGCGGCTCCCGGGCAGGGTTGCGCCCCGTCACCCGAACGGCCCGCATCTGGCGCGTGCTTGCGAAGCGGGCGCATCCGTTCCGCTGCCCGGTCCGGGCGGCGGCGCCCGCGGTGCCGTGCGACCGGCGGCGTTGTCAGTGGCGTCTGCCAAGGTGGTGGTATGGACGAGCAGATCATGCGGGGCCGGGTGTACGGCGCCGACCACGACGACCCCGACCCCGGGCCCCGGCCGGGCCGCGCCTACCGCGAGCTGGTCGGCGGCCCCCTCGACGGACTGCTGCTGGACGTCACCGGCTGGTCCGGCAGAGCCCTCGCCGAGCAGGTGGCCCTGCCCACGGAGATAGGCCGCTACGGCGCGGGCGGGCGCGCCCTGTACGCACCGCGCCCGGGCGATCCGCGCCGCTGGGACTGGGCGGGCGACCAGCCCTGAGGGCCCGGTCCGCGGAGGGTGACGCCCGTGGCGGGCTGCCCGGGTAACCCGATGCGGTCGGTCCGCCGGTCCTGCCGGAGCGCCTGCGTGAGGAGGGCCCGGACGGCCCCTTCAATGGGCGACCATGACGTCACGCGTGCAACCGCACCTCACCCGCCGGACCCTGCTGACCGGTGCGCTGGCCCTCGGGACGGGAGCGGCGCTCCCCCTCGGCGCGGCCGGCCGCGCCCGCGCCGCCCACGGCCCCGAGATCGCCGCCTGCGTCACGTGGGGCGCCAGACCGCCGTCCGAGTCCGTCGTGGTCCTCGCCCAGCCCCCGCAGCGGATCATCGTGCACCACACGGCCACCGCCAACGTCACCGACTACTCCAAGGAGCGTGCGTACACCCTGGCCAGGGCGATCCAGAACTACCACATGGACACCCACGGCTGGATCGACACCGGCCAGCACTTCACGGTCAGCCGCGGCGCCTTCGTCATGGAGGGCCGCCACAACAGCCTCGACGAGCTGCAGTCGGGCCTGCGGCAGGTCCGCGCAGCCCACTGCGTCGGCCAGAACACCTTGTCGATCGGCATCGAGAACGAGGGCACGTACACCACGGTGGAACCGCCGGCGGCCCAGTACGCGGCCCTGGTGGAGCTGTGCGCGCACGTCTGCCGGCAGTACGGCCTGCCCCCGTCCGAGATCTACGGGCACCGCGACTTCAACGACACCGGATGCCCCGGCGACCGCCTCTACGCGATGCTGCCCAAGCTGCGCCACGACGTCGCCGCCAAGACCGGCGAGACCCTGACGGACCCGCTGTGGCAGTTCATCGGGAACCTGGAGCGCGACGGCGGCCCGGGCCAGTCCGACTACTTCCCCGGTGGCATCCCGGGCCTGGGAGCCCTGCGCTGACCGGTGCGGGCCCCGCCCGCGGGCTTCGGCCTGCGGCCCCGGTCCCGGCGCGAGGCCGGGTCCGGGGACCGGTCCGGGGACCGGTCCGGGGACCGGTCCGGGGACTGGTCCGGGGACCGGTCCGGGGTCGGTCCCGGCACGCGGCCGGGCTCCGGGGCCGGGCGCGTGGCCGCTGCCCGCCGCCCGGCAGCGGCGGCTACGCCATCGTCTCGGTCGTGATCAGCTCCACCACCGCTCGGCTGCCGCCCTCCTTGTGCGCCCTCCGCTGCCGGTCCGCCCCGGTGCCGTGCCGCAGCAGCCGGTTGATCCGCGACACCACCAGGTCGGTGTCGCCGGAGTCGGTCAGGGCCGGGGCGATGTGGTCCAGCAGGCCGTGCAGCACCTCGCGGGTGCTCAGGGGCCGGCCGTCGGGGCCGAGCAGCTTGCCGCTCAGGCCGTAGCGCGCGGCCTGCCAGTCGGCGAGCCGGAGCAGTTCGGGCGGGCAGCGCGGCAGCGGGACATCGGCCTCGACCTCGCGCAAGGCGGTGGCCACCAGGGCGCGGGCGATACCGGCGATCATCACGGCGTCCTCGGTGCGCAGCTGGACGTCCGCACAGCGGATCTCGATGGTGGGGTAGTGGTCGGAGAGCCGTGCCTGCCAGTAGATCTGGCCGGTGTCGACGATGACCTCCGACGCCAGCAGCGCCCGCACCCGGTCGTCGTGGTCGGCCAGGCTCTCGAACCGCGGCGGCGGACCGCTGACCGGCCAGCGCCCGAAGATCATGGTGCGCCAGCTGGCGAACCCGGTGTCCCGGCCGTCCCAGAACGGAGAGTTCGCCGACAGCGCCAGCAGCGTGGGCAGCCAGACCCGGATCCGGCCCATGACGGACACGGCGGTGGCGCGGTCGGGCACGCCCACGTGCACGTGCATCCCGTTGATCAGCTGCTCGGCCACCAGCTGGGGCGCCTGCGCCCGCAGGGTCAGATAGCGCGGGGACTCGGTCACCGGCACCGGCGCGGCCGTACGAATCGGGGCGGCACCGCAGGCGGCGATCCGGCAGCCGAAGGACTCCGCCGCAGGCCGCAGCGCGTGCCGCAGCCGCAGGAGGTGGCCGGCCACCTCCGCCAGGTCCCCGCAGACCGGCGTGGCGACCTCCACCTGGGCCTGGAGCAGCTCCGACTGCACCTCGCCCTGGTCCAGCGTGGCCTGCAGCCCCGCAGCGGTCCGCACCTTGCCCGCGAGGGGCACCGGCAGCCCGGACACGGAATCGACCAGCAGGAACTCTTCCTCGACACCCAGGGTGATCACTCCTGGTGACTACCCACCGGAGCCCTCGAACATCCGCGACTGGGGGCGAACGGACGCACGGCCTCACGCGAATGAGGTCGGCTCCGGGCCTACCCGGCGTAGGCACGGCGTAGACATGACAAGGGCACGCGGGGCGCACGGGGTGGCGTACCGGGTGCGCCAGTGCGCACGCCGGGGCATACGGCCGGGCCGGGAGCGCACAGGCGCGCGCCCCGGCCCGGACCAGGGACATCGACACGGAGCGTGCGCGGAACCGGCACGGAGCCGATGCGCCCGAGGCGGGCGTCGGCAGAGCGGTGCGGTGCGGTGCGGTGGCGGTATCCACTGCATCACCCGGCACGCGCCGTACGCCGCTCGGGTGACGGCGTACGGCGCGCCGCGTCCGCGCGCCCCGGCCGGCACCGGCCAAGGCACCGACACCGGCCAAGGCGCTGGCTAAGGCAGGGCTAAGGCACCGCCACCGGCTGTGGTGCCCGCGTTGCGGGCGCTGTGGCCGCGGGTGCCGGGGGCGCGGCCGGCTGCGGTGCGATCGTGGCGAGTCCGGCGCGCAGCAGGCCGGCGTCGACCGGGGTGACCAGCCGGCCCCGGTGCACATGGGGCTGTCCGAGCCGGTCGAGCAGCACCAGTCCGGCCCCCGCGCCGTCACCCACGAGCGCGTCCAGCACTGACTCGACGGACACCCGCGGCGGCAGCGACCGCGGGAGTCCCGCCCGGTCGAGGAGGTCCGCGTGGGCCCGTTCCCCCTCCGCGTCCAGCAGGCCCGCCAGCCGGGACACCCGTGCCGCGACCCGGATCCCCAGCGCCTCG
Source organism: Streptomyces bambusae (assembly GCF_019400985.1). Classification (GTDB taxonomy): domain Bacteria; phylum Actinomycetota; class Actinomycetes; order Streptomycetales; family Streptomycetaceae; genus Streptomyces; species Streptomyces bambusae_A. The sequence continues at coordinate 9,831 of NZ_WTFF01000182.1, forward strand.
GCCGCCCCGTGGCGCAGGTCGGCGTCCGGCTCGGCCCGCAGCGCCCGGGCGACGGCCCGCCCGTAGCCGAAGGCGGCGCCGGGGCCGTCCTCCTGCGGGTCGTAGCACAGGAGGGCGGCCCGGGCCTGCACGGACAGCACGACGAACGAGGCGAGCACGGCCGGGTCGTACCGGCCGTCCCGCCGCAGCCGGGCGGCCACCTGCTCGCGGGATGCCGGGACGACTGCGAGGACGACGGCGGCCGGCGCGCTGAGCCCGGCGCACACGTCCCGCGCGGGCAGGGTCTCCAGGAACTCCAGCTGGACGCGGACCAGTACGGGAGCGGCGCACCCGTTCCCGTCACCGGCCACCGACAGCGCCGAGTCCGTCATGGCACGCAGGGTGGTCGGCAGGCGCAGCACCGGCGGCCGGGTCCCGTCCGCCCGGCGGACCCGCCCCGCGGCGGCCAGCGTACGGGTCCCGCCCAGGGCGACGACGAGCGAACCGTCCGGCACCACCGGCCCCGCGCCGGCTCGGCGCGCTCCGTCCCGGCCGGGACGGGAGAGGTCAGAGCGACGAGAGGGGCCGGAGGAACGGGCGGGGCGGCCGACGTGACCCTCCGGCCGGGCGGGCCACAGCACGTCGGCCGGCGCCGCCGCACCCAGATGGCGCAGGACGAGCGCCACGTGCCGCGTCGGCAGCGCGGGGTGGGTCAGCAGTACGGTCCGGGGGTGGCCCAGGCCCCGTACGACCTCGGTCAGTTCGGCGAGGGAGCCGTCGAGGTCCCCGCCCCCGTGCCGTATGTGCACGGGGAAGTGGGCCGGTCCGGCCTGGACGGCCCGGTCGAGGACGACGGGGGAACGGTGTTCGGGCATGCCCGCCACGATGCGTGCGCCCGCCCCCCAAGGGCATGAGGCGCAGGCCCCGTTCCCGCCCCCCAACGGTCCCGGTCGGGGGGAGAGGCAGGGGACGGGAACGCGGCCGCCGATCCCGGATGTGACGCACTGTTACTGCTAGTGTCGATTTGTGTCCGAAGTAGACCATAAAGTGCCGCGCGTCCTGATCGTCGACGATCACCCCCTGTTTCGCGAGGGACTGCGGGCCGCGCTGGAGAGCAGCGGCGGCGCGGTCGTCGTCGCCGAGGCCGAGACCGCCGGCGAGGTGCCCGAAGCGGTCGACCGGCACCGCCCGGACGTCGTCGTGATGGACCTGTCCCTGCCCGACGTCTCCGGCATCGAGGCCACCCGCCGGCTGGCCGACGAGCACCCCGGGCTGCCCGTCCTGATGCTCACGATGTCCGACGACGACGGCAGCCTGCTGGCCGCCCTCCAGGCCGGCGCCCGCGGGTACGTCGTCAAGGGCGCCGGCTCCGACGAGGTGCTGCATGCGCTGCGCACGGTCGTCGCGGGCGGCGCGGTCATCGGCTCCGACATCGCCGCCAGGCTGTCCACCCTGCTCGCCGGCGGCCGCCGGCGGGACGCCGAACAGCTCTTCCCCTCCCTGACCTCCCGCGAGGTCGAGGTGCTGGAACTCATCGCGCGCGGCCTCGACAACCGGCGCATCGCCCGCGAGCTCGTCCTGTCCGAGAAGACCGTCCGCAACCACATCACCCACGTCTTCGACAAGCTCCAGGTCACCTCCCGCGCGGAGGCCGTCGCCCGGGCCCGGGACGCGGGCCTCGGCGAGGAGGACAACGGCGACCAGGGCTGACCCCGCGGCACCGGACGCCGCACACCGCACACCGCCGCCGCGCCGGGTGCCGCGGCGCGGGTGCCGCGGCGCCGGAAGGCCGAGGCCGGGACACCCACCTCATGCGCCCGGGACGCCCGGCGCACCAGGCTGAACAGAAGGACGCCGAACGGGCGAGGAGGCCGCGATGCGCACAGGCCACCGCAGGGCGAAGGGGACACCCCGGTCGGGCCCCGACATGCTGCCCGCCTACGCCGTATGCGTCCTGACCATGCTCTCCGGCATCACCTGGGCCGTGGTGACCCTCACCCACCTCCACGACCCCGCGCTCCAGCGGGTCGGACTGCACCTCGCGGCCGACCACGTCCTGCTCGGCCTGGGCATCGCCCTCACCGGCATGTTCTTCGCCGCCCGGCCCTCCGCACGGTCCCTGGGCCGCCTGCTGCTGTGCGCCGGCTGCCTGCTGACGCTCGCCCAGGTGGTCCCGCTGCTCGCGGTCGTGGCCGGGGTCGGACCCGAGGGGTTCACCCCGGTGATCATCCTCGGGATGCTCGCCTACGCCCTGATCGGCGTCATCATCTACCCGATGCCGCTCTGGCTGCCCACGGGCGAGTTCCCGCGCGGCTGGGGCCTTCCGTACGTGGCGCTCACCGCGGTGTGGAGCGCGCTGCAGCAGTACTACGCCTTCACCTACCCGGGCTTCACCTACTACGGCGTCACCACCCCGATCTCCGGCGGGTTCTGGGCGGAGGTGGAGGACCTGCTGACGCCGTGGATGGACACCGCCACCTACTGGGTCCCGCCGGTCCTCGTGGGATTCGGCGTCCTCGTCATGCTCGTCCGCTGGCCGCGCACCCCGAAGTCCCGGCGGCCCTACGCCGTACTGGTCGTGCCGTACGCCGTGTGGATCGCGGTGCTGTACGTCAACCAGTTCGCCAGCGCGCCCGAGGGGTTCAACGTCATCGCCTTCTACCTCGCGGCCGCCGCCTGGCCCGCGACGCTCGGCTACGTCCACGTCCGGGACCGGACCTGGGCACTGGACCGCGCGGGCCGGCGCATCCTGACCGCCTTCGTCCTCACCTTCGCGCTGTTCATGGCGTACGCGGGCGGCGGCTTCGTCCTCTCCTACTTCGCCCCCGGCTCGCTGACCCCCGAGGCCGCGCTGATGGCCTGCCTCACCCTGCTGGTGGGAGCCCTGCTGCGGCCCACCGCCCGCTGGGCGGCCCGCCTGGTCGACCGCTACTACTACGGCGAACGCGCCCAGCCCTACCAGGCCGTACGCGAACTCGCCGACCGGCTCGGACAGGTGCTCGACCCCGGCGACATGCCCCGGCTGCTGTGCGACACCGTGGTGCACACCCTGCGGCTGCCCGGCGCCCGCCTGGTGCTCCGCACCCGCCACGGGAGCCGCGAACTGGCCCGGCGGGGCGCCCCCGGAGGGCGGCAGGAGACCTTCCCGCTGGTCTACCAGGGCGACGAGATCGGCTATCTGCTCGTACCGCCGCGCGAGGGCGAACTCGCCCTCGACCAGCAGGACCGGGAAGCCGTGCGGATCCTCGCCGACCACAGCGCCCCCGCCATCGCCTCGCTCCAGCTCTACGAGGACCTCCAGACCAGCCGCGAGCGGATCGTACTGGCCCGGGAGGAGGAGCGCCGCCGGCTCCGGCACGACCTGCACGACGGACTCGGCCCGGCGCTGTCCGGGCTACGGCTCCAGGTGGACGCGGTCCGCTCGGCCATACCGGGGGAGCCGAAGGCCGGCAAGTCGCTGACCGCGGTCTCCGAGGGCATCGGGCGGGCCATCGACGAACTGCGCCGGATCACCGGTGGCCTGGCGCCCGCCGCCCTGGACGGCGCCGACCTGCCCCGGGCCCTGCGGCAGCTGGCCGAGCACCTCGGCCGCACGGTGGACATCACCGTCAGCCTCGCACCCGAACCCTTCCCCAAGCTGCCGGCGGCCGTCGAGGTCGCCCTCTACCGCATCACGGCCGAGGCCCTGAACAACGCGGTCCGGCATTCCGGCGCCGGCCACGCCCACGCCGCGGTGGTGCTGACCGCGGACGGCGTCACGCTGGAGGTCCGCGACGACGGGGACGGCATGCCCGACGCCGCCGGCGCGCACGGGGTGGGGCTGCGCTCGATGGCGGAGCGCACCGAGGAGCTCGGCGGATCGTTCGAGCTGGTCAGCGCGGCGGACGGGACCTGCGTACGGGCGGTGCTGCCGCGCAGCGCGGTGGACCGGTGCGAGGGGGTCGGGACAGACCCGGGACCACAGGACCATGCGCCTGGGACACGGGCGGGCCAAGACTCGACGGCGTAAGTGATCCGCCGAATGACGAGTGAGCAGTGAGCGAGGAAACGACATGTCACACGAGAAGATCCGTCCGTCCCGGTCGAAGCGCAAGCAGTTCCCCGGCGGTGGCACTCCCAAGCCGCCGCAGCCCGAGAAATCGCCGGTCGGCGGCACCCCGAAGCCGGCCGAGCCGAAGTGGCCGGTGGGCGGGACCCCGAAGCCGGCTGAGCCCGAGCGCTTCCCCGGCGGTGGCACTCCCAAGCCGCCGGAGCCGGAGCGGTTCCCCGGTGGCGGGACCCCGAAGCCGCCGGAGCCGGAGCGGTTCCCCGGTGGCGGGACTCCCAGGCCGCCGGAGCCGGAGCGGTTCCCCGGCGGTGGGACTCCCAGGCCGTCCGAGCCCGAGCGGTAGCCCGGGGACCGGTTCCCGTACCGACCGGCCCGGTGCGCCGTAGCGACGCACCACACCGACGCGGCGCCTCCTTTCCGTGATCCACGGCAAGGAGGCGCCTTCGTGTGCGCCGGCTGTCCCGGACCGCCCGGGACCTCGCCCGGGACCGCGCCCGGGACCCGGGCGGGATCCGTCCGGGACGGGGTCGGGGCCTGCGGCTCATGTGCCCGGGACCCGGGGGTTCCTACGTTTGATGCATAAGCCGGGCCCCGGCAACCGGGGTTCGTCGGACAGATGTCGGACACCGATATCGGACAGGGAACGAGGAAACCATCATGAAGGCGAACATCCTTCGCATCGCACCGATGGCCGCTCTGGTCACCGCAGCCCTGCTGACGGCGGGCGCGACGGCCTCGGCCGCCACCCTCCCGCAGCAGGAGCCGGCCTCCGTCGCGGTGCAGCCCACCGCGAGGTACGGTCCGTACCCGAGCTCCCAGGCCTGCCACCAGGCCGGCAAGAAGGGGCAGGACCAGGGACGCTGGAAGCACTACACGTGCAAGCAGGAGAAGCCGCACAAGTGGTACCTGCACACCTCCAAGTGACGGCCCTCCAGCTGTCACCACTGCCGACGGCAGACCGCCGCCGGCGACCGGGCCCGGGACACACGTCCCGGGCCCGGTCGCGCGTTCGTCGCTCAGCCCGCCGTCCGGTCCGCGGCGGGGACCAGCCGGAGGAGGGGCGCACCGACCGGCCAGGGCAGCCGGCCGAGCGCGGCGCCCGCGGCCAGCCGCAGGGAGCCCAGCAGCGGGTCCCCCTCCGCC
>NZ_WTFF01000183.1 GCF_019400985.1 Streptomyces bambusae
CGCCGTAGCGGGGGCCCGCCGCCTGCCTCCCCGGCCCCCGCGCCGGTCCAGCCGGCTGTCCGCCGATAGCCGGAATTCCGGAGCCGGCCGCCACGAGGACGGGTTCCGGGGCGCGTGCCGGAATTCCGTGGCGGCCCGCCTTTCTCCCGGACCGGCGAGGCCGGAATCCACCCCCACGGCGCCCGCAAGGCCGGTCGATATGTTCAGACGTGCGCCGATTTCTGCACCCTCCAGCAGGGCGCATTTGCCGTAACCCGAGGCATGCGGCCGATGGAGTCGGCCGAATCCGCGGGCTAGTGTTCATGGCATGAAATGCACGGCCGTGCGCATTGCGCCGGCCGAGTCGGCAGGAATGTACGACCGGGACGATTCCCGGATTCCCGAATTATGGCGCTGCGATGAATTCCGTGTCGACGCCCAAGCGTGCGGCCGGTCGTACCAGGGAGGAATTCCGTGACCAACCCCGTCCTCAGCACCGTGGCCACCTCGTTCGAGGATCTCGTCGGCAACACCCCGCTGTTGCGGTTGCGCCTCGCGGGGCTGCCCGACGACGCGCACGTCCTGGCCAAGCTGGAGGCGGCCAACCCGCTGTCCAGCATCAAGGACCGCGCCGCCCTGGCCATGCTGCGCGGCGCCGTCGCGTCCGGTGCGCTGCGGCCGGGTGCGACCGTCATCGAGTCCACCTCGGGCAACACCGGGATCGCGCTGGCCTCGTTGGCCGCGGCCCACGGCCACCCCTGCGTGATCGTGCTGCCCGACAACGCCTCGACGGAGCGGATCCTGACCCTGCGCATGCTGGGCGCCCGCATCGAGTTCACCGACCCGGCCCGGGGCTTCCTCGGCTGTGTGGAGCGCGCCGAGGAGATCCACGCGGCGATCCCCGGCTCCTGGTACGCGCGCCAGCACGAGAACCCCGACAACGTACGCGCGCACTACACCACCACGGGCCCCGAGATCTGGCGCGACACCGGCGGCCGCGTCGACTACCTGGTGTGCGGCGTCGGTACGGGCGGCACCCTGACCGGCACCGCCCGCTACCTGCGCGAGCACAACCCGGACCTCACGGTGGTCGCCGTAGAGCCGGCGGGATCGCCCCTGCTCTCGGGCGGCGAGCCCGGGCCGCACCGCATCCCCGGCCTCAACGGCGGCTTCACCAGCCCCGTCACGGACATCTCCCTCGTCGACGAGGTGATCGTCGTGCCCGACGAGGACGCGGCAGCCACCACCCGGGCCATCGCCGCGGGCAGCGGACTGCTCGTGGGGGTCTCGTCGGGTGCGGCCGCGTACGGCTGCATCGAGCTGGCCCGCCGGCACGACCTGTCGGGCGCCACCGTCGTCACCGTCTTCCCCGACAGCGGGGAGCGGTACCTCAGCTGGTGGCCGGCCGACGGCGAGGCCGGCCGGTGAGACTGGCGGACCTCCACCCCAACCTGCGGCTGCGCATCGGTGTCGGCTTCGTCCAGCGGTTCTTCGACATCATGCTCGTGCCGCTGATGGTGATCCACTTCTCGACGCTGTACGGCGCCGCCACCGCGGGCATGATGACGCTCGTCGTCGCCCTCGCCACCATCGCCTGCAACCTGGTCGGCGGCCATCTGTCCGACACGTACGGACGCCGCCCCGTCCTGCTCGCCGGGGAGGCCGGCGCCGGCCTCGGCTACGTCGGCCTGGCCGTCGCGGCCTCCCCGGCCGGCGGCAGCGACGGCGTCGTGCTGTACGTGCTGTACCTGGCCGCCTCCTGCTGTGCCGGCCTCGCGCTGCCGGCGAGCGAGGCGATGATCGTGGACGTCTCCACCCCCGAGTCGCGCACCGCCGTCTACACGATCAACTACTGGTCGGTCAACCTCGCGTTCATGCTCGGCTCGCTGGTCGGCGGCTTCCTCTACCAGGACTACTTCTTCCAGCTCCTGGCCGCCGCCGCCGTGATGACGTGTGTCATCTTCCTGGTCACCTGGTTCTGCATCACCGAGACGGCGCCCGCCGGCACCGTGGAGAACCCGCGCGGTGTCAGGAGCGCGCTGGCCGGCTACGTCTCCGTGGCCCGCGACCGGATCTTCCTGCGCATCGCGCTGGCCGCGCTGCTGATCCGCTCCATCGAGGTGCAGATCTCGTCCTCGATCGCGGTACGCCTCGGCGAGGACTTCACCCCGCAGCGCCTGATCGGCTTCGGCTCCTGGGAGCTGACCGTCGACGGGGTCAACATGCTCGGCCTCATGCGGGCCGGCAACACCCTCCTCGTCGTCGGCTGCGCGCTGTGGGTCGGCAAGCTGTTCGGGAAGCTGGACGAGCGCCGCCGCCTCATGATCGGCATCGTGGTCTTCACGGCCGGGTACATGGTCTGGGCCGTCAGCGGCGACGCCTGGACGCTGATCGCGGCCACGGTCGTGGTGACCCTGGGCGAGCTGATGAACGCCCCGGTCAAGCAGACACTGCTGGCCAACTTCGTCCCGAGCCGGTCGCGTACGAAGTACATGGCCGCCTACGGACTCCAGGTGCGCCTCGGCCTCCTCGTCGGCTCGGTGTTCGTCACCCTGAGCGCCGTCGTCCCGGCCTGGGGCCTGGCCAGCGTGTACACGCTCTTCGGGGCCGGGGCCATGCTCCTGTACCACTCGCTGTTCCGCGCGCAGGAGGCACGTGCCGCGGCGGTCCCGCAGGAACGGGAGGCCGAGGCCGTCCGATGAGTCCGCAACAGCACCACCACCACCACCACCGGCAGCCGCAGCACCAGCACCGGTATCCGCATCCGCATCCGCAACCCGTGAACCCCCGGACCGAGGGACGACAGCAGTGACACAGAACAACCGGATCCTGATGGTGCAGCCGTACCGTCAACTGGCCGAGAAGGCCACCGCCGCCGGGTTCGAGGTGTACGCGATCTGGGATCCGGCACGGCAGACCCGTGCCTACCTGCGCGACGTGGCCCGGCACTGCGTACGGCTGCGCCTGGTGGACTTCGCCGACGAGGCCGCGCTGCGCGCCCTCGTACGCGAGACGGCCACCGCCCACGACGTAGCCCATGTGCTCCACCTCGGCCAGGAGTCCACCATGCTCCCCGTCGCCGAGGAGGCCCAGGCCCTGGGCCTCGCCGTCAACCCGCCCGAGGCCGTGCACCGCCTCAACGACAAGGCGGCGCTGCGCGCCCTGCTCGCCGAGCACGGCCTGTCCCCGGTGCGCACCCGGGTGGCCGCGACACCGGCCGACGTGCCCGCCGTCGTCGCGGAGTTCGGCTACCCGGCGATCGTCAAGCCCACCAGCCTCGCCGGCAGCACCGGCGTACGCCTCGTGTCCGGCCCCGAGGGAGCCGAGGACTGGACGGCCGAGGCCGGCGCGCTCGGGTACGCCGGGCAGGTCCTTGTCGAGGAGTACCTCCGCGGCCCCGAGTTCAGCGTCGAGACGGTCAGCGCCGGCGGCCGCCACGAGGTCATCGGCATCACCGCCAAGAAGGTCACCCCGGCGCCGCTGTTCGTGGAGACCGGCCAGTTCTTCCCCGCGCCGCTCGCCCCCGCCGACGCGGACGCCATGGCCGGCCTCGTACGCGCGCTCCTCGACGCCGCCGGCCACCGCTTCGGCCCCGCCCACACCGAGATCGTCCTCACCGCGGACGGCCCGCGCGTGGTCGAGTCCCAGGCCCGCCTCGGCGGCGACCGCATACCCCACCTCATCCGCATCGCCACCGGCTTCGACATCGAGGCCGCGGTGTTCGAGGCGCTCGCCGGCCGGCCGTTCACCCCGGCACCGGCCCGCCGCGCCGCCGCCATCTCCTACTTCGCACTGGAGCCGGGCCCGGCACCCGTCACCGGCGTCGAGGGCCTGGACGCGATCCGCGCCCTCGGCCACGTGCACGACCTGCACTTCCCGTACGGCATCGGCGACCAGCTGCCCGTCACCGTCAACTCGGCCAGCCGGCACGGCTTCGTCATCGTCGAGGGCGACGACGTGGAGCAGGCCGCGAAGAACGCCGACGAGGCCAAGGCACTGCTCCGGGTCAACCGCGGCTCCGACCTGGTCAACGCCGTCACCGCCACCGCCACCGCCCCCATGGACCCCGAGCGCACCCTGCTGCTGCTCGGCCATCTCACCGAACCGGTCCGCCTCGCCAAGTCCCTGGGGCTGAACGTCATCCTCGTCCAGCACAAGGACAAGTTCGACCCCGAGCAGGCGCAGCTCGCCGACGTCACCTTCGTCGCCGACTTCACCGACTGGACCGTGGTCGAACCGCTCGTCCGGGCCGCCCACCAGGTGTGGGGGTTCGCGGCCGCGCTCTCCCTGACCGAGCCCGGCCTGGAGGTCGCCGGCCGCATCAACGACCTGTTCGGCCTCGGCGGCACCGGGTACCGGGCCGCGCACCTGCTGCGCGACAAGCTGGCCATGCGCCGCCACCTGGCCGCCGTCGCCCCGCGGTTCGCGATCGGCGCCGCACCCCTGGAGGGGCCGGCCGACATCGAGGCCTTCGCGGCGCAGCACGGCTGGCCCGTCGTGGTCAAACCGGTCGACCTCACCGCCGGCTTCGGCATCTTCAAGGCCGAGGGGCCGCAGGACGCCGACGCCGTGTGGGAGCGCATCACGGCGGTGCGCGACCAGGGCATGGACCGGGGCTCGACCCTCTACCGGGTGGCGGACTTCCTGCTGGAGGAGTACATCCCCGGACCCGAGTTCAGCGTCGAGAGCTTCAGCTTCGCGGGCCGCCACGTCGTCGTCGCCATCACCGAGAAACTCGTCGACGAGACCCACTTCGCCGAGCTCGGCCACGCGCTGCCCGCTCGGCTCGACCCCGCGGACGAACAGCGCGTCGAGGAGGCGGTGGCGGCGTTCCTGGACGCCGTCGGCGTCCAGGACGGCCCCGCGCACACCGAGCTGCGCCTGAGCCCGCGCGGCCCCCTGATCATCGAGGGGCACAACCGCAACGGCGGCGGCCGGATCCAGGAGCTGGTCGAGGCGGCGTACGGATTCGACCTCGTGCACTACTCGCTGGCCTGGCCGTTCCGCCTGGTCGAGCCGCTCACCGAGCGCCCCCGGGCGTTCGCGGCCGGCTGCGCCCGCGCGGTCCTCGCCGGGCCGGGCACCGTCGAGGCCGTCGAAGGGGCCGCGCAGCTGCGCGCCCACAAGGCCGTGCTCGCCGTGGACCTCGCCGCACGACCCGGCTCGGTCGTCCGCCGGACCCGCGACAACTGGGACCGGCTCGGCCTGGTCGCGGTCACCGCCTCCGACACGGACGAGGCGGTCCGCCTGTGCGAGGAGCTCGTCGCGACGCACCTGGTGATCCGGGTCGCGGAGCACCCGGAGGACCACCACATCGAGGGGGAGGGCACCGCATGACCGTCGCCGTTCTGCACGACCCCCGGCTCGGCGAGCTCCCGTACGGACCTGCCGACGGACCTGCCGACGGCCTCGCCTACGCCGACTGGCTGGCGGACCGCGCCGAGGACCTGGTGCTCGTCACGGGGACCGGCGCGCCGGCGGCCACGGCCCGGACCGCCGCGGACGCCCGGATGCGGGTGCACCGCGTCGACCGCTACGCCCTGACCGCGGCCGTCGAGACCACGGTCCTCGACCTGGCCGCCGGTACGCCGCTGACCGCCCTGGTCGCCCTGCACCCCGCCGACCAGGTGCGGGCGGGTGCGCTCCGTGACCGGCTGGGCCTGCCCGGCCTCACCCGCGACCAGGCCCTGCTGCTCACCGATCCGCTCCGGGCGCGCGATCTGCTGGCCGCCGCCGGGGTGCCGGTGACCCGCCGGGCCGCGGCCCGGCGGATCATCGACCTGTACCTGGCCGCACACGACTGGGGCTACCCCCTGGTCGTACGCGACCGCAGGGCGCCCGGCAGCCCGGTGGTGGCCGAACTCGCCGACGAGGCGGCGCTGCGCGCCTTCGCCGACGGCGGCATCAGCGTCGGCGCGGTGGGCTCGGCGGCCGGGCTGACCGTCGAACCGCGCACGACCGGCGAGCGCCGCCGCACCGCCGGGGACCAGGCCGCCGACACCGAACGCACCGCCGGGGACCCGGCCGCCGACGCGGCGCTCGCCGTCCTCCCCGCCGTGCCCGGACACCCGGTCCTCGTCGAGACCGTGCGCGTCGGGCACGGCACCTGGGCGGTCGACCTGGCGCGCTACGCGCCCGAGACCGCGCCGCTCCGCGAACTCGTCCGCGCCCAGGCGCAGTCGACCCCGACCACGACCCCGACCACGACCGGTCTCGCCCTGGCGGGCCAGAGAGGAGCGATGAGGTGAGCGTCCTCGTCCTGCACCAGATCGGATCGGTGCACGCCCTGCCCTACGCCCGCTGGTTCGACGGGTACGACGGCGACGTCGTGCTCCTGACCTGCGCCCAGAACCTGGCCGGTGTCGCCGAGGAACTCCCCGGCCCCGCCGAGGGATACGCCCACGCCGAGGCCGTCGAAGGCTACGACCTCAGCGGCACCCTGGAGGCCCGCGCCCTCGACCTGGCCCGCCGGTACGACGTACGCCACCTCGTCTCCGTCCACGAGCGGGACCTCGACCGCGCCGCCGCCCTGCGGGAGATCCTCGGCCTGCCGGGCCAGCGGCCCGGGACCGTACTGCCGTTCCGCGACAAGCTGAGGACGAAGGAGTACGTCGAGGCGGCCGGCCTGCGCACGGCCCCGCACCGCGAGATCCACACGGCGACCGACCTCCTCGGCTTCGCGGAGGACCACGGTTTCCCCGTCGTCCTCAAGCCCCGCGACAGCGCGGGCTCGATGGGGCTGCGCATCCTGCACACGCCCGCCGAACTCGACGCGTACCTCGCCGAGGACTTCGACCTCTACGGCGCCGACCAGCCGAACGTGTTCGCCGAAGCCTATGTCGAGGGGCCGATGTGCCACGTCGACGGGCTCGTCGTGGACGGACGGACCGTGCTGGCCTGGCCGTCGCAGTACCAGTACGCCCTCGCCTCGTACGCCACCGACACCGGGCCCCGGATGGACCTCACGCTCGACGTCGACGACCCGCTGGCCCGGCGGCTCCTCGACCTCGTCGAGCGGATCCTGGACGCGCTGCCCGGCCCGGCCGACTTCGCCTTCCACGCCGAGGTGTTCCACACGCCCGACGACGAACTCGTGCTGTGCGAGATCGCCTGCCGCACCGGGGGCGCGGCGATCCGCGACATCGTGGGCCTGCTCTTCGGAGTGGACCCCACCGAGGCCTGGCTACGGGCCCAGCTGGGCCTTCCGCTGCCCGGTCAGCTGTCCGCGGCCACGCCGGGGCGGCGGCTGCTCCCGCGCCGGATGTCCGGACAGATGGTGCTGATGAAGCGGCCGGGCACGGTCGTCTCGGTGCCGCAGCAGGCCCCGGACTTCCCCTGGATCGAGAAGTTCCGGATGTTCGTCGAGCCGGGACAGACCATGGGGCCCGCCCGCCACTCGTCGGACTTCATGTTCACGGCCCTGGTCTCGGGCCGCGACCGCACCGAGGTCGTGGCCCGGCTGAAGCAGCTGGAGTCCTGGTTCCTCGGGGAACTCGTCCTGGAGGAGGCGTAGGGGAGGGGCAGGGGAGGCGCGGGGGAGGCGTAGCGGCGGCCCGCGCCCGGGTGGTGCCGGAGAGCCTGCGCCGCGCCGGGTCCGGCACCGGCCGCAGGCGGCTCCCCCTCACCTCTTGCGGATCGCCCGCACCAGGCCGGCCACGAGGTTCGCCCGCTCGGCCATGGTGTCGACCACCAGGTACTCGTGGTCGGCGTGCGCGCCACCGCCGACCGCGCCCAGACCGTCGAGGGTCGGCACCCCGAGCGCGGCCGTGAAGTTGCCGTCGCTCCCGCCGCCGACCGCCTTGCCCTCCAGGGCGGGAAACAGCCGCCGCGCCACCGCGAAGAGCTCGGCCGAGGCCGACTCCGGCATCGGGGGCCGGCCGACGGCGCCCTGGACGGAGATCTCCGCCCCGTCGAGGTGCGGGGACAGGGCGGCGAACGCGGATTCGATGCGCTCCTGCTCGTCGGCCGTCTCGACCCGGACGTCGACGACGACGGTCGCCTCGGCGGGCACGACATTGTCCACGGTGCCCGCCGACGCGACGGTCGGGGTGACGGTCGTGCCCATGTCCGGCCGGGCCAGCGCGGCGATGTCCAGCACCTGGTGCGACGCCTCGATCAGCGCGTTGACCCCGGCCTCCGGTTCGAGACCGGCGTGCGACGCCAGGCCCGTGACCGTGACCTCGAAGGACCCGCAGCCCTTGCGACCCGTCTTCAGCGCGCCGTCCTCGGCCGCGCCCTCGAAGACGAGGACGGCACCGCACGCGAGGGCCCGCTCCTCGATGAGGGGCCGCGAGACGCGGGAGCCGACCTCCTCGTCGGAGGTCACCAGGATCTCGACGCCCGACCGGTCCTCCAGCAGCGCCACACCGTGGACGGCCTGCACCAGACCGCCGAGCATGTCGAAGACGCCGGGGCCGGTGGCGTGCCCGTCCTTGACCGCGAACGGGCGGCGTTCGAGGGTGCCGAGCGGGAACACCGTGTCGTGGTGCCCGAGGATCAGCACCTCGGGCTCGCCGCCGCCGGACCAGTGGACGTGCGGCCCGGCCTCGCTCTCGACGATGACGGCCTGCCCGCCCAGGCGGTTCTCGATCACACCTGCCACAGCCTTGGCCGATGCCGTCAGGGCCTCGACGTCGCGCGACGGGGACTCGACCTCCACGAGTGTCCGCAGGTCCTCGATCATCGCGTCGACGCTCGCGGCGCCACTCCTGTGCATCGTCATGGTGCAAGGGTATCGAGCACCCCGTACGACTATGCTGTGAGCAGGTATGCCCTCACACGGTGGTGAGCTGCGGGATCAGCCGCAGGGAGTTCTCGCGGTAGATCCCCTGGAGCTGCTCCGGCGTGAATGCCGGGTCGTTCTCGAGGGCGGGCATCGACAGGTCGAGGACCGAGTCGGCCGGGGCGGCGGGCCAGTCCGTACCGAAGAGGATGTTCTCGGGCGGCACCAGGCTGAGCAGGGTCGCCGCCGGCGCCAGCGGGCCGGCCGTGTCGTAGTAGAAGCGCCGCAGGTAGTCCAGGACGGTGTTCGCCTCGACGGGCGGATCGCAGAACCGGCCCAGCGCCTGCAGCCGCGTGGCCATGAAGGGCAGGAAGCCGCCGGCGTGCGGCAGCACGACCTTGATGTCCGGGAACCGGTCCAGCGTCCGGTTGACGATCATGTTGACGGCCGCCCGCGTCGTGTCCAGCAGGAAGTCGCACAGGAAGTTCGGGATGCCCGGGACCGTCGGGGCGTTCGGCGGCGAGCCCGGCAGATTGTGCGGATGCGTGTCGACCACCGCCGCGAAGTCGTTCAGCTCCGCGAACACCCGGTCGTACGACCGGTCGCCCAGGTAGCAGCCCCCGTAGTTCGCCGTGATGTTGACCCCGACCGCGCCGAGCTGCCCCAGGCCCCGGCGCACCGCCCACGCCGAGGCGTCGAGGTCGTTCAGGAAGAGCGGCACGTAGAACGCGAACCGCCCCGGGTGGGACGCCGCCGTCTCGGTCATCGAGCGCAGGGTGATGTTGATCGCCTCGCGCAGCTGGGCCGTCGAGGTGTAGCGGGCCGGCAGCATGGGCTTGAGGACGGCCGTGGCGATGCCCGCGCCGTCCATGAAGCGGACGGCCGCGTCGGCGTCGAGCCGGGACCACGGGGGCAGTTGCGCGGGCTCCACCAGCCCGTGCCGCTGCGCCCACTCGCGCCACTCCGGCGGGCAGTAGTGGTGGTGTACGTCGATCTTGTCGGGGTGCGGGCTGCGCACACCGAGGTCGTGCACCGGGCGTGCGGCCTGCTCCGTCCCCGGGGACTCGGTCAGCAGGGAAGACTGCGCGGAATCCAGCATGCGGATCACCTCTCTCGCGGTCCGGGTCAGCGCCCGGGGGAGACGGAGGCCGTGACCCGGTCCCCGACGGGCCGGCGCCCCGGCTCCAGAACGATGTCGAGCCTCTCCAGGCCCCGGAACGCCGGCATGGGCCCCTTGAGCCAGGCCGTCCTGCTCGCCTCCTCGTCCGCCAGGCGCATCTCCGGGAACTCCCGCAGCAGGCAGCCGAGGGCGATCTCCAGTTCCAGCCGGGCCAGCGGCGCCCCCAGGCAGTAGTGGGTGCCGTGGCCGAAGCCCAGGTGGACGCCCTGGAGCCGGTCACGCGTGACGTCCAGCACGTCCGGGCGGTCGAACCGCTCGGGGTCCCGGTTCGCCGAGGACAGCGCGATCTGGACGAGCGAGCCCTTCGGGATCACCGTCCCGCGCACGTCGACGTCCTCGACCGCGTGCCGGAAGGTCGACGACTCCACCGACCCCTCGAACCGGATCAGCTCCTCGACCGCCTGCGGGATCAGTGCCGGATCGCGGCGCAGCGCCGCCAGCTGCTCCGGGTGGAGCAGCAGCTCCAGGACCGAGTTGCCGATCTGGTACGCGGTCGTCTTGTGCCCGGCGAAGAACAGCACCCACAGGGACGAGACGAGCTCCCCTTCGTCCAGCGCGTCCTGCGAGCGGATGATGTCGCTGAGGAACGTGTCCGAGGGGTGGGCACGCGCATGGGCGATCAGCCGTACCAGCCGGTCCTGGAGGAACTCCTCCGCCGCCTTCAGCTCCGCCTTGCGCGAGGGGTCGAAGCGCGCGCGCGTCACCACGGCGAACTGCTCCAGGATCTGCCCGCGGTCCGCCTCCGGAATCCCGATCAGGTCGCACAGCACCGTGATGGGGAGCGGAAAGGCGAAGGACGACATCAGGTCCACCGACGGGCTCGTCCGGCACTCGGCGAGCAGACGCTCGGTGACCTCCGTGATCCTCGGCCGCAGCCCCTCCACGCGGCGCGGGGTGAACGCGCTCCGGAGCGTACGGCGCAGCCGGGTGTGCCGTGGCGGGTCCGAGAAGAGGACGTTGTCGTCGAGGGCGTCGAAGAAGCTGCCGAACACGGCGTGGTACGTGTCCATCGCCGCCCGCATGTTCTTGCTGAAGCGCGGTTCCGACAGGGCGACGCGGGCGTCGTCGTAACGGGTGATCAGGTACGTGTCGACCCCGTGCGGGGGAGTGAGCCGGCAGACCGGGTCCTGCTCGCGCAGGGCGGCGTACAGGGGGAACGGGCAGGTGCGGTACTCCGGAGCACCCCGCGACACCAGCGCCACGATGTCCGCCATCGCCATCGGCGCCGGCATCGGTCCCTCGCAGGTCGGCATCGACATCGGCAGCGACATCGGCGTCGGCGTCGCCATCGGCGTCGGCGTCGGCGTCGGTCCGGAGTCGGACGTCGGCATCGGCGTCGGCAGCGGTCCGTCGGACGTCGGGTCCGCGCTCTGCTGAGTCATCTCTGCGCCCTCCACGGGGATTGGGTCACACGAGAACGCCGTCTTCCCGTCCCGCGCAGATCGCGAAACCGTCCTTGGTTCATTCGGCCCTCACGCGCCGCCCGGCGGTCAGCCGTCCGGCCCGGCCCGGTGGCAGGACCGGCGGGCCGCCGCACATGCTGCCCGTGTCGCCGGACCGCCGCCCAGGGAGACCTGATGAATCGTTTCGCCCTTGCCCTCGCCACGGCCGCAGCCCTGACGGTCACCACCACCCCCACCGCCGTCGCCGCGGGGGGTACGGACACCAGCAGGGCCGCCGCCGAGCGCGCCGCCGTCTACCGGGCCACCGCCAGGTACCACCGGCACTCCGAGGCGGTGAAGGCCGGCTACGTGCCGGACCGCTACTGCGTCGCCGACCCGGCGGGCACGGGCTCCCTGGGCTATCCGCACTTCAACCACTCCCTGGACAACTCCGTCGACCCGGCCAGGCCCACCGCCCTCTTCTACGAGGACGACGGACACGGCGGGAAGCGCCTGACCGGGGTCGAGTGGGTCGTCTTCGACCGCGACGGCTCCCTGGCCACGGACGACGACCGGCCGTCGCTGCTCGGCAAGCCCTTCACGGGCCCGCAGCGCGGCAGGTTCCCCGGCCAGCCGGTCCACTACGCCCTGCACCTGTGGCTGTGGAAGAAGAACCCGCGGGGCGCCTTCGAACCCTTCAACCCCGCCGTCCGCTGCCTCCCGGGCACCACCCGCCCCAAGCCGCACACCCCGTGACGATCCGGCAGGGCGTACCGGGGCACGGCCGTCGTACGTCCACGGGTGTAAGGGGCGCCCGTGGCCGAGAAGATGAAGCGGGGGTGCGGGATCGCGCTAGTGTTCGCCCGTGAGCCTTCATGTCGTCATCGGATTCGGGCCCGCCGGGGCCGCCACCGCTCGTCTGCTGGCCGAGCAGGGCCATTCCGTACGGGTCGTGACCACGTCGGGCCGTCCTGCGGAACCCGGCATCGAGCACCTCGCGCTGGACGCGTCGGACAGCGCACGGCTGACCGAGGCCGTGCGGGGCGCGGTCGCGATCCACAGCTGCGCCGCACCGCCCTACCACCGCTGGGCGGCGCAGTGGCCGCCGCTGGCCGCCTCGCTGTGCACCGCGGCCGAGGCGTCCGGCGCCGTCCTGGTCATGCTGGGCAACCTCTACGGCTACGGGCCGGTGGACCGGCCCATGACCGAGGACCTGCCGCTCGCCGCGACCGGCCCCAAGGGCCGGGTGCGCGCCGCCGTCTGGGAGCAGGTGCGCAGCCTGCACGACGAGGGCCGCATCAAGGCGGTCGAAGTACGGGCCTCGGACTTCTTCGGGCCCGGCGTGACCGACGGCGGGCACCTGGCCGAGCGGGTCGTGCCGCGCGTGCTGCGCGGCAAGCCGGTCTCCACGCTCGGCGATCCGGACGCCCCGCACAGCTGGAGCTACCTCCCCGACGTGGCCAGGGCCCTGGTCGAGGTCGCCGGCGAGGAGCGGGCGTGGGGACGGGCCTGGCACGTGCCGACGGCGCCCGCCCGGTCCGTCCGGGAGATGGTGGACCTGCTCGCCGCCCGGGCCGGCAAGGAGCCGGTCGCGGTACGCGGGCTGCCGCCGGCCGTGCTGGGCCTGGCCTCCCTCTTCTCGCCGCTGCTGCGCGAACTGAAGGAGATCCGCTACCAGTTCGACCGCCCGTTCGTCATCGATTCGAGCGCCTACGAAGCCGAGTTCGCGGTCCGCGCCACCCCCGTGGACGAGCAGGTCCGGGCAACGGTCGACTGGTGGCGTGAGCGACTGGCCACCACCGCATGACGCCCACGGCAGACGAGGACCGCCCCGTGACTGCGGCCCGGGAGCGGCAGGGCGACGTCGCGGTCGTGGGGTTGGCCTGCCGCTTCCCCGGCGCACGCAACGTCAACCAGTACTGGCGGCTCCTGACCGCCCCGCAGCCGCAGTTCTCCACCGTCCCGGACTCGCGGTGGCGCTCCGCCGCCTTCCTCAGCGACAACCTCCGCGATCCCGCCTCGACGTACACGGACACCATGGCGCTGCTGCCGGACGTCGGCCACTTCGACGCGGCGCACTACGGCATACCGCCGCGCCGGGCCCGGGCGATGGACCCGCAGCACCGGCTGCTGATCGACCTCGCCCGGGAGGCGATACAGGACGCGGGGTGGGAGGTCGACGGCTTCGACCGCGAGGAGACCTCCGTGATCACCTCGCTCACCGAGAGCGGCTACCGCGAACTGAGCACCATGCAGATCCGCATGCGCCAGCTGGCCGGCGGCGAGTTCGGGGCGCGCGCGGCAGACCCGCACTGGCCTGAGACGGTCCGCGCGGTGGACGGGCTGCACGGCACGTCCGTGGCCGGGCTCCTGCTCAACATGGGGCCCAACACGATCAGTTCGGTCTTCGACCTGCACGGCGAGAGCTACGCCCTGGACGCGGCCTGCTCGGGCGGACTCATGGCCGTGGCCAACGCCGTGCATGCCCTGCGCGCCGGCCGGACCCGCATCGCGCTCGCGGGCGGCGCCCAGATGATCCTCGCCCCGGACCTGCTGGTGGGACTGAGCCGGATAGGCGCCGTCTCGCCCAGCGGCAGATGCCTGCCGTTCGGTGCGGGGGCCGACGGCTTCGTCCTGGGCGAGGGAGCCGGGGTCCTGGTGCTGCGGCCCCTGGCCGATGCGCTGGCGGCCGGCGACCGGGTCTACGCCGTGATCCGCGGTGTCGGATCGGCCAACGACGGGACCGTGCAGGGCGGCATGCACCCCCAGGCCGCCGGCCAGCTGCGGGCGCTGCGCCGGGCCTACCGCGATGCGGGCCTGCCCCCGGCCTCCGTGGACTACCTGGAGGCGCACGGCACCGGGACGGCGGTCGGCGACCCGGTCGAGGTCGGTGTCCTGCGCGAACTGCGCGGGGAGCGGCCTGCGCCCGCCTTCCTCGGCGCGGTCAAGGCGGTGGTGGGGCATTCCCTCAACGCGGCCGGGATAGCCGGACTGATCAAGACCGTCCTGGCCGTCCACCGGGGGGTCGTACCCCCGCAGCCGGACTTCGAACCGGCCGACCCCGCCACGCTCGACGCCGCACGGCTGGTCGTCGCGACCTCGCCGACCCCCTGGCCGGACTCCGGGCGGCCGCGCCGGGCCGGTGTCAGCGCCTTCGGCTTCGGCGGCACCGGCGTCCATCTGGTCGTCGAGGAGTGCCCCGTCGCGCAGGTCCACCCCGCACCGGACCGGGACGGGGAGGCCCAGCTCCTGGTGCTCAGCGCCCGGGACCGGGCCGGGCTGGCCCGTTACGCCCGGGAGCTCGCGCACACCCTCACCGAGGACCGCCGGCCCCTGGCCGCGGCGGCGGACACCCTGGCCCGCCGGGCACCCCTCGCGGAGCGCCTGGCCCTGGTGGCGCAGGACACCGCCGACGCCGCCGCGAAGCTGGTCGCGGCCGCCGAGGCCGTGGAGGCGGGACCCCCCCGCGCACCCCGGCACGGGCGCGGCGCAGGGCCCGCGTCCCCCCGCGGGTCGCCCGCGGGCGCCCCACCTGCCCCGGGGGCCCCTCCCGCCGCCCCCGGCCCGGACGGCCTCGCGCGGGCCGGCGTGGGCGCGGTCGCCGTCGCGGGGTGGCGCAGTCTTCTTTTACC
>NZ_WTFF01000184.1 GCF_019400985.1 Streptomyces bambusae
CTACACGCGTAACACGCTCGGCGGCTCCATATGGTTAGAAGAGCCAGCAACTGCTGCGCGCGGCCCAGGCCGACCAGGGGCCGTTCGCGGGCGTGCTGTCCCTGCTGTCCGCGGACGACACGGCCGACGCGGCCGACGCGGCCGACGCGGCCGACGTGCACGGCACCGGACCGGCCGCCGCCACCCTCGCCCTCGTCCAGGCCCTCGACGACGCCGGTATCGAGGCCCCGCTGTGGGCCGCGACCCGGGGCGCCGTCGCCGCCGGGCCGGAGGACGCCCCGCGCAGCGCCGCCCAGGCGCAGGTCTGGGGCCTCGGCCTGGTGGCCGCGCTGGAGCGGCCCCAGACCTGGGGCGGCCTCGTGGACCTGCCCGCCGAGCTCGACGAGGCCGCCGCCGGCCGCCTCGCCGCGCTGCTCGCCCGGCCGGACGGCGAGGACCAGGTCGCGCTGCGCACGGCCGGCACGTACGTACGCCGCATCGTCCGCGCCCCGCTGCCCGAGCAAGCGCCGGCCCGGGTCTGGGAGCCCGCCGGCACCGTCCTGCTCACCGGGGCCGCCGGCCCGCTCGGTGCCGAGGCGGCCCGCAGACTCGCCGACGCCGGCGCCGAGCGGCTGCTGCTCACCACGGACCCCGCCGGCAGCACCCCCGCGCTGGAGGCCCTGGCAAGGGAGCTGGCGGACCGCGGGGTCCACGCCACCGTGGCGGAGTGGGACGGCGCGGACCCGGCGGCCCTCGCCAAGATCGCCGCCGCTGCGCAGGAGGCCGGGGCGGCCGTCCGTACGGTGGTCCACGCCGCCGCGCACGTCGAACTCGCCCCGCTCGACGTGACGACGGCCCGGCACCTCGACGAGGCCGTCGCCGCCAAGGTCCCCGCGGCCCTGGCCCTCGACGAGGTCTTCGGCGCCGACGGCCCGGCCCTCGACGCCTTCGCCCTGTTCTCCTCCGTCACCGGCTACTGGGGCGGCGGCGAGCACGCGGCCTTCGCCGCGGCCAACGCCCACCTCGACGCCCTGGCCCAGCAGCGCCGCGCCCGCGGGCTGCCGGCGACCTCGGTCGGCTGGGGCGTGTGGGACCTGTTCGACGCGGCGGAGCACCCCGACGAGGCGCGCGAGCTCCACGAGCGCTCCGCGCAGCGCGGACTGCCGCTGCTGGACCCGGCCGACGCCCTGCAGGCGCTGCGCGCGGCCCTCGACCACGACGAGACGGCCGTGGCCGTCGCCGACGTCGACTGGGACCGCTTCCTGCCCCTGTTCACCTCCGCCCGCACCGGACGCCTCACCGAGGACGTCCCGGAGGCCCGCCGCATCCTGGAGGCCGCCGCCCGGCCCGGTACGGCGGCCGGGGCCGACGGCGGCGCGGCCGACGCCCTGCGCCACAAGCTCGGCGAGCTGTCGGGCGAGGAGCAGGACCGGATGCTCTGCGACCTGGTGTGCGGCCACGCCGCGGCCGTCCTCGGCCACGCGTCGGCCGGCGCCGTCGACGCCCAGCGGGCCTTCAAGGACCTCGGCTTCGACTCGCTGACGGCCGTGTCCCTGCGCAACGGGCTCGGCGCCGCGACCGGTCTCACCCTGCCCGCCACGATGGTCTTCGACCACCCCACCCCCGCCGCGCTCGCCGGCTACCTGCGCGGCGAACTCCTCGGCACGGCCGAGCGGGAGCAGGCGACCGTGGAGTCCGTGCACGGCGGACTCGACCGCCTGGA
The DNA here is from genome assembly GCF_019400985.1 of Streptomyces bambusae. Lineage (GTDB taxonomy): Bacteria > Actinomycetota > Actinomycetes > Streptomycetales > Streptomycetaceae > Streptomyces > Streptomyces bambusae_A. The sequence continues at coordinate 1,703 of NZ_WTFF01000184.1, forward strand.
GTCCGACCTGCTCTCGCTCGCCCTCGGCCATGAGGAGCGCAAGAACCTCACCCGCCGCCTGGAGACGCTCCTGTCCCACTGGAAGGACGCCCAGGCCGTGTCGGACACCGGATCCGTCAGCGAACAGCTCGACTCCGCGTCCGACGACGAGATCTTCGCATTCATCCGCAAGGAATTCGGCCGCCCGGAGTAAGGGCGTCCTCCGGTCAGGTCACTACGAAATCCAGCTCTATCCGAGAGGTTCGAAGAGGTCCCCATGGCGACGAACGAAGAGACGCTCCGCGATTACCTCAAGTGGGTCACGGCCGATCTGCACGAGACCAGGCAGCGGCTGCGCGAGGTCGAGGACGCCGGTCACGAGCCCATCGCCATCGTCGGCATGGCCTGCCGCTACCCCGGCGGCGTCGCGTCGCCGGAGGACCTGTGGCGCCTGGTCGCCGAGGGCGGGGACGCCATCGGCCCGTTCCCGGAGGACCGCGGCTGGGACCTCGAGGCGATCTACGACCCGGACCCGGAGCGCCCCGGCCGCACGTACGTGAAGGAGGGCGGGTTCCTCTACGAGGCCGGCCACTTCGACCCGTCCGTCTTCGGCATCTCCCCGCGCGAGGCCCTGGCCATGGACCCGCAGCAGCGGCTCGTCATGGAGGCCTCCTGGGAGGCGTTCGAGCGCGCCGGCATCGACCCGCACTCGGTCAAGGGCAGCCGTACCGGCACCTTCATCGGCTGCTACAACCTCGACTACTGCTGGTCGCTGCCCGAGATCCCCGAGGGCTACGAGGGACACCTGACCACCGGCAGCGCGGCCAGCGTGGTCTCCGGCCGCGTCGCGTACACCTTCGGGCTGGAGGGTCCGGCCGTCTCCGTCGACACGGCCTGCTCCTCCGGCCTCGTCGCCCTGCACATGGCCGCCCAGGCGCTGCGCGCCGACGAGTGCTCCATGGCGCTCGTCGGCGGTGTCACCGTCATGTCCACCCCGCTGGAGTTCATCGGCTACAGCGAGCAGCGCGGCATGGCCGCCGACGGCCGCGGCAAGGCCTTCTCCGCGGACGCCGACGGCATGGCGCTGGCCGAGGGCGCCGGCATCCTCCTCGTCGAGCGGCTCTCCGACGCCGTACGCAACGGGCACCCGGTCCTGGCCGTCGTCCGCGGCACCGCCACCAACCAGGACGGCGCCTCCAACGGCATGACCGCCCCCCACGGCCCGTCCCAGCAGCGCGTCATCAAGGCGGCGCTCGCCAACGCCCGCCTGACCACCCAGGACGTGGACGTGGTCGAGGCGCACGGCACCGGTACCGCGCTCGGCGACCCGATCGAGGCCGGCGCGCTGCTCGCCACGTACGGCCGGCGCCCGGCCGACGCGCAGCCGCTGCGGCTGGGCTCGGTGAAGTCCAACATCGGCCACACCCAGGCCGCCTCCGGCATCGCCGGCGTCATCAAGATGGTCATGGCGATGCGCGAGGGCGTCCTGCCCCGCACGCTGCACGCCGACCGGCCGTCCCCGCACATCGCCTGGGACTCCGGCGCCGTCGAGCTGCTGACCGAGGCGGCGGAGTGGAACGTCGGGGACCGGCCGCGCCGGGCCGGCGTCTCCTCCTTCGGCATCAGCGGCACCAACGCGCACGTCATCATCGAGCAGCACCTCCCGGCGACCGGGACCGACGCCGGGACCGCCGCCGGGGACGCAGCCCCGGCGGAGACTCCGGCCGAGACCCCCGAGCCGGCCGCCCCCTCGGTGCTCGGCGGCGGACTCGTGCCGTGGCCGCTGTCGGGCAAGACCACCGCCGCGCTGCACGGGCAGGCCGCCCGACTGCACGCGTACGCCGAGTCCCGCACCGACCTGGACCCCGCCGCCGTCGCCACGGCGCTGACCGTCACCCGTGCCGGGCTGGAACGGCGCGGTGTGGTCGTCGCGGCGGACCGGGACGGCTTCCTGGCCGGCCTGGACGCCCTGAGCGCAGGCCTCCCGGCCGCCGGGGTCGTGGACGGCACCCTGGTGAAGGGCGCCGACCGGCCGGTGTTCGTGTTCCCGGGGCAGGGCTCGCAGTGGGCGGGCATGGCCGTCGAACTGTACGAGTCCTCGCCGGTGTTCGCGGCGCGGCTGGACGAGTGTGCCGTGGCGCTGGCCCCGTACACGGACTGGTCGCTGCTGGAGGTGCTGCGGCAGGCGGACGGCGCGCCGGGCTTCGACCGGGTGGACGTCGTCCAGCCCGCGCTGTGGGCCGTGATGGTCGCGCTGGCCGAGCTGTGGCGTGCGGCCGGTGTGGAGCCGGCGGCGGTGATCGGTCACTCGCAGGGTGAGATCGCGGCTGCGGCGGTGGCGGGTGCGCTGTCGCTGGAGGATGCGGCGAAGGTGTCGGCGCTGCGTAGCAAGGCGATCGTCGCGCTGGCGGGCAAGGGCGGCATGGTGTCCGTCGCGGACACAGCGGAGGCCGTGGCCGAGCGCATCGCCGCCTGGGGTGACCGCCTGGCGGTGGCGTCGGTCAACGGCCCCCACTCGACCGTGGTGTCCGGCGATCCGGAGGCCCTGGACGAGCTGATGGCGGCCTGCGAGGCCGACGGCGTCCGGGCGCGCCGCATCAACGTGGACTACGCGTCGCACGGGCCGCAGGTGGAGTCCATCCGCGACGAGGTCCTGAGCCTGCTCGCCGGGATCACCCCGCGCTCCGCCGACTACCCGTTCTTCTCGACCGTCACCGCCGACTGGGTCGACGGCTCCGAGCTGGACGCCGAGTACTGGTACACCAACCTCCGTCAGACCGTCCGTTTCCAGGAGGCCGTGGAGGGCCTGCTGGAGCGCGGTCACGGCCTGTTCGTCGAGTCCAGCGCCCACCCCGTCCTGACCGTCGGAGTGCAGGAGACCATCGACGCGGCCGGCTCCACGGCCGTCACGCAGGGGACCCTGCGCCGCGACGAGGGCGGCCCGCAGCGGTTCCTGGCCTCCCTCGCCGAGGCCTGGACGCACGGCGCGCCCGTCGACTGGCAGACCGTATACGCCGACCAGGACCACGCCGGCGTCGACCTGCCCACGTACGCCTTCCAGCGCGAGCGCTACTGGCTGGAGGTCGCGGCCTCCGGTTCCGGCGACGTCTCCGCCGCCGGCCTCGGCGCCGCCGACCACCCGCTGCTCGGCGCCACCGTCCGCCTCGCCGACGGCGACCAGGCCGTGCTCACCGGCCGCCTGTCGCTGCGTACGCACCCGTGGCTGGCCGACCACGCCGTCGACGGCACCGTCCTGCTGCCCGGCACCGCCTTCGTAGAGCTCGCCGTCCGCGCCGGCGACGAGGTCGGCTGCGGCCGGCTCGACGAACTCACCCTGGAGGCCCCCCTCGTCCTGCCGGCCGACGGCGCGGCCCGCCTCCAGCTGGTCGTCGGCGGGCCCGAGGACGACGGCCGCCGGCCCGTCTCCCTGCACTCCCTCGCCGAGGACGCCGCCGACGGCACGCCGTGGACCCGGCACGCCACCGGACTCCTCGGCAGCGCCGCCGGCGAGGGCTCCTTCGACCTGGCCGCGTGGCCGCCGCCGGGCGCCGAGGCCGTCGCGCTCGACGGGTTCTACGAGGGACTCGCCGCCGCCGGCTACCAGTACGGCACCTCCTTCCAGGGCCTGACCGGCGTCTGGCGGCAGACCGGCGGGGAGGAGATCTACGCCGAGGTCGTGCTGCCCCACGAACAGCACGACGACGCCGCCCGGTTCGGGCTCCACCCGGCCCTGCTCGACGCCGCGCTCCACGCCGGGCTGGTGGCGGCCGCCCGCGGCGAGGCCGAGGGCATCCGGCTGCCGTTCTCCTGGAACGGCGTCACGCTCCACGCCGTGGGCGCCACCGCCCTGCGCGTGCGTATCGCCCCGGCCGGCGAGGACGGCGTCGGCCTGGAGATCGCCGACGCGGCGGGCCGCCCCGTCGCGACCGTCGACGCGCTGGTCTCCCGGGCCGTCACCGCCGCCGCGCTCGACGCGGGCCCGCGGACCTCCGACGCCCTCCACCGCCTCGACTGGACGGCAGTGCAGGACGCCCCCGAGGCCCCGGCCGCCGCCCCGCACGACTGGTTCCTCCTCGGCGAGGACCGGCTCGGCGTCGAGACCGCCTTCCAGCGGCTCGGGGTCTTCCCGCAGGTCTTCGACGACGTACCGACCGTCGGCGACTCCGTCGCGGCCGGACTCCCCGCTCCCGACGTCGTCGTCCTGCCGCTCGGCGGCGGCGCCCCGGCGGACCTGCCGGGTCTCGCCGACGCGGTGCGCGAGGAAGGCGCCCGGTTCCTGACCGTCCTTCAGCAGTGGCTGGCCGACGAGCGCCTCGACGGGTCCGTCCTGGCCGTCGTCACCCGCGGCGCCCTGGCCGCGAGCCCCGGCGAGGACGTCACCGACCTCACCCGCGCCCCGCTGTGGGGCCTGGTCCGCTCCGCGCAGGCCGAGAACCCCGGCCGGGTGCTCCTCGTCGACCTCGACCCGGCCGACGACGACGCGGCCGCGCTGCTCCCGCAGGCCGTCGCAGCCGCCCGGCACGCCGCCGAGCCGCAGGCCGCCGTCCGCGCCGGCGCGGTCCTGGTGCCCCGCCTGGTCCGGGCCACCGCCCCGGGCGGCGCCCTGACGCCGCCGCGCACGGGCACCTGGGAACTCGCCGCCTCCGGCGGCACCCTGGAGAACCTCGCCCTGACCTCCACGGCCGTCCGTACGCCGGGCGAGGGCGAGGTCCGCGTCGCGGTCCGCGCCGCCGGCCTGAACTTCCGCGACGTGATGATCGCGCTCGGCATGTACCCGGGCGAGGCGGCCATGGGCAACGAGGGCGCCGGCGTCGTCACCGAGGTCGGCCCCGGCGTCACCGACCTCGCCGTCGGCGACCGGGTCATGGGCCCGGTCCCGGGCGCCTTCGGCCCGCAGACCGTCGTCGACCGCCGGGTCGTCGCCAGGATTCCCGACGGCTGGTCCTTCGAACAGGCCGCCGCCGCCCCGACCGCCTTCCTGACCGCGTACTACGCGCTGGTGGACCTGGCGGGGCTGAAGGCGGGGGAGCGGATCGTGATCCATGCCGCTGCGGGTGGTGTGGGTTCGGCGGCGGTGCAGATCGCCCGGCACCTGGGCGCCGAGGTGTTCGGCACGGCCAGTGCCGGGAAGTGGGAGGCGCTGCGGGCGGCGGGTCTGGACGAGGCGCACATCGCGTCCTCGCGTGACGCCTCCTTCGAGGAGCGCTTCCTGGCCGCCACCGGCGGCGAGGGCGTCGACGTCGTCCTGAACTCCCTCGCCGGCGAGCTCACCGACGCCTCGCTGCGGCTGCTGCCGCGCGGCGGCCGGTTCGTCGAGATGGGCAAGACCGACATCCGCGACCCGCAGGCCGTGGCGGACGGACACGACGGCGTCGCCTACCGCGCCTTCGACCTCGCCGAGGCCGGCCCCGACCGGCTCGCCGAGATCCTCGCCGAGCTGGTGGGGCTGTTCGAGTCGGGCGCGCTGGAGCCGCTGCCCGTACGAGCCTGGGACATCCGCCGCGCCCCCGACGCCTTCCGGTTCATGAGCCAGGCCAAGCACACGGGCAAGATCGTGCTGACGGTGCCGCAGGGCTGGGACCCGGCGGGTACGGTCCTGGTCACCGGCGGTACGGGGACCCTGGGCGCGCTGGTGGCCAAGCACCTGGTCACGGAGCACGGGGTGAAGCACCTGCTGCTGACCGGCCGGCGCGGCCCCGAGGCCCCGGGCGCGGCCGAACTCGTCGCGGAGATCGCCGCGCTCGGCGGCTCCGCCGAGGTGGTGGCCTGCGACGCCGCCGACCGGGAGGCGCTGAAGGCCCTGCTGGACGGCGTACCGGCCGACCGCCCGCTGCGCGGCGTCGTGCACGCCGCGGGCGTCCTGGACGACGGCGTCATCGCCTCCCTCGACGCGGACCGCCTCGCGCGCGTCCTGCGGCCGAAGGCCGACGCCGCCGCCCTGCTGCACGAGCTCACCCGCGAGCTGGACCTGACCGCCTTCATCCTGTTCTCCTCCGCCGCCGGCGTGATCGGCGGCCCGGCGCAGGGCAACTACGCCGCCGCCAACGCCTTCCTCGACGCCCTCGCCCAGCACCGCGCCGCCCACGGCCTGCCCGCCACCTCCCTGGCCTGGGGCCTGTGGGACAAGGCCAGCGGCATGACCGGCCACCTGTCGGAGGAGGACGTGGCCCGCATGGCCCGCTCCGGCATGACCGGCTTCTCCCCGGCCGAGGGCCTGACCCTGCTCGACGCCGGCCACGCGGGCGGCGAACCGCTGCTGGTGCCCGTACGCCTGGACCCGGCGGCGCTGCGCGCCATGGCCGCCTCCGCGACCCTGCCCGCCCTCGCCCGCGGCCTGGTGCGCGCCACCGGCCGCCGCATCGTCGAGGCGGTGGACGGCGCCGGCGGCTCGGCGCTCGCCCGCAAGCTGGCCGCCCTGTCCGCCGACGACCAGCTGCGCACCCTGCTGGACCTGGTCCGCAGCCACGCTGCGGCCGTCCTCGGCCACTCCGGCAGCGAGGCCGTCGGAGCCGAGAAGGCGTTCAAGGAGCTGGGCTTCGACTCGCTGACCGCCGTCGAGCTGCGCAACCGGCTCGGCGGGGCCACCGGCCTGCGGCTGCCCGCCACCATCGTCTTCGACCACCCCACCCCGGCCGCCCTCGCCCGGCAGCTGCGCGGCCAGCTCGTCGGCGACGACGCGCCGCAGCCGCAGGACGCCCCGCTCGCCGCCCCGGCCGCCGCCGGCGACCACGACCCCATCGCGATCGTCGGCATGGCCTGCCGCTTCCCCGACGGCGTGGACTCGCCCGAGGCGCTGTGGCAGCTGGTCGCCGAAGGCCGCGACGCGATCGGCGCGTTCCCGGCCGACCGCGGCTGGGACCTCGACGGCCTCTACGACCCCGAGCCGGGCCTGCCCGGCCGCACGTACGTCAAGGAAGGCGGCTTCCTGCACGACGCGGGCCGGTTCGACGCCGAACTGTTCGGCATCTCCCCCCGCGAGGCCCTGGCCATGGACCCGCAGCAGCGGCTCGTCCTGGAAGGCGCCTGGCAGGTCTTCGAGCGGGCCGGCATCGACCCGGCCACGCTCAAGGGCAGCCGTACCGGCGTGTTCGTCGGCGCCGTCCCCTCCGGGTACGCCACCGAGCTCCACGACATCCCCGAGGGCGTCGAGGGCTACTTCGGCACCGGCCTGTCCAACAGCGTCATCTCCGGCCGCGTCGCGTACAGCTTCGGCCTGGAGGGCCCGGCGGTCACCGTCGACACGGCCTGCTCCTCGTCCCTGGTCGCCCTGCACCTGGCCGCCCAGGCGCTGCGCGGCGGCGAGTGCTCCATGGCGCTCGCCGGCGGTGTCGCGGTGATGTCGACCCCGGCCGAGTTCCTGGAGTTCGGGCGGCAGCGGGCGCTGGCCGCCGACGGCCGCTGCAAGGCCTTCGCCGGGGCCGCCGACGGCACCTCCTTCTCCGAGGGCGTGGGCGTCCTGCTGCTGGAGCGGCTCTCCGACGCCGAGCGCAACGGCCACCGCGTCCTCGCGGTCGTCCGTGGCTCCGCCACCAACCAGGACGGTGCGAGCAACGGCCTGACCGCCCCCAACGGCCCCTCCCAGCAGCGGGTCATCCGCCAGGCCCTGGCCAACGCCAAGCTCGGCGCGCAGGACGTCGACGCCGTCGAGGCGCACGGCACCGGCACCAGGCTCGGCGACCCGATCGAGGCGCACGCGCTGCTCGCGACGTACGGGCAGGGCCGCGCCGACGACCGGCCGCTGTGGCTGGGCTCGCTGAAGTCCAACATCGGCCACACCCAGGCCGCCTCCGGCATCGCCGGCGTCATCAAGTCCGTCCAGGCGCTGCGCGAGGGCGTCCTCGCCCGGACCCTGCACGTGGACGAGCCGTCCCCGCACGTCGAATGGTCCACCGGCGCGGTCGAACTGCTCACCGAGGCCCGTACCTGGCCGGAGACCGGCCGCCCGCGGCGCATCGGCGTCTCCTCCTTCGGCCTCAGCGGCACCAACGCCCACGTCATCCTGGAGCAGGCCCCCCGGCCCGCCGCGGCCCGGGACGTTGCGCCCGGGGCCGGCGGCCGGCCGGCCGTCTCCGCCGTCACGTCGGCCACGGTGCCGTGGACCCTGTCCGGCAAGAACCCGGCCGCCCTGGCGGCGCAGGCCCAGCGGCTCCACGACCACCTGGCCGCCGCCACCGACCTGCCGCTGTCCGACGTGGGCCTGTCCCTGGCCACCACCCGGACCACGCTGGAACACCGCGCCGCGGTCGTCCTGGGCAGCCGCGAGGAGGCCCTCGCCGGCCTCGCCTCCCTGGCCGCCGGCGCCCCCACCGCGCAGGTCGTCGCCGGCACCGCCGACCTCGACGGCAAGACCGTGTTCGTCTTCCCCGGGCAGGGTTCGCAGTGGGCGGGCATGGCTGTGGAACTCCTCGACGGCTCCCCGCTGTTCGCGGCCCGGTTCGCCGAGGTCGCCGCCGCGGTCGAGGCGCACGTCGACTGGTCGGTCGAAGGGGTGCTGCGGGGCGCCGAGGGCGCGCCGGAGCTGACCGCGATCGAGGTGCTCCAGCCGGTCCTGTTCACCGTGATGGTCTCCCTCGCCGAGCTCTGGCAGGCCGCCGGGGTCCGTCCCGATGCGGTGGTCGGCCACTCGCAGGGCGAGATCGCGGCGGCCGCGGTCTCGGGCGCCCTCTCCCTTCAGGACGCGGCGAAGATCGTGGTGCTGCGTTCGCAGCTGTTCGCCGACGAGCTGGTCGGCCGTGGCGCGGTCGCCTCGGTCTCGCTGGGCGCGGACGTCGTACGGGCGCGGATCGCGCCGTACGGGGACGCCCTGTCCATCGCCGGCATCAACGGCCCGGGCACGGTCACCGTCGCCGGCGAGGTCGCCCCGCTTCAGGAACTGGTGGCCGCGCTGGAGGCCGAGGGCGTCCGCGCGAAGGTCATCCCTTCCACCGTCGCCTCCCACTGCGCCCAGGTCGACCGGCTCAAGGAGCGCATCCTGGAGCTGCTCGCCTTCGTGGAGCCGCGCAAGGGCTCGGTCCCGCTCTACTCGACCGTCACCGGCGCGGTGCTGGAAGGCCCCGAGCTGGACGCGGCGTACTGGTACGAGAACTGCCGGCAGCCGGTGTCCTTCGAGCCGGTCGTACGCACCCTGCTCGCCGCCGGCCACCGGTTCTTCGTCGAGGCCAGCGCCCACCCGGTGCTCGTCTACGGCGTGATGGAGACCGCCGAGGCCGCCGGCACCGACGTCCTGGCGACCGGCACCCTGCGCCGCGACGAGGGCGGACCGGCCCGCTTCCAGGCCTCCCTGGCCGCCGCCTGGACCCGCGGCGCGGCCGCCGACTGGGCGGCCGTCCTGGCCGGGCGCGGCGCCCGTACCGTCGAACTGCCCACGTACGCCTTCCAGCAGCAGCGGTACTGGCTGGAGTCCGACACCGCCCCGGCCGCCCCGCAGGCTCCGGCGCAGGAGTCCGAGAGCGAGTTCTGGGCCGCCGTGGAGGCGGGCGACCTGGACGCGCTGGCCGCCACCGCCGGCCTCGACGGGGACCTGCCGCTGCGCGAGCTGCTGCCCGGCCTCGCCGAGTGGCGCCGCTCCCGGCGCGCCCGTTCGACCGTCGACTCCTGGCGCTACGGCGTCTCCTGGACGCTGCTGCCCGAGGACGCCGCCGACCGCCTCACCGGCAGCTGGCTCGTCGTCGAGCCGCCGGCCGCCACCGACACCGAGCGCACCGAGGCCGCCGTCGCCGCGCTCACCGCACAGGGCGCCGACGTCCGCCGGCTCGTCCTCGACCCGGCCGCCGCCGACCGCACGGCCTGGGCCGGCCGGCTGCCCGGCGAGGACTTCACCGGCATCGTCTGCCTCTTCGGCGACAGCGCCGACCGGGACGCCGTCGCCACCGGCACGCTCGTCCTCGTCCAGGCGCTCGGCGACGCGGGCGTCACCGCGCCGCTGTGGCTGCTCACCCGCGGCGCCGTCAGCACCTCTGCGGCGGACGGCCCCGCCGACCCCGTGCAGGCCCAGCTGTGGGGCCTGGGCCGGGTCGTCGCCCTGGAACAGCCGCGCACCTGGGGCGGCCTGGTCGACCTGCCCGAGACCCTCGACGAGCGGGCCTCCGGCCGGCTCGGCCGGGTCCTGGCCGGTCTCGGCGACGAGGACCAGGTCGCGATCCGCTCCGGCGGCGCCTTCGGACGGCGGCTGGTGCGGGCGGCGCTGGGGGAGCGGGAGCCGGTGCGTTCGTGGACGCCGCGTGGCACGGTGCTGGTCACCGGGGGTACGGGCGGGGTGGGTGCGCAGGTGGCCCGCCGGCTGGCAGCCACCGGCGCGGAGCACGTGGTGCTCACCAGCCGGCGCGGGCCCGGGGCTCCGGGCGCCGAGGAGCTGGCGGCGGAGATCCGAGAGCTGGGCGCCGAGGTCACCGTCGCCGCGTGCGACATGGCCGACCGGGCGCAGGTCGAGGCGGTCCTCGCCGCGATCCCGGCCGACCGGCCGCTGACCGCCGTCGTCCACGCCGTCGGCGTCGTCCAGACCACCCTCGTCGAGGAGATGACCGCCGACGACTACCGGCAGATCAACGCCGGCAAGATCGGCGGCGCCCGGCACCTGGACGACCTGCTCGGCGACACCGAACTCGACGCGTTCGTGCTCTTCTCCTCCAACTCCGGGGTCTGGGGCAGCGGCCGGCACGGCGGCTACGCCCCCGGCAACGCCTACCTGGACGCCTTCGCCCAGGCCCGCCGGGCCCGCGGCCTCACCGCGACCTCGCTGGCCTGGGGCGCCTGGGGCGGCGGCGGCATGATGGAGGGCGACGGCGTCGAGGAGTACATGCGCCGCCGCGGCGTCATCGAGATGGACCCCGACCTCGCGCTGGACGCCATGATCCAGGCCGTCGAGCACGACGAGGTGTTCCGCGCCGTCGCCGACGTCGACTGGGAGCGGTTCGCCCGGGGCTTCACCTCCGGCCGCCCCAGCCCCCTCATCGACGGCATCCCCGAGGCGCGCGCCGCGCTGAAGGCCGCCGAGGAACCGGCGCAGGCCGCCACCACGGCCACCGGCGCCGCGGCCCGGCTCGTGGAGCAGCTCACCGCCGCGAACCCGGCCGAGCGGGAGACCCTCCTGCTCGACCTGGTCCGCGACAAGGTGGCGGCCGTCCTCGGCCACGCCTCCGGCGACGCCGTCGAACCCGGCCGCGCCTTCAAGGGCCTGGGCTTCGACTCCCTGACCGCCGTCGAACTGCGCGACCGGCTCGGCGCGGCCACCGGCCTCAAGCTCGCGGCCACCATCGTCTTCGACTACCCGAACCCGGCGGCGCTCGCCCAGCACCTGGGCGGGGTCCTGCTGCCGGAGTCGGCGGCCCCGGTCGGCTCCGTCCTCGACGAACTCGACCGGCTCGAAGGCGCCCTGGCCGCCGCGCAGCCCGACTCCGACACCCGCACCAAGCTCAAGCAGCGCCTCGAGGCCCTGCTGTGGACGTTCGGCGACACGGCGGCCGACGAGGCCGCCACCGACGACGGCGCCCTGGAGTCCGCCACCGCGGACGACATGTTCGCCCTCCTCGACAAAGAGCTGGGCACCTCCTGATCCGACCTGATCGACCGGGAGGGGTGCCTTCCGGACCGGGCGTCGACCCGGACCGGAAGGCACCCCTTCCCCCTTCCACCCGCCGGCCAGCGATCCGCCCCACGGGGCCTCACGGAGATACCGACCATGGCGAACAACGAAGAGAAGCTGCTCGAATACCTCAAGCGGGCCACGGCCGACCTGCAGCAGACCCGCAAGCGGCTGCAGGCCGTGGAGGCGTCCGGCCACGAACCGATCGCGATCGTCGGCATGGCCTGCCGCTATCCCGGCGGAGTGACCTCCCCCGAGGACCTGTGGGAGCTGGTCGCGGCCGGCGGCGACGCCGTCGGCGGCTTCCCCGTCAACCGCGGCTGGGACATCGAGTCCCTCTACGACCCCGACCCCGACAAGCCGGGCACCAACTACGTCAAGGAGGGCGGATTCCTCCACGACGTCGACGAGTTCGACGCCGACTTCTTCGGGATCTCGCCGCGCGAGGCGCTGGCGATGGACCCGCAGCAGCGGCTGCTGCTGGAGACCGGCTGGGAGGCCGTCGAACGCGCCGGCATCGACCCCGCCACCCTCGTCGGCAGCCTCACCGGCACCTTCGTCGGCTTCAGCGCCCTCGACTACACCTCCGGCATCACCGAGGCCCCCGACGAGCTCCAGGGCTACCTCGGCACCGGCAACCTGGCCAGTGTCATGTCCGGCCGACTGGCCTACTCCCTCGGCCTGGAGGGCCCGGCCGTCACGATCGACACGGCCTGCTCCTCCGCCCTGGTCGCCCTGAACATGGCGGTCCGGGCGCTGCGGGGCGGCGAGTGCTCCATGGCCCTGGTCGGCGGTGTCACCGTCATGTCCAACCCGGCCGGCTTCGTCGAGTTCAGCCGGCAGCGGGCCCTGGCTGCCGACGGCCGCTGCAAGGCCTTCGCCGCCGCCGCGGACGGCTTCGGCCCGGCCGAGGGCGCCGGCATGCTGCTCGTCGAGCGGCTCTCGGACGCCCGCCGCGCGGGCCGCCGCGTGCTGGCCGTCGTACGGGGCACGGCGGTCAACCAGGACGGCGCCTCCAACGGCCTGACCGCCCCCAACGGGCCCGCCCAGATGCGGGTCATCCGGCAGGCCCTGGCCAACGCCCGGGTGCCGGCCGCCGAGATCGACGTGGTCGAGGCGCACGGCACCGGCACCACCCTCGGCGACCCCATCGAGGCCCAGGCCCTCCTCGCCACCTACGGCCAGAACCGGCCCGCCGACCAGCCGCTGTGGCTCGGCTCGGTGAAGTCCAACATCGGCCACACCTCGGCCGCCTCCGGCGTCGCCGGCGTCATGAAGATGGTCATGGCCATGCGCCACGGGCTGCTGCCGCAGACCCTCCACGTGGACGCGCCGTCCCCCAAGATCGACTGGTCGTCCGGGGCCGTGGAACTGCTCACCGAGGCCCGGCCCTGGCCCGAGACCGGCCACCCGCGGCGGGCCGGCGTCTCCGCCTTCGGCATCAGCGGCACCAACGCCCACGTCATCCTGGAGCAGACCCCGCAGGAGACCGCCCCCGACACCGCCCCCGAGGCGGGCGACGGACCGGCGGCCGCCGAGGAGCCGGACGGCGGGACCCGCCCGGCCGTGCTGGCCGGCGCCGTCACCGGCGCGCCCTGGATCCTCTCGGCCCGCACCGCCGCCGCCC
>NZ_WTFF01000185.1 GCF_019400985.1 Streptomyces bambusae
GCTCGCGCCGCCGCACGCGCCTACCGTCGGACAAGTCGGCAGCACCCCCCGCCCCCCCGAACAGCGCCGGCCCCCGGACCGTGAGTACGTCCAAACCCCCGATGAGAGAGAGGTGCGGAGAACCAAGTGGGCTCAGACCCCCCGCCGCCGCCGCGGTGGGGGGGGGGGGGGGCGGGGGCCCCCCCCCCCCCCCCGCCCCCCCGCCGTACGCCCTGCCCCGCCCTGCCCGGCCCTGCGCACCGCCCGGGCGTGTCGCGGCATACGCGACAATGGGTCCATGCCTTCCGCACTCCCCGACGGTGACCCCATGCCCGAGGACGGCGCGCTGCCGCCGCACGCCCTGGCAGGCGCCGGGGACCGTCCGCTCGGGTTCTACCTGCACGTCCCGTACTGCGCCACGCGCTGCGGGTACTGCGACTTCAACACCTACACCGCCACCGAGCTGCGCGGCACCGGCGGCGTGCTCGCCTCGCGGGAGAACTACGCCGACACGCTGATCGACGAGGTCCGCCTCGCCCGCAAGGTGCTCGGCGACGACCCGCGGCCCGTGCGGACCGTGTTCGTGGGCGGCGGCACGCCGACCCTGCTGCCGGCCGCGGACCTCGCCCGCATGCTCGGGGCGATCCGCGACGAGTTCGGCCTGGCCGAGGACGCCGAGATCACCACCGAGGCCAACCCGGAGTCGGTGGACCCGGCGTACCTGGCCGAGCTGCGTGAGGGCGGCTTCAACCGGATCTCCTTCGGCATGCAGAGCGCCAGGCAGCACGTCTTGAAGATCCTCGACCGCACCCACACGCCGGGCCGGCCCGAGGCCTGCGTGGCCGAGGCGCGCGCGGCCGGCTTCGAGCACGTCAACCTCGACCTGATCTACGGCACCCCCGGCGAGTCCGACGACGACTGGCGGGCCTCGCTGGAGGCGGTGCTGGGCGCCGGCCCGGACCACGTCTCGGCGTACGCCCTGATCGTGGAGGAGGGCACCCAGCTGGCCCGCCGGATCCGCCGCGGCGAGGTCCCGATGACCGACGACGACGTGCACGCCGACCGCTACCTGATCGCCGAGTCGGTCCTGTCGCAGGCCGGCTACTCCTGGTACGAGGTCTCGAACTGGGCCACCTCCGAGGCCGCCCGCTGCCTGCACAACGAGCTGTACTGGCGCGGCGCCGACTGGTGGGGCGCGGGCCCCGGCGCGCACAGCCACGTCGGCGGGGTCCGCTGGTGGAACGTCAAGCACCCCGGCGCGTACGCCGCGGCCCTGGCCGCCGGCCGCTCCCCGGGCGCGGGCCGCGAGCTGCTGTCGGACGAGGACCGGCGGGTGGAGCGGATCCTGCTGGAGCTGCGGCTGGCCGACGGCTGCCCGCTGTCCCTGCTGGCGCCGGCGGGCCTCGCGGCGTCCCGCCGCGCCTTGGCCGACGGGCTCCTGGAGCCGGCTCCGTACGACGACGGGCGGGCCGTCCTCACCCTGCGCGGGCGGCTGCTGGCCGACGCGGTGGTCCGTGACCTTGTGGACTGATCACTCACTGGAGTGAATCCGTGCGGAACGCGTGTGCGGCTGCCTACGCTGTCCCTAGGCTGCCGCCGTAAGGCACGCGGCGGATGTGGAGGACCACGGAGATGACCGCTGTGGACGAACGAATGATCGAAGTGTTCGACGAGCACCCCGAGCTCTTTGGGCACTACAAGATCGAACTCCTCCGGGGGAACATCGTGATGATGGCAGGGCCGGACTGGGTCCACAATCTGATCGTCCTGTCGGTCCAGGACCAGATTCCGGGCGGCCGGTGGCATCGTGTGCAGACACAGGACGTCGCCATCCCCGGTGAGTCGAGCGAGCCCCAGCCGGATCTTGTCGTGGTCGAGAAGGGTGCGTTCAAGGGCCCCGGACGCCTCGTCCCGGCTCCTGCTGTCACCCTGGCGGTCGAAGTCGTGTCCAAGAGCAGCGTCGAGGCGGACTACGTCACCAAGCGCTCGATGTACGCCGCCGGCCAAATCCCCGCGTACCTGATCATCGACCCGTTCGAGGCCCGGTGTTTGCTGCTCACCGAGCCGAAAGGCAAGGGCGAGGAGGCCGATTACGACGTGGAGCTGAAGACCAAGTTCGGTGCCCCGTTGGCGCTGGACGTCCTCGGTGGTTTCGAACTCAACACCAGCGAGTTCGGCACGCTCCCCAAAGTCAAGAGGCCTCGCCTACCGTAACGAAGTCGATCAGTTCCTCCACCCGCCCGAGCAGGGCCGGCTCCAGGTCCCGGTACGAGGTGACCCGCGACAGGATGTGAGCCCACGCCGCGCCCGTGTTCGCCGGCCAGCCCAGGGCGCGGCAGACGCCCGTCTTCCAGTCCTGGCCCCGGGGAACGACCGGCCAGGCCGGGATGCCCAGGGCGGACGGCTTCACGGCCTGCCAGACGTCGATGTACGGGTGGCCGACGACGAGGACGTCCGGGGACGAGATCCCCGCCGCGATGCGCGACTCCTTCGAGCCCTCGACCAGGTGGTCCACCAGCACCCCCAGCCGGGCGTCCGGCGCCGGGCCGAAGTCGGCGACGACCGTCGGCAGGTCGTCGATGCCGGAGAGGTACTCCACGACCACGCCCTCGATGCGCAGGTCGTCGCCCCACACCCGCTCGACCAGCTCGGCGTCGTGCCGGCCCTCCACGTAGATCCGGCCCGCCCGCGCCACCCGGGCCCGCGCTCCCGGCACGGCGAGCGAGCCGGACGCCGTACGGCCCGGGCCCTTCGCAGCCGCCACCCGCGACGGCCGGACCAGGGTCACGGCCTTGCCCTCCAGCAGGAACCCCAGCGGTTCCAGCGGGAACACCCGCCGCTTGCCGAAGCGGTCCTCCAGGGTCACCGTGCCGCCCTCGCAGGCCACCACCGCGCCGCAGAAATCCGTACCCGCCACCTCGACCACCAGATCGGGGTCGGCTGGCACCTCCGGCACCGGCTGCGCACGCTTCCACGGCGGGGTCAGGTCGGGCGAGTACTCACGCATCCGGCCGACAGTAGGGCGCCGTACCCGCCGATCAAGGCGACACGCCGAAGCGGGCCGCCAAAGTGGCGCGCTGCGCACGTACGAAGCCGGCCCGGACCACCGCCCCGTGCCCCGGCACGTACAGAGCGTCCTCGCCCCCCAGCGACAGCAGCCGGTCCAGGGCCGCCGGCCACTGCGCCGGCACCGCGTCCGAGCCCGCCTGCGGCTCCCCGGACTCCTCCACCAGGTCCCCGCAGAAGACCACCTCCGCCCCGCCCGGGTCCGGCACGAAGACGGCCAGGTCGTGCCCGGTGTGGCCGGGTCCGACGTTCGCCAGCAGCACCTGCACCCCGCCCAGCTCCAGCGTCCACTCGCCCGAGACCGGGTGGCGCGGCAGCACGAGCAGGTCCGCCGACTCGTCCGCGTCCTGCTCCGGCAGGCCGTGCGCCACCGCCGACGCGCGCAGCTCCTCCCGCTCGGCCGCCAGCAGCGCGTCCAGGCCCACCGCCCCGTACACCTCGGCGCCCGAGAAGGCCGCCCCGCCCAGCACGTGATCGAAATGGCCGTGGGTGAATGCGATATGGGTCACGTGCCGGCCCGTCAGCCGCTCCGCCTGGGCACGCAGCCCGGCGCCCTCCCGCACGGACGATCCCGGGTCGATCAGCAGGACGGAGTCGTCGCCCACCACCAGCCCCACCGTGCAGTCCCACACCGGCAGGCGTCGCCGCCCGGTGCGCGCCGTGAGCCGTTCCCAGCCCACCTCTTCCCAAGCGATGTCCATACCGCGACGCTACCGTGACCGGCCCGACGGGCCGCCGCCCTTGCGAGGGGCGTGCCCGCCCGCCGTACACTGACCGGGGGATCCTGGCACTCACCTGTACCGAGTGCCAGACACAGGCCGAAACCGAACGGAACCAGCGCTGGAGGTGCGCGCGATGCTCAGCGAACGCAGGCTCGAAGTGCTGCGCGCCATCGTCCAGGACTACGTCGGGACGGAGGAGCCGGTCGGCTCCAAGGCGCTGACCGAGCGCCACCGGCTCGGGGTCTCGCCCGCCACCGTGCGCAACGACATGGCCGTGCTGGAGGACGAGGGCTACATCGCCCAGCCCCACACCAGCGCCGGCCGGATCCCCACCGACAAGGGCTACCGGCTCTTCGTCGACAAGCTCGCCGGCGTCAAGCCGCTGTCGAGCCCGGAGCGCCGGGCCATCCAGCACTTCCTCGACGGCGCCGTCGACCTCGACGACGTGGTCGGCCGCACGGTGCGGCTGCTCGCGCAGCTGACCCGGCAGGTCGCCGTCGTGCAGTACCCGTCGCTGACCCGCTCCACGGTCCGCCACGTCGAGCTGCTCTCGCTCGCGCCCGCGCGCCTGATGCTCGTCCTGATCACGGACACAGGGCGGGTCGAGCAGCGCATGGTCGACTGCAACGCGCCGTTCGGCGAGCAGTCGCTGGCGGACCTGCGGGCGCGGCTGAACGGCAAGGTGGTCGGCCGCCGCTTCGCGGACGTGCCGCAGCTGGTGCAGGACCTGCCGGAATCCTTCGAGGCCGAGGACCGGGCCACGGTGCAGACCGTGCTGTCCACGCTCCTGGAGACCCTCGTGGAGGAGACCGAGGAGCGGCTGATGATCGGCGGCACCGCCAATCTCACCCGCTTCGGACACGATTTCCCCCTGACCATCCGGCCGGTGCTGGAGGCGCTGGAGGAGCAGGTCGTGCTCCTCAAGCTGCTCGGCGAGGTCAACGAGTCGGGGATGACCGTACGCATCGGCCACGAGAACGCCTACGAGGGACTGAACTCCACGTCCGTCGTCTCGGTCGGCTACGGTTCGGGCGGCGAGACAGTCGCCAAGATGGGCGTGGTCGGACCGACCCGCATGGACTACCCCGGAACGATGGGAGCGGTACGCGCAGTGGCACGTTACGTCGGACAGATCCTGGCGGAGTCGTAAGTGGCCACGGACTACTACGCCGTACTCGGCGTGCGCCGCGACGCATCGCAGGACGAGATCAAGAAGGCCTTCCGGC
Source organism: Streptomyces bambusae (assembly GCF_019400985.1). GTDB lineage: Bacteria > Actinomycetota > Actinomycetes > Streptomycetales > Streptomycetaceae > Streptomyces > Streptomyces bambusae_A. Next base: position 4,994 of record NZ_WTFF01000185.1, read on the forward strand.
GGCTCGCCCGCGAGCTGCACCCGGACGTGAACCCCGATCCCAAGACGCAGGAGCGTTTCAAGGAGATCAACGCCGCGTACGAGGTGCTGTCGGACCCGCAGAAGAAGCAGGTCTACGACCTCGGCGGCGACCCGCTGTCCTCCTCGGGCGGCGGCGGCGCGGGCGGCTTCGGAGCCGGCGGCTTCGGCAACTTCTCGGACATCATGGACGCGTTCTTCGGTACGGCGTCCCAGCGCGGCCCGCGCTCGCGCACCCGGCGCGGCCAGGACGCGATGATCCGCCTGGAGCTGGAGCTCGACGAGGCCGCGTTCGGCACGACCAAGGACATCCAGGTCGACACCGCGATCGTGTGCACGACCTGCTCCGGCGAGGGCGCCGCGCCCGGCACCTCCGCGCAGACCTGCGACATGTGCCGTGGCCGCGGTGAGGTGTCCCAGGTGACGCGGTCCTTCCTGGGCCAGGTCATGACCTCCCGCCCCTGCCCCCAGTGCCAGGGCTTCGGCACCGTGGTCCCCACGCCGTGCCCCGAGTGCGCGGGCGACGGCCGGATCCGCTCCCGCCGCAGCCTGACGGTCAAGATCCCGGCCGGCGTCGAGAACGGCACCCGCATCCAGCTCGCGGGCGAGGGCGAGGTCGGCCCCGGCGGCGGCCCCGCCGGCGACCTGTACGTGGAGATCCATGAGCTGCCGCACCCGGTGTTCCAGCGGCGCGGGGACGACCTGCACTGCACGGTGACCCTCCCGATGACCGCGGCGGCGCTGGGCACCAAGTGCCCGCTGGAGACGCTGGACGGCATGGAGGAGGTGGACATCCGGCCCGGTACCCAGTCCGGACAGTCCATCCCGCTGCACGGCCGGGGCGTCACCCACCTGCGCGGCGGCGGCCGCGGCGACCTGATCGTCCACGTCGAGGTGCAGACCCCGAGCAAGCTGGACGCCCAGCAGGAGGAGCTGCTGCGGCAGCTGGCCAAGCTGCGCGGCGAGGAACGGCCCATGGGCCAGTTCCAGCCGGGGCAGCAGGGCCTGTTCAGCCGCCTGAAGGATGCGTTCAACGGGCGATAGCCCCGGTTCGGCGGTCGCCTGGCCGGTCTGCGCGCTCGGACTATGCCAGGCGAATGCCACGATTCGGCCCGGTGCGGTGGGCATGGCACGATGCACCTCATGTCCACCGCACTGAACGGTCTTTCCCACTACCCGATCGTGCAGGCCCCGATGGCGGGCGGCGCTTCCTGCCCGCCGCTCGCCGCCGCCGTGTGCGAGGCGGGCGGGCTGGGCTTCCTGGCCGGCGGCTACAAGACCGCCGACGGCATGTACCAGGAGATCAAACGGCTGCGGGGGCTGACCCGGCGGCCGTTCGGCGTGAACCTCTTCATGCCCCAGACCGCGTACGTCGAACCGGCCGCAGTCGAGGCCTACCGCGGCCAGCTCGCGGGCGAGGCGAGCTGGTACGACACCTCGCTGGCCGACGATGACATCGTTGGCACGGCCGACGACGGCTACGACGCGAAGCTGGCCATCCTGCTCGAAGACCCGGTCCCCGTCGTCTCGTTCACCTTCGGCTGCCCGTCGGCCGACGTGCTCACCCGGCTGCGCGCGGCCGGCACGCTCACCGTGGTGACCGTGACCTCCGTGGAGGAGGCCCGGACCGCGCAGGCGGCCGGGGCGGACGCCGTGTGCGTCCAGGGCATCGAGGCCGGCGGCCACCAGGGCACCCACCGCGACGACCCGCAGGCCGACGGCACGGGCGTCGGGCTGCTGGCGCTGGTCGCCCAGGTACGGGAGGCGGTCGCGCTGCCGATCATCGCGGCGGGCGGGCTGATGCGCGGCTCGCAGATCGCCGCGGTACTGGCCGCGGGCGCGGACGCCGCACAGCTGGGCACGGCGTTCCTGGCGTGCCCCGAGTCGGGCGCGCACCCGCTGCACAAGAAGGCGCTGACGGACCCGCTGTTCGCCCGCACCGAGCTCACCCGCGCGTTCTCCGGCCGCCCCGCCCGGGGCCTGGTCAACCGGTTCATGCGGGAGCACGGACCGTACGCCCCGGCCGCATACCCTCAGGTGCACCACCTGACCGCGGGACTGCGCAAGGCCGCCGCGGCGGCCGGGGACCCGCAGGGCATGGCCCTGTGGGCGGGCCAGGGCCACCGGCTGACCCGGGCCCTGCCGGCCGGGGAACTGGTGGAGGTACTGGCGGCCGAACTGGCCGAGACACAGATGAGGAGCGTGTGATGACGGCCCCGGTGTTCGTGGTCGAAGAGGTGCCCGCGGGCCCGGAGTTCGTCCTGGAGGGGCCCGAGGGCCGGCACGCGGTGTCGGTCAAGCGGCTGACCCCCGGCGAGGACGTGGTGCTCACGGACGGCCGGGGCCACTGGGCCGAGGGCGTGGTCAAGGCCGCCGAGGGCAAGGACCGCCTCGTCGTCACCGACCTGGAGTCCGTGCACACCGAACCCGCGCCGCAGCCGCACATCACGGTCGTCCAGGCGCTGCCCAAGGGCGACCGCGGCGAGCTGGCCGTCGAGACCATGACCGAGACCGGCGTCGACGCGATCGTGCCGTGGCAGGCGTCCCGGTGCATCACGCAGTGGCGCGGGGACCGCGGCGCCAAGTCGCTGGCCAAGTGGCGCAGTACGGCCCGGGAGTCGGGCAAGCAGTCCCGCCGGGTGCGGTTCCCGGAGGTCGCCGAGGCGATGTCCACCAAGCAGGTGGCCCAGCTGCTGGCCGGGGCCGACCTGGGCGTCGTACTCCACGAGGACCGCGACCACCCCTCGCAGGCGCTGGCGACGGCGCAGCTGCCCGCCGCCGGCTCGGTGGTGGTCGTCGTCGGCCCCGAGGGCGGGGTCTCGCCGGAGGAGCTCGCGGTGTTCGCGCAGGCCGGAGCGCATCCGTACCGGCTGGGCCGGTCGGTCCTGCGCACCTCGACGGCCGGCACGGCGGCGGTGGCGGTCCTGCTGGCCCGCACGGGGCGCTGGTCCTGACGTCCACAGGCCCGCTGCCCGCACGGGGCGCTGGTCCTGATATCCACAGGCCCGCCGTGCCGGCCCCCGCCCCGCTACGATGCGCTGAGTGATCACCGTTACGAGAGGCTGAGTGATGGCAGGCGAACCGCAGGCGGACTGCCTGTTCTGCAAGATCGTCAAGGGCGAGGTCCCCGCGACCGTGGTCCACGAGACCGAGACCACGTACGCGTTCCGGGACATCAACCCCCAGGCGCCCACGCACGTGCTGGTCATCCCCAAGGTCCACTACCCCGACGCCGCCACGCTCGCCGCGGCCGACCCGCAGGCCGCCGCCGACATGCTGACCGCCGCCGGCGAGATCGCGGCCCAGGAGAAGATCGACGGCACGGGCTTCCGGATCGTGCTCAACACCGGCGCCGGCGCCGGCCAGACCGTCTTCCACGCGCACGCACACGTCCTGGGCGGCCGCGGCCTCCAGTGGCCCCCCGGCTAGAGCCGTGTCCGCACGCGAGTTCGTGGTGCTCGGTACCGCCAGCCAGGTACCCACCCGCCACCGCAACCACAACGGCTACCTGCTGCGCTGGGACGGCGAGGGCATCCTCTTCGACCCCGGGGAGGGCACGCAGCGCCAGATGCTGCGCGCCGGCGTCGCCGCCCACGACATCCACCGGATCTGCGTCACCCACTTCCACGGGGACCACAGCCTCGGCCTGGCCGGGGTGATCCAGCGCATCAACCTCGACCGGGTCCCGCACCCCATCACCGCGCACTTCCCGGCCAGCGGGCAGAAGTTCTACGACCGGCTGCGGCACGCCACCGCCTACCGGGAGACCGTGGTCGTCGACGAGGTGCCGGTCGCCCAGGACGGTGTGCTGGCGAGCACGCCGGCGTACACCCTCCATGCCCGCCGGCTCTCGCACCCGGTCGAGTCCTTCGGCTACCGGCTCGCCGAGCCCGACGGCCGCCGGATACTGCCCGAGCTGCTGGCCCGGCACGGCATCACCGGCCCCGACGTCGGCCGCATCCAGCGGGACGGCTCCCTGGACGGGGTCACGCTGGAGCAGGTCAGCGAGCACCGGCGCGGGCAGGTCTTCGCCTTCGTCATGGACACCCGGCTCTGCGAGGGCGTGGAAGCGCTCGCCGTGGGCTGCGACATGCTCGTGATCGAGTCGACGTTCCTCGACGAGGATGCCCGGCTCGCCACCGAGCACGGCCACCTCACCGCGGGCCAGGCGGCCCGGGTCGCACGCGACGCGGGCGTACGGCACCTGGTGCTGACGCACTTCTCGCAGCGGTACACCGACCCGCAGGCCTTCGAGCGCGAGGCGCGCGAGGCCGGCTTCGAGGGCGAGCTGACCGTGGCCGCCGACCTGCTGCGGGTCCCGCTGCCCAAGCGCCCCTGACCGGCCGCCCGGCCCCGCCCGGCGCCCCGCCCGGCCCCGTACGGGACCGGGCGGCCCGCACGGGTGTCCTTGCTTGTGATCTAGCCCACCATTGGTTTTGACTCGGGCCCACACGGGGAGTGCCGGCAGCTCTCCGTCGAACCGGGGAGTTGACCGTGAGCCGTCCCAGCGACCGGACCGTCCGCACCACCACGCCGACCGTCGGCTCCACCGCGCCGCAGCCCGCCGCCTGCGTCGCGGACCCGGTGGACCCGCTCGGCGCCCTGCGCGCGCCCGAGGACCCCGACTGCGACGTCTTCCTCACCGGCACCGTCTTCCTGGACATCATCTTCACCGGCCTCGACTCGGCCCCCGTACGCGGTACGGAGTCCTGGGCGCGGGGCATGGGCTCCAGCCCGGGCGGGGTCGCCAACATGGCCACCGCGCTGGCCCGGCTGGGCCTGCGGACCTCGCTGGCGGCCGCCTTCGGGGACGACCACTACGGCGAGTACTGCTGGGACGCGCTGGAGCAGGGCGAGGGCATCGACCTGTCGCTGTCGCGGACCGTCCCCGGCTGGCACAGCCCGGTCACCGTCTCGATGGCCTACGAGGGCGAGCGCACCATGGTCAGCCACGGCCACGAGGCCCCGTCCCCCGCCTTCGGCGCCCGGGCCCCGGGCCCGGACGGCCACGGCCCCTTCCCCGACGCCCCGCCGCGCGCCCGCGCCGCCATCGCCTCGCTGACCCCCGGCCGCCCCGAGGCGTGGGTGGCCGCGGCGGCCCGCCGGGGGGCGCGGGTCTTCGCCGACGTCGGCTGGGACGACAGCGGCCGCTGGGACCTGGCCGCGCTCGACCTGGAGCACTGCGAGGCCTTCCTGCCCAACGCCGGGGAGGCCATGCGCTACACCCGCACCGACTGCCCCCGCGCCGCGGCCCGGGCCCTGGCCGACCGGGTGCCGATCGCGGTGGTGACCATGGGCCCGGAGGGCTCGTACGCGGTGGACGGCCGCACCGGGGAGACCGCGGACGTGCCCGCCATCGCGGTCGAGGCCCTCGACCCCACGGGCGCCGGCGACGTGTACATGGCCGGCTTCGTCACCGGCACCCTGGCCGGCTGGCCGCTCGCCGACCGGCTGGCGTTCGCGGGCCTGACGGCGGCCCTCTCGGTGCAGGAGTTCGGCGGCTCGCTCTCCGCCCCCGGCTGGCCGGAGGTCGCGGCCTGGTGGCGCGGACAGCCGGACCCGCCCGCCCGCTACGCCTTCCTGGACGCCCTGCTGCCGCCGCAGGCCGGCCCGGCCGCGGACCGGCGCCGGGCGGTGCCGACGATCGGCTTCCGCAACCCGGCGTAGGCCCGGCGGCCCGGGGTGCGGGGCCCCGGGCGGCCGGTGCGGACGGCTCCCCTCCGCCCGGCCCCCACCCCCGGGAAAACCCCTCGGGAAGCCGGCAGCGGCGTCGTACGCTTGGTACTCAGAGGTCGTCGATCGGCGAGACCCCGCAACGGGAGGTATGTGCAGGCCTCAGAGCCGGCCCATGACGCAGACACCCACAGCCCACATCCCCGCACCGGGACAGGCACGAGCCCACTTCACCGTTCCGGCCAAGCACCCCATGGTGACGGTGCTCGGCTCGGGTGACGCACTGTTGCGCGTGATAGAGAACGCCTTCCCGGAGGCCGACATCCATGTCCGGGGAAATGAGATCAGCGCGATCGGCGACGCCAGGGAAGTCGCCCTGATCCAGCGCCTGTTCGACGAGATGATGCTGGTGCTCCGCACCGGGCAGCCGATGACGGAGGACGCAGTGGAACGCTCGATCGCCATGCTCAAGGCGAGCGAGACCGGCAACGGCCCGGCCGAGACGCCCGCAGAGGTGCTCACCCAGAACATCCTCTCCAGCCGCGGCCGCACCATCCGCCCCAAGACCCTCAACCAGAAGCGCTACGTCGACGCCATCGACAAGCACACGGTCGTCTTCGGCATCGGCCCCGCCGGTACCGGCAAGACCTACCTCGCCATGGCCAAGGCGGTCCAGGCCCTGCAGTCCAAGCAGGTCAACCGGATCATCCTGACCCGCCCCGCCGTCGAGGCGGGCGAGCGGCTCGGCTTCCTGCCCGGCACGCTCTACGAGAAGATCGACCCGTACCTGCGCCCGCTGTACGACGCGCTGCACGACATGCTCGACCCGGACTCGATCCCGCGCCTGATGGCGGCCGGCACGATCGAGGTGGCGCCGCTGGCGTACATGCGCGGTCGCACCCTGAATGATGCTTTTATCATCCTGGACGAGGCGCAGAACACGAATCCCGAGCAGATGAAGATGTTCCTGACCCGGCTCGGCTTCGATTCGAAGATCGTGATCACGGGTGACATCACCCAGGTCGACCTTCCGGGCGGCACCAAGTCCGGGCTGCGCCAGGTCCGGGAGATCCTCGACGGCGTCGAGGACGTGCACTTCTCGATGCTGACGTCGCAGGATGTCGTACGGCACCGGCTCGTCGGCCGTATCGTCGACGCGTACGAGCAGTACGACAGCCGCAACGGGAAGTAGCACGAGAAGAACATGTCGATCGACGTCAACAACGAGTCCGGAACCGAGGTCGACGAGCAGGCGATCCTCGACATCGCCCGCTATGCGCTCACCAGGATGCGGATCCACCCGCTGTCCGAGCTCTCCGTCATCGTCGTCGACGCCGCGGCGATGGAGCAGCTCCACATCCAGTGGATGGACCTGCCCGGACCCACCGACGTCATGTCCTTCCCGATGGACGAGCTGCGTCCGCCGGCCAAGGACGACGAGGAGCCGCCGCAGGGGCTCCTCGGCGACATCGTGCTCTGCCCCGAGGTCGCCAAGAAGCAGGGCGAGGACGCGCCGACGCAGCACTCCATGGACGAGGAGCTCCAGCTCCTGACCGTCCACGGGGTGCTGCACCTGCTCGGGTACGACCACGAGGAGCCGGACGAGAAGGCCGAGATGTTCGGCCTCCAGGCGGCCATCGTGGACGGCTGGCGGGCCGAGCACGGCCTGACCGGCCCCTCGCCGGCCCCCACCGTCTCGTGACCGCCCCCCAGCTGATCACCGGGGCGGTCCTGCTCGTCGTGGTGGCCTGGCTGGCGGCCTGCGCCGAGGCGGGCATCGCCCGGGTCTCCAGCTTCCGCGCCGAGCAGGCCGTACGCGAGGGCCGGCGCGGCAGCGCCAAGCTGGCGCAGGTCGCCGCCGATCCGACGCGCTACGTCAACGTGGCGCTGCTGGTGCGGGTGACCTGCGAGATGGCGGCGGGCGTGCTCGTCACGTACGTCTGCCTGGACGCGCTCGGCGAGAACTGGAAGGCGCTGCTGGTCGCCATCGCGGTGATGGTGCTGGTCTCCTTCGTCGCCGTGGGCGTCTCGCCGCGCACCATCGGCCTCCAGCACCCGCTGAACACGGCGACGGCCGCGGCGTACGTCCTGGTGCCGCTGGCCCGGGTGATGGGCCCGATCCTGCACCTGCTCATCCTCATCGGTAACGCGCTCACCCCCGGCAAGGGCTTCCGCAAGGGCCCCTTCGCGTCCGAGGCGGAGCTGCGTGCGCTGGTGGACCTGGCGGAGAAGGAGTCGCTGATCGAGGACGAGGAGCGCCGGATGGTGCACCAGGTCTTCGAGCTCGGCGACACCCTGGTGCGCGAGGTGATGGTGCCGCGCACCGACCTGATCTGCATCGAGCGGTACAAGACGATCCGTCAGGCGACCACCCTCGCCCTGCGCTCGGGCTTCTCGCGGATCCCGGTGGCCGGGGAGAACGAGGACGACATCGTCGGGATCGTGTACCTGAAGGACCTGGTCCGCAAGACGCACATCAACCGCGAGGCCGAGGCGGAACTGGTGACCACGGCCATGCGCCCGGCGGTCTTCGTGCCGGACACCAAGAACGCCGGCGACCTGCTGCGCGAGATGCAGCAGGTCCGCAACCACGTCGCCGTCGTCATCGACGAGTACGGCGGCACGGCCGGGATCGTCACCATCGAGGACATCCTGGAGGAGATCGTCGGCGAGATCACCGACGAGTACGATCGCGAACTCCCGCCCGTCGAGGAACTCGGCGAGGACCGCTACCGGGTGACGGCCCGTCTGGACATCACCGACCTCGGCGAGCTCTTCGGGATCGACGCCTTCGACGACGAGGACGTGGAGACGGTCGGCGGACTGCTGGCCAAGGCGCTCGGCCGGGTGCCGATCGCCGGCGCCTCGGCGCTGGTCGAGCTGCCCGACGGACGGTCGCTGCGGCTGACGGCGGAGGCTCCGGCGGGCCGCCGGAACAAGATCGTCACCGTGCTCGCGGAGCCGGTGCAGCCGGAGTCCGACCCCTCGGCGGACCGGGATCCGGGGCCGGAGCGGGGCGGGGCGCTGTGACCCCGGCCGAGCTGCGCGCGTTCTGCCTGGGCTTCAACGCGGCGGTGGAGGAGTTCCCCTTCAACCCGGAGACCTCGGTCTTCAAGGTGCTGGGCAAGATGTTCGCGCTCTCGGCCCTGGACGCGACGCCGCTGACGGTCAACCTCAAGTGCGACCCGGAGCTGGCCGTCCGGCTCCGGGCCGAGCACCCCGCGATCGCGCCGGGCTGGCACATGAACAAGCGGCACTGGAACACCGTGACCGTGGACGGGCTGCCCGACCGGATGGTGCGCGAGCTCGTCGAGGACTCGTACGACCTGGTGGTGGCGGGGCTGCCGCGCGCGGAGCGGCTGCGGCTCGACCGGCTCTGAAGGCCGCCTGCGGAGGGCCTGGTTCCGCCAAGGTCACGATTTCGCCAGTTGGCCGATCATCGGATTTCTTTACCTTACGCTTAGCTTTGCTTGTGCCAAGCAAGATCCGTTCCAGGGGGACGCCGGGGGGCGTCGTGGAGCGGAACGGGGGGTGGAGGGGAGAGCGCCTCGGCGGGGTCGTCGCCCGGCCCCGCCCAGGCGCTCCATATGCTGTCGCCCATGACCGACACCACCGAACTGGGCCCCGAGGACAGCAAGATCATCACGCTGGCGCGCAGCGCCCGGGCCCGCAACGGCGTGCCCGAGGGTGCCGCGGTCCGCGACGAGACCGGCCGCACGTACGTCGCCGGCACCGTCTCGCTCGACTCCCTCAAGCTCAGCGCCCTCCAGACCGCCGTCGCCATGGCCGTGGCCAGCGGCGCCCGGTCGCTGGAGGCCGCCGCCGTCGTCAGCACCGCCGACGCCCCGGCCGACGCCGACCGGGCCGCCGTCCGCGACCTCGGCGGTCCGGACACCCCGGTCCTGCTCGCGGCCCCGGACGGCACCCTGAAGTCCTCGACGCCGGCGGGCTGAGCCCCCTCCGCC
>NZ_WTFF01000186.1 GCF_019400985.1 Streptomyces bambusae
CGGCCGAGGCGCCCGGCGTCCCCGCGCTCAGCCACGTGAGCGGCCTGGAGAAGCTGCTGGCCGCCCTCGACGAGCCGTTGCGCACCCCGCGCACCGACCCCCTGGTCCGTTCCTGACCGAACGCGCCGCATCCGGGGCCCGGGCGGCGGGCCCCGCGCGGCAGCCCCCGCGCGGCAGGCCCCGCGCGGCGGGCCCGTAAGAGTGCCGGCGCCCGTCCGCAACCCGTTCGCCCGTTCGTCACCCGGAGGGGTGTTCCGGGTCCGTCCCGCCCGCCTGCCCCGACCTGCGGCATGTACAACCGGTAAGGCCCAACCGCACATTCATCCGGCACGTACAGGGTGGATCTGGCCGGACAGGGGGTAACCGCCCGGAATGGAAATACTTCACGAGCGCTCGACGACCGCTCAGACAGCGGACGCGGCTGAGGAGTTCATCCGACTGTTCCACAGGGAGACCCCGGGCGCAGGCGATCCGCGGGACCGGATCGCCGCCGTACGGGCCGAGCTCGCCGAGACCGGAACGTACCGGCACACGGCCGAGGAGCTCGTGCACGGCGCCCGGGTCGCCTGGCGCAACAGCAACCGCTGCATAGGCCGGCTCTACTGGAACTCGCTGCGGGTGCGCGACCGCAGAGAGCTCACCGGCGCCGACGAGATCGCCGCCGAGTGCGTGGAGCACCTGCGCGAGGCGACCAACGGCGGCCGCGTCCGCCCCACCATCACGGTCTTCGCCCCGGACGCCCCGGGGCGCCCGGGCCCGCTCATCTGGAGCGAACAGCTCATCCGCTACGCCGGCTACGGCGACCACCCCTCCGTCACGGTGGGGGACCCCCGCAACCGTGAGCTGACCGAGGCGCTGCGCGCGCTCGGCTGGCCGGGCGGCGCCGGAACGCCCTTCGACCTCCTGCCGCTCGTGGTGCAGGGGTGCGACGACAAGCCGCGGTGGTTCGACCTGCCCGCGGACGCCGTCCTGGAGGTGCCGATCGAGCACCCGGAGGACGCCCGCTGGAGCGCCTGGGGGCTGCGCTGGCACGCCGTCCCGGCCATCTCCAACATGTGCCTGGAGATCGGCGGACTCCACTACCCGGCCGCGCCCTTCAACGGCTGGTACATGGGCACCGAGATCGGCGCCCGCAACCTCGGCGACGCCGACCGCTACAACCTGCTGCCCGTGGTGGCCCGCATGCTGGGCCTGGACACCGCCAGCGACCGCTCCCTGTGGAAGGACCGGGCGCTGGTCGAACTCAACCGGGCGGTGCTGCACTCCTTCGACCGGGCCGGGGTCACCATCGCCGACCACCACTCGGAGTCCCGGCGGTTCCTGAACCATCTCGAACGGGAGGAGCGCAAGGGCCGCGCGGTCGGGGCCGACTGGTCCTGGATCGTGCCGCCGATCTCCGGATCCGCGACGCCGGTCTTCCACCGCACGTACGAGGACCGGCAGACCAGCCCGGCCTACGTTCACCACGAGGGCGCACGGGACCGGGCAGAGGGCCGCTATCTGGTCTAGACCTTCTGCTACGGTCGGCGCACGGATCCGGCGCGGACCGTCAGGAGAGGGGAAGCACACGTGGGCAGCGACGCACCCGGGCAGGAGCCAGGACGCGGACACGGACGCGAACTCGACCGTGAACCCGGCCGCGGACACGACCGTGAACCCGGCCGCGAACACCGGGCGTACATCGGGTCGTTCACGTCAGTGGGCGGCCGCGGCATCACCACCGCGGCCGTCGACCCGGCGACCGGGGCGCTGACCCCGCTGTCCGCCACCGACACGGTCGCCGACCCCTCGTACCTGGCGCTCTCCGCGGACGGCTCGGTCCTCTACGCCGTCAGCGAGGCCGACCCCGGTGCCGTACGCGCCTTTCGGCCGACCGGCGCCGGGCTCGCACCGCTGGGCGGTGCCGCGCCGGTCGGCGGCTCCGGGCCCACCCACCTCGCGGTGGCCGGGCGCCGGCTGTACACGGCGAACTACACCTCCGGCAGCGTGAGCGCGCTCGCGCTGGACGCCGCGGGGCGGCCCGGCGGAGCTGTCGCGGTGCTGCCCCACCGGGGCAGCGGCCCCGATCCCGACCGGCAGCGGCAGCCGCACGCCCACCAGGTACTGCCCGACCCGGGCGGGCGCTGGGTGCTGTCCGTGGACCTCGGGACGGACTCGGTCCGCGTCTGCGCGGCGGATCCCGCCTCCGCGACGGACGGCAGCGGCGGCGGCCTGGCGCTCCGCGTGCACGCGGAGGCGAAGCTGCCGGCCGGGACCGGCCCGCGGCACCTCGTCTTCCACCCGGACGGGGCGGTGGTCTACGTCCTGGGCGAGCTGCGGCCGGTGCTGACCGTCTGCCGCTGGGACGCGGCGGCCGGGCGGCTCGACCCCGTCGCGCAGGTCCCGGTGGTCCCGGCGGGTGCTCCCGCCGGCGTACGGGCGTACCCCTCGGCCGTGGTGGCCGATCCGGACGGCCGGTTCGTCTGGGCCGCCGTACGCGGTACGGACGCGATCGCCGTGCTGTCCCTCGCCGACGGGCCCGAGCGCCCCCGGCTCACCGCGACCGTGCCCACCGGCGGCCGCTGGCCGCGCGACCTGGCGCTCGGGCCGGCCGGCCGGCTGTACGCGGCCGACGAGCGCTCCGGGGACGTCACCTGGTTCGACGTGGACCCGCGCACCGGGCACCCGCACCGGGCCGGCTCGGTCGCGGTACCGGCTGCCACCTGCGTGGTCTTCGGCTGAGCGGGGCCGCAGGGCCGAAAGCGCGGCGAGGGGGCGCCCCGGGGAATCCACGGGGCGGCCCCTCGCGAGGTCACGGGACGGCCGTCAGCCGGCCGTGCCACGGGCGGGCCGTCAGCCGGCCGTCAGTCGGCCGTCAGCGGGCCGACGCGGCCTGCGGCAGACCGAGCGCGGCACCGTACTGCGCCACGGCGAGCTTGCCGATCGCCGGGTAGGCGCCCAGCGCCTCGGCGGCCGAGCAGTCGGCCTCCTTGCAGGCGGTGTCCAGCAGGCCCTCGGCGGCCTCCGGGCCGATCAGGTACGGGGCCATCGCCAGCTGCACGGAGCCGGAGTCCCGCAGCTGCTGGGCGACCGAGGCCACCGAGCCCTCCTGGTCCAGGGCGGCCGCCATCACGGGCACCGCGAGCCGGGCGGCCAGCAGCATGCCGGTGATCCCGGCGGCCTGGACCGCCTCCTCGCCGCCGGTGGTGGCCAGGATGATGCCGTCGGCCGCCGTCGCGACGGTGAACAGCCGGGCCCGGTCGGCGCGCGCCAGGCCGGCCTCGGACAGGCGCACGTGCAGGCCCTCGGCCAGCAGCGGGTGCGGGCCCAGGACCTCGGAGAGCTCGACGGCCGCCGAGCTCTCCATCAGGGCCTGGCGGATCCGGCGCAGCAGGTCGCTGTCGGGGCCGGCCAGCAGCGGGACCACCACGGCGTCCGGGCCGGTGGGCGCGGGCACCTCCTGGCCGGCGGCGCGGGCGAACTCGGCACGGGCGGCGCGCTCCTGCGCCACCGCGGTGAGGACCGAGGAAAGGGACGGGAACTCCGGCGCGCTGTCGCCCTCCGGGTGCTCCCCGTCCAGGTAGCCGATCCGGGCGTCGAGGCCGGGCAGCTCCGAGCGGCCGATGCTGAGGATCTCCTCCGCGAGCCCCCGCGCGGTGGCGGAAGGGGCACCCGGCACGGCGAGGACCAGCGCGGGCGCGCCCTCGGGCGCCGCCGCGGGCTCGGGCCGGCGGTGCCGTCCGGTCGGGCGGGGTCGCGGCATTCGTACGGGCAGGCCGTTCGCGGGCCCAGTGGGGGTGCTCATGGCGCCGCATGCTACTGGCTTATCGGAAGCCGGTGTTCGGGGAGGGGTGGGCTCGGCGTCATCTGTCCGTATTTATCCGGTGAAGGCAGACACCTGTCAACTGACGGACGGCAAGCTCCAGTCCACAGGCTGTGCACCCTGGCGCACCAGCAGGTCGTTGACCCGGCTGAAGGGCCGCGAGCCGAAGAACCCGCGGTCGGCCGACATGGGCGAGGGGTGCGCCGACTCCACGGCCGGCAGGTCGCCGAGCAGCGGCCGCAGATTGCGCGCGTCCCGGCCCCACAGCACCGAGACCAGCGGCTTGCCGCGCGCCGCCAGGGCCCGGATCGCCTGCTCGGTGACCGCTTCCCAGCCCTTGCCGCGGTGCCCGCCGGGCTTGCGCGGGGCCGTGGTCAGCGCCCTGTTCAGCAGCAGTACGCCCTGCCGGGTCCACGGGGTCAGGTCGCCGTTCGCCGGCCGGGGGTGTCCAAGATCACTGTGGAGCTCCCGGAAGATGTTCTCCAGGCTGCCGGGAACCGGGCGCACCTCGGGTGCGACCGAGAAGGACAGGCCCACGGCGTGCCCGGGCGTCGGATAGGGGTCCTGGCCCATGACGAGGACTCTGACCTCGTCGAAGGGCTGCTGGAAGGCGCGCAGCACGTGCGCGCCCGCCGGCAGGTACGTACGCCCCGCGGCGATCTCGGCGCGCAGGAAGTCCCCCATGGCGGCGATCTGCCCCGCCACGGGCTCCAGCGCGCGTGCCCAGCCTGCTTCTACGATCTCGTTCAACGGTCGTGCTGCCACACCGGGTCACTCTAGTGGCCGATCAAGGCCGCCCGGACACACAGCACGTCGGGCAGGTGCGAGGCCAGCAGCTCCCAGCTGTCGCCGTCGTCCGCGCTGGCGTACAGCTCGCCGTTGCGGTTGCCGAAGTAGATGCCGGCCGGATCCGCGTCGTCCGTGCACATCGCGTCCCGCAGCACCGTCCCGTAGTGCGCCCCGTCCGGCAGGCCCGCCGTCAGCGGCTCCCAGGTGGCGCCCGCGTCGCGGGTACGGAAGACGCGGCAGCGGTGCCCGGCGGGGACCCGGTCGGAGTCGGCGTTCAGCGGGAAGAGGTAGGCGGTGTCCGGCCGGTGGGGGTGGGCGGCCACCGTGAAGCCGAAGTCCGAGGGCAGGCCCGCCCCGATGTCCGTCCACCGGCCGCCGGCGTCGTCGCTGCGGTAGACGCCCCAGTGGTTCTGCAGGTACAGCCGGTCGGTGTCGCCGGCGTCCTGGGCGATCTTGTGCACGCACTGGCCGAATTCGGGGTGCGGATCGGGCAGGAAGACCGCCGAGACCCCCTCGTTGGACGGCGCCCAGGTCGCGCCGCCGTCCCGGGTGCGGAAGACGCCGGCCGCCGAGACCGCCACGGTCACCGCGTCGGCGTCGCCCGGGTGCGTGATCACGGTGTGCACGGCCTCACCGCCGCCGCCCGGCTGCCAGTCCTTGCGGCTCGGGTGCTCCCACAGCGGCCGTACGAGCTCGAAGCTCTCGCCTCGGTCGGCCGAGCGGAACAGGGCCGCCGGTTCCGTCCCGGCGTAGACGACGTCCGGCGCCTCCGGGCCCGCCGGATGCAGCTGCCAGACCCGCTCCAGGGACGCCCCGGTGTCCGCGGGGAAGCGCACCGCCGGCGCGGTGGGTTCCTGCCAGGTCGCCCCGAGGTCGTCCGAGGTGAAGACGGAGGGGCCCCAGTGCGTGCTGTCCCCGCCGGCCAGCAGCCGGGGCGCGGGCCCGCGGCGGTCGACGGCGA
Organism: Streptomyces bambusae; assembly: GCF_019400985.1. Classification (GTDB taxonomy): domain Bacteria; phylum Actinomycetota; class Actinomycetes; order Streptomycetales; family Streptomycetaceae; genus Streptomyces; species Streptomyces bambusae_A. The sequence goes on from NZ_WTFF01000186.1 coordinate 5,553, forward strand.
CCGCGTACACGGCCTGGGCGTTGAAGTGCGGGCCGTCGAAACGCCAGGGGCCGTCGTCCCGGCGGCGCCCGACGAAGAGCCCCTTGCGTGTTCCCACCAGCAGCAGCACATCGGTCATGGCCGCGATCCTCCGGACGTCGTGTCCCGAAAAGCGTCTTTCCGGCCAGTGTGCACCCACCCGCTGACAGTGACCCCGGCGGCGCACAGGAATCTTGTACGAGAGATCTCGTAGTACGGGGAAATTCGTAGTACGGTGTTCCTCGTACTCAGCCGCACCGCGAGTTGGAGAGCCCCTCATGAGCACCTCCCTGTTCGAGCCCTACACCCTCCGCTCGGTCACCGTGCCGAACCGCCTGTGGATGGCCCCGATGTGCCAGTACAGCGCCGAGGCCTTCGGGCCCGGTGCGGGCGTCGCGAACGACTGGCACTTCGCCCACTACGCCGCCCGCGCGGCCGGCGGCACCGGCCTGATCGTCCAGGAGGCCACGGCGGTCTCCCCGGAGGGCCGGATCTCCCCCCACGACCTCGGCATCTGGAACGACACCCAGGTCGCGGCGCTGCGCCGGATCACCGACTTCCTCAAGGCGCAGGGCACCGTGCCGGGGATCCAGATCGCCCACGCCGGGCGCAAGGCCTCCACCGCGCAGCCGTGGAAGGGCGGCGCCCAGGTCGGCCCGGAGGGGCACGGCTGGCTGCCGAGCGCCCCCAGCCCTGTGCCGTTCGCCGAAGGGGACGCGGTCCCGCGCGAGCTGACCGTCGAGGAGATCCACGAGATCACCGGCCGTTTCGCGGCCGCCGCCGGGCGCGCCCTGGCCGCCGGCTACCAGGTGCTGGAGATCCACGGCGCCCACGGCTACCTGATCGGCCAGTTCCTCTCCCCGCACAGCAACCGTCGCCAGGACGAGTACGGCGGCTCCTACGAGAACCGGACCCGCTTCGTGCTGGAGGTCGTCGACGCCGTCCGGGCGGTCTGGCCCGAGGAGCTGCCGCTGTTCTTCCGGATCTCGGCCACCGACTGGCTGGAGGAGGACGGCTGGACCGCCGACGAGACCGTCCGGCTGGCCGCCGAGCTGCACCGGCACGGGGTGGACCTGCTGGACGTCTCCAGCGGCGGCCTGGCCCCCGGTGTCCGGATCCCGGTCGGCCCCGGCTACCAGGTGCCCTTCGCGGCCCGGGTCAAGGCCGAGACCGCCCTGCCGGTGGCCGCCGTGGGGCTGATCACGGAGCCCGAGCAGGCCGAGAAGATCCTGGCCAACGGCGAGGCGGACGCGGTCCTGCTGGGCCGCGAACTGCTGCGCGACCCGCACTTCGCCCGACGCGCCGCGCGGGAGCTGGGCGCCGAGATCCGGGTGCCGGAGCAGTACCACCGGTCCTGACCGCCGGCCCCCGGACCGGGACCGCCGGCCAGTCCGCCGGCCCCGGAGCAGCGGCCGACCGCCGGCCCCGGTCGTACGGCATCCGGACCGCCAGCGCCCAGCCGTACGGCATCCGGTCATACGACGACGCCCGGTCATACGACGTTCGTCGTACCATGGAGCCGCAGGGGACCCCGACCGAGTGAGCGGAGCACTGGACATGACGGAACGTGAACCGAGCCGCGCCCTCGCCCACCCCGAGCCCGCGGACATCCGGCTCGAAGGGGTCCTGCACGCCCTCTCCGACCCGGTCCGGCTGGTGATCGTCCGGGAACTGGCGGGCACCGGGGTCGAGTTGTCCTGCTCGTACTTCGAGCTGCCCGTCACCAAGTCCACCACCACGCACCACTTCCGGGTGCTGCGCGAGGCGGGCGTCGTACGGCAGACCTACCGCGGCACGGCCAAGATGAACGGCCTGCGCCGCGCCGAGCTGGACGGGCTCTTCCCGGGCCTCCTCGACAGCGTCCTGACCGCAGCGGACGCCGAGGCGGCCCGGCTGGGCGCCCCGTCGGCCCGGCCCGCCTAGCCGGCGGGTGTGTCCGGGCCCGGTCCGCCGGGCGCGCCCCGGCCCGTACCGGGCCCGGCCGTGCCCGCCGCCGTCAGCAGGCCCGGCCAGTCCGGGATCTTGACCGTGTGGCGGCCGAGCGTCCGGCCCAGGTCGGCCTCCGCCGACTCGATCGCCAGCCAGCCCGGCCACAGCACCGGGTCCAGTCCGGCCGCCCGCAGCGCGTCCAGCGGATCGCCGGGCAGCTCCCGCCGGGCGAGCAGGGCCGCGTCCTGGAGCAGCGAGGAGACGGTCTCCTTGGCACACGGCCGGTTGGTGCCGATCACCCCGGTCGGGCCGCGCTTGATCCAGCCCGCCACGTATTCGCCGACCGAGGCCCGCCCGTCCCGCACCACCCGGCCCGCGGCGTGCGGCACGGTCCCGGTCGCCGGGTCGAAGGGCAGCCCCGGCAGCGGCACCCCGCGGTAGCCCACCGAGCGCAGCACCAGCTGCGCCTCGACGTCCTCGTACGTGCCCGTACCGCTCACCCCGCCGCGGCCGTCCGGCGCGGTCCGCTCGAAGCGCACCCCGACGACCCGCCCGGCGGCGTCGCCCAGCACCTCCACCGGGCGCAGGAAGAACCGCAGCACGATCCGCCGGTCCGCCTCCGGCGCACCCTGCCCGGCCCAGCCGCGCAGCACCTCCACGTTGCGCCGGTTGACCGCCGGGAGGGGCGCGGCCGGGTCGGCGTAGGCCGGGTCCAGGGCGAGTTCGGCCGGATCCAGCTCGACGGCGACCCCGGGCAGGGTGCCCAGCTCCCGCAGCTCCTTGGTGGTGAACTTGCCCTGCGAGGGCCCGCGCCGGGCCACCATGTGCACCCGGCGCACACCGCTGCCGGCCAGCGCGCGCAGCGCTGCGTGCGGCATGTCCGTCGGTGCGAGGTCCGCCTCGCCGCGCGCCAGCATCCGCGTCACGTCCACCGCGACGTTGCCCGCCCCGACCACCACCGCCGACCGCACCCCGGTCAGGTCGAACCCCGCCTCCTCGGCGTCGGGGTGGGCGCTGTACCAGGACACGAAGGAGGTCGCGGAGTGCACCCCGGCCAGCTCCTCGCCGGGGATGCCCAGGGTCCGGTCCCGGGCGGCGCCCACGCAGTAGACGACGGCGTGGTACAGCTCCCGCAGCCGGGCGGTGGTGCACTGCGGCCCACCGACCTCGACATGGCCGATGAAGCGGATCCGGTCGTCCTCCAGCACCCCGCGCAGGTTGCCCTGGAGCGACTTGATCTTCTCGTGGTCGGGGGCGACGCCGTACCGGACCAGCCCGTACGGGCAGGGCAGCCGGTCCAGCACGTCCACCCGGACCCCGGGCACCTCGCGCTGTGCGACCAGGGCCTGGGCGGCGTAGACCCCGCTCGGACCCGAGCCGACGACGGCGACACGAAGCATGGCGCAGCTCCTTCCGCGGATGCGCGTCCTTCCGCGGTGCGACTCCCAGCATCGCACCGCCGTACCGGGGCGTCAGCCCATGGCCCGCATCCGGTGGATCTCGGCGGTCTGCTGGGCCACGACCTCGGTCGCCATCTCCTCCACGGCCACGTTGTTCCCGGCGGCCAGCACGTCGCCGGCCATCTTCAGGGCCCCTTGGTGGTGGGCGGTCATCAGCCGGAGGAAGATCCGGTCGAAGTCGGCGCCGCGGGCCGCGGAGAGCTCTGCCAGCTGCTGCTCGGTCGCCATCCCCGGCATCGCGTGGTGGTCGTGCCCGGCGGACGGTCCGCCCGCCTGTCCGGCCGGCGCGGGGTACTTCTTCTGCCAGCCCTCCATGGCCCCGATCTCGGGCTGCTGGGCCGCCTTGATCCGTTCGGCGAGCCGCTTGACGGCCTCGCCGCCGGCCCGGTCGGGCGCGAGCGCGGTCATGGTCAGGGCCTGCCGGTGGTGCACGACCATGTTCGCCACGTAGCTCTGGTCGGCCGCGTTGGGGCTGTCGTCCGGACGCTGTCTCGCCGCCTGCTCGGGTGAGAGCGTGCGCGGCGTGTCGCCCGGACGGCCGGGCGCGATCACCACCTGCCCGCCGCCGTCGGCGGCGTCCGCCCCGTCCCCGCCACGGCAGCCGCCGAGGCCCAGGAGGAGGACCGCGGCGGCGACGGCCGCCACACGTGGCCGTCGTAAGCCTTTTGTCGTGTCCATGATGAGGACCATACTGCCCGGGTCTGTACGTACTCCATACGTACCCAAGGGAGAGCACCTTGACGACATCACACCCCCACCGGGTGCGGCGCAGGAGTCTGGGGGTGGCCGCCGCGGCGGCCGGGCTCCTCGCCACACTCCTGGCCGCCGGACCCGCGGCCGCCACACCGGACCCGGGCGACCTGCGGATCACCCCGGACTCCCGCCTCGCGGGCGACTTACCCGGGCAGGACCAGATCGTCCACAGCCCGAACATCAAGCACCTGACGACGATCCCCAGCACCAACCCCAACGGGATCAACACCGACCTCGCCTTCCAGGGCCGGTACGCCTACGCCGGCAACTACGACGGCTTCACCATCTACGACATCGCCGATCCCAAGGCGCCGAAGACCGTCAGCACCGTGCTCTGCCCCGGCGGCCAGAACGACATCTCCGTCTCCGGCGACCTGCTCTTCCTCTCCACCGACTCCTCGCGCAGCGACGACTCCTGCAACAGCGTCTCGCAGCCGGCGACCGAGAAGTCCTCGTGGGAGGGCATCAAGATCTTCGACATCCGGGACAAGAAGAACCCCAAGTACGTCAAGTCCGTCGAGACCGCCTGCGGCTCCCACACCCACACCCTCGTGCCGGGCGGCCGCGACATCTACGTCTACGTCTCCTCCTACTCGCCCAACGAGGCCTTCCCGGACTGCCGGCCGCCGCACGACGGCATCTCCGTGATCAAGGTGCCCAGGAAGGAGCCGGCCAAGGCCGCGGTGGTGGGCTTCCCGGTGCTCTTCCCGGACGGCGGCAACCCCGGCGCCCCGGCCAACCCCGGTGTCGCGAAGACCACCGGCTGCCACGACATCACCGTGCTGCCCTCGAAGAACCTCGCGGCCGGCGCCTGCATGGGCGACGGCATCCTCTTCGACATCAGCCGTCCCGAGCAGCCGAAGGTCATCGACCGGGTGCAGGACAACGTCAACTTCGCGTTCTGGCACTCCGCCACCTTCAACGAGAGCGCGAACAAGGTCGTCTTCACCGACGAGCTCGGCGGCGGTGGCGGCGCCACCTGCAACGCGGCGACCGGCCCCGACCGCGGCGCCGACGGCATCTACGAGATCCAGGGCAGGGGCGACCAGCGCAAGCTCGTCTTCCGCAGCTACTTCAAGATCCCGCGCCACCAGGCCGACACCGAGAACTGCGTCGCCCACAACGGCTCGCTGGTCCCGGTCGGCGGCGGCCGCGACATCATGGTCCAGGCCTGGTACCAGGGCGGCGTCTCCGTCTGGGACTTCACCGACGCCGCACAGCCCGAGGAGATCGCCTACTTCGAGCGCGGCCCGCTCACCACGGACCGGCTCAGCCTGGGCGGCTCCTGGTCGGCGTACTACTACAACGGCCACATCTACTCGAACGACATCGTCAAGGGCTTCGACGTACTGAGGCTCGACGACTGGCGCACCGAACCCGCCAAGTGGGTGTGGATGGACCGGCTCAACGTCCAGTCACAGCCCGCCTACCACTGAGGTCCCGTCCCGCCGGGCGCACCGCCGTCCGGCGGGACACCCAGCTCCCAGTCGAGCCCGTAGCGCTGGAACAGTTCCGCCCGCAGCCGCTCGGCCGGCATCGGGGCGCCCGGCAGCAGCACGGCGAACACCGCGCCCATGAGCAGCGCCCGCAGCAGCGGGTAGTCCGCGTCCACGTCCGCCGTGCCGTTCCGTACGACCGTCTCGCGCAACAGCTCGGCGAGACGCTGCTGCTCGGGGCACTGCACGAAGCCCTCCGCCTGGAGGATGCCCGCCATGTGCGTGCGCATCAGCAGCGGCTGGTCGTGGGCCAGGCCCAGGATCGCGTCGATGGCCCGGGCCAGCAGCTCCCGGCCCGCGTCCTCGCCCGTCGGCCGCGGCTCGCGCTCCAGCGCCTCCTGCAGGGTGCGGTGCATCAGCCGGTGCACCGCCGACTGCAGGAGGTGGCGCTTGCCGGGGAAGTAGTACGAGACCAGTCCGCGCGCCGCGCCCGCCCGGTCGGCGATGTCCCCGAGCGTCGTCGCCTCGTACCCGCGTTCGGCCACCAGATCCACGGTCGCCTGCAGCAGACGCTCCCTGGAGCGTCTGCGCAATTCTTCATTGACCGATGCGCTGCGCGGGGACATGCTTACTCCTGCGTTGACTGGCTGTGAGCCAATATACTCAGCGCGCAGGACTCCGGTGTTGGGGCGACGCGGGGGATCGCCTCAACACCGGCACCGCCATGCTCGACGCCCGCTCAGCGCTCCGCGAAGACCAGGTCCTCCGGCGCCGCGGTCAGCCGGACGCTCTGCCCCTCCGTCTCCACCAGCGTCGACAGCCCCGTGAACTGGCCGCGCGAGAGCACCAGCACCCGGTCGGCCCGCTGGTCCAGGAACTCCCCGAAGCCCGCCAGGGACGAGTCGCCCGCCCCGAGCGTCAGATAGTCGGCCAGCCGCCGGAACAGCTTCGGCACCAGCACCGCGCTCTCGCTCAGCGAGGCCAGCCCGTCGATCTTCGCCCCGGTCTGCGTCTGGTCGACCGGCCAGAGCCCCAGCCCCGCCCGCCGCGCCTCCGCCACGGCACCCGTCATCGCCTCGCGCAGGTCGACGTACAGCTTGGTGTAGTACGTCGGGTACGCGAGCCCGCGCCGGAGCTGGTCGACGTTCGCGGTCTGGCGCAGCAGCTGGACCCCGACGTGGACCTGATCGCCGCTCGGTGCGGGGGCGGGGCCGCGGCCGGCGAGCGCCACACAGCGGCCGCCCACGTCCGCGCCGCGGGTCAGCACGTAGCCGGGAACGGCCACCGGCTCCGAGGAGGTCACCGTGCCACTGCCGTCGCGCAGCACGGAGACGAAGCCCAGCCAGCGGATCAGCTCCTCGGCCGCCTGCGCGCCGAACGGGGGCGGCTGGTGCAGCTCCGTGCCGTGCGCCGGCACGTAGTGCGTCTCCAGGGTGTCGATGCCGTCCAGCCGCAGCTGCGCGGCCCCGGACCGGTTGCTGCGGACCCGGTGCGGGCCCGGGACCAGGTCCCAGTGCGCGGGGTCGGCCGGGACGAACCGGACCGAGTCCCCGTCCGGCCGGGCCCCCAGCAGCCGGTAGCTTCCCTCGATCACGAGCATGGGCATGGCGGGCCTCCCCGTGGGTACCGATGCGTGAACCGGTGTCAGGATCCCTGCTGCCCGGCCCCGGGAGAAGAGGGTGCACGGCCAGGCTGTGGCCGGGCCGAGACAGCCCAGCTCCGGTGCGCCCCGGCGAGGGCGCACAGCGCCACCGCCGCGCCCAGCAGCCAGCCGCCCACGACGTCGGACATCCAGTGCACGCCCAGGTACAGCCGGGTGAAGCCCACCCCCGCGACCGAGACCGCGGCCGCCACCCAGGCCGCCCGCGACCGCGGGACGAGCCACAGCAGGAACACGAACACCGCGGCCGCCGTCAGCGCGTGGCCCGAGGGGTACGCGGCGTAGTCGGCCGAGTCCACCGGGTCCGGCCACCACGGGCGCTCCCGCTCCAGCAGGGCCTTGACCCCCTGGGACACCAGCGTCGCCGCGACCACCGCCGCCACGCAGCGCACGGCGAGCGCGAGTTCGCCGCGCCAGGCCAGCCAGCCGGCCGCGGCGGCCGCCAGCGCCCGCATCGTCCAGGGGTCCCACACCCAGTCGGTGAACAGCCGGTTGACCGAAACCACGGCCGGATGCCCGGCCGCGTGCGCGTGCAGTGCCTGCGCGACGACGGCGTCGGCGCGGACCACGGGCCGCGCCTCCACCGCCACGGCCGCCGTCAGCACGGCGCCGAGCAGCGCGCACAGGACACAGACGAGGAGGCGGAAGCGGCTGCGGCTGCGGCTGCGGCGCACGGGACGGCTGGGCATACGGTGGATCCTCGCACCCGCGGACGATCCCCCGACGCTGCGGCAGCGACGGCGCCCCGCCCGGGTCCGTCCGACGCCCGGGGGCCGGCGGACATTTACGCCGGGGGCCGGAGGCTCTCCCGCGGTGCCGGGCGCTGTCGGCTCTCCCGCGTTGCCGGGGGTCGTCGGCCCTCCCGCGTTGCCGGGGTCAGCGGCCTGCTGCGCTGCCCGGGTCGGCACGCGTCCGTGACGGCCGGGCCGTCTGCCGCCTTCCCGGGCCGCCAGGTCGTGTCTTTCGGATCAGGCCGGATCAGCCCGCGGCGTCTGGTGCCGTGCATCGCAAGGCCGAGGAGGGAGCCACTGCGGTAGGGCCACCTCCCGGCGGTGGCTGGGGACATCGGCGACCGGCGAGAACGCAGCGAGGTGCGGTACCGGACGTCGCGGGCGCGGCCTGATCCGAAAGACACGGCCCGGGCCCGCCGCGTATCCGTGCCGCCCGGGCCGGCGGCCCATCCGTGCGCCCGGGCCGAGCCGCCCGTCCGCGTCGCCCGGGCCGGGTCCACGTGGCGCTACAGCGCCCGGAGCCCCGGTACGAACGCCACCAGCAGCGGCACCGCCGGCACCAGCGTGGCCAGCGCCGCCAGGCGCAGCCGGCGCGCCGCCGACAGCCGCGGCGCGGCCGACAGCAGCCGGCGTACCCGCTGCGGTACGTGCGCCTCCGAGGTGCCGCACGGCCCGAACACCCCGCGGTCCTCGTTGAGTCCGACCAGCGCCAGCGCGATCGTCAGCCGGCCGAACCGGCGTGACGCCACGTCATCCGCCGCCAGCTCCACCAGCCGGTGCATCTCCGCCTCGAACGCCGCGAACACCGGCACCTGCGGGAACCCGCCCGCCAGCGCCCGCGAGCAGTGCAGCAGCCAGTCGTGCCGCGCCGCCGCGTGCCCCTGCTCGTGCGCCAGTACGGCGTCCAGCTGGCGGCCCTTGAGCCGGCGCAGCGCGCCCGTCGTCACCACCAGCTGCGGCGCCGCACCCGGCAGCCACCAGGCGTCCGGCCGCTCGCCCTCCAGCAGCACCAGCCGCTCGCCGCCCGGCTCCTCACCGGGCAGCAGGGGCGCCCGCAGAAGC
>NZ_WTFF01000187.1 GCF_019400985.1 Streptomyces bambusae
GCCCGGACCGCGCCGGAGCAGGACGCGCCCGAGCAGGGCGCGCTGCCCTCCGCGCGGCAGCCGCAGGACGCCCAGGCCCAGCCCATCAGCGTGCGCGCCCTCGGCACCCTCGGCCAGGGCATCGCCGTGGACCCCGACGCCGCGGCCCCGGCCACCGGCTCCGGGCGTCGCCGCAAGCTGGCCGAACCCGCCCCGCAGGGCCGGGCGTTCGCCATAGGCGCCCCCGAAGCCGGAGCCGCCGAGGGCCCCGAGCCGCTGGACGGTCCCGGCGGCGCGGTCGAGGTGCTCAACCGGCCCGTACCGCAGCCGATGGACGACGAGCTCCCGCCGGAGCCGCTGGACAACCCGCGCCGCCTGCTGGTGTGGCCCGCGCCCGACGTGCAGACCCAGGCGGCGCTCAGCGAGCGCGGCTACCGCCCGGTGATCGTGCACTCGCGCGAGGAGGTGGACGCGCAGATCGCCGCGTTCCCCGCCGCGCTGTTCGTGGACCCGCTGACCGGCCCGATCACCCGGACCGCGCTGCAGTCCCTGCGCCAGGCGGCCATCGCCGCCGAAGTGCCCGTCCTGGTCACGGCCGGACTCGGGCACGCCACGCGCGAGGCGGCGTACGGTGCCGATCCGGCCGTCCTCCTCAAGGCACTGGCGCCGCGCGACAGCGAGCAGCACCCCTCCCGGGTGCTGCTGATCGAGGAGCGGAGCGAGATCGCGGCCGCCCTGACCGCCGCCCTGGAGCGGCGCGGCATGCAGGTGGCCCGGGCCGGCGCCGACACCGACGCCGTGGAGCTGGCGACCCGGATGCGGCCGAACCTCGTGGTCATGGACCTGATGCAGGTCCGCCGCCGGCGGGCCGGGATCGTGGACTGGCTGCGTGCCAACGGGCAGCTCAACCGCACCCCGCTGGTCGTCTACACCGCTGCGGGGATCACCGCGGAGGACCTGCCGCGGCTGGGCACCGGCGAGAGCGTGCTCTACCTCTCCGAGCGGTCCACCACGGCCGAGGTGCAGGGCCGCATCGTGGACCTCCTGGCGAAGATCGGCACCAATTAGCCACCCTGTGCGGATGGCCATCACGACGGATCGAACCGAGCAGAGCGTCCCCGCCGACGACGGGGAGGTCACCCTCCTGATCGCCCGGCAGGTCGAGCCGGGCTACGAGGAGGCCTTCGAGGCGTGGGCCCGCGGCATCCTCGACACGGCGGCCGCGTTCCCCGACCACCTCGGGTACGGGTTGTTCCGCCCGGCGGCCGAGGGCGCGCCGTGGTTCCTCGTCCACCGGTTCCGCGACCAGGCGGCGTTCGAGGCGTGGCAGGAGTCGCCGGAGCGGGCAAAGTGGTTCGCCAACTGCGAGGGCCACCACCACACCGAGATAGCCCGGCGCGAACTGCAGGGCATGGAGACGTGGTTCGCCAAGCCCGGAACGACCCGGCCCGCGCCCCCGCGCTGGAAGATGGCGATCAGCTCGGGGCTGGCCATCTTCCCGATCTCGCTGGCGGGCAACGCGCTGCTCGGGCCGTTCCTGGTGGACCTGCACATGGTGCTGCGCACAGCGGCCTTCGCCGTCGTCTTCAGCACGCTGATGACCTACGTGGCGATGCCCGCGGTCAGCCGGCTGCTGCGGGGCTGGCTCAGCCCGCGAGGCTGAGCCGGCGCTCCTCGCCTGGCCGGCCCGGCCGGCGTGAGGGCCCCGGGCCGGGCCGCGTGAGGGCTCCTGGCCGGCCGGGCCCTGAGGCCGGACCGGGCTCCGGAGTGTCAGTCGAGGGTGGTGACGTCCAGGACGCCCTCCGCGTACTGCTGGCGGATCACCTTCTTGTCGAACTTGCCGACGCTGGTCTTCGGCACCGCCTCGATCAGCGCCCAGCGCTCGGGCAGCTGCCACTTGGCGATCGACTGGGCGAGGAAGGCACGCAGGTCCGTGTAGCCGGCGCTCGCGCCCTCCTTGAGGACGACCGTGGCCAGCGGACGCTCGCCCCATTTGTCGTCCGGGACGGCAACGACCGCGGCCTCGGCGACCTCGGGGTGTGCCATCAGCGCGTTCTCCAGCTCCTGGCTGGAGATCCACTCACCGCCGGACTTGATGACGTCCTTGGCGCGGTCGGTGAGCGTGAGGAAGCCGTCCGGGCTGATCACGCCGACGTCGCCGGTCTTGAGCCAGCCGTCCGCGCTGAACTTGTCCTCCGGGCGCAGCGGCTCGGCGTCGACGCCGTTGTAGTACGCGGCCGCGATCCAGGTGCCCCGGACCTCCAGCTCGCCGGCCGACGTGCCGTCCCACGGCAGCCGCTCGCCGCCGGGTCCGATCAGGCGCGCCTCGACGCCGGCCGGGAAGCGGCCCTGGGTGACCCGGTAGGGCCACTCCTCCTCCGCGGTCAGACCGGCCGGCGGGTGCGCCATCGTGCCCAGCGGGGAGGTCTCGGTCATGCCCCAGGCGTGGCACAGGCGGACGCCCAGCTCGTCGTAGGCCCGCATCAGTGCGGGCGGGCAGGCCGAGCCGCCGATGGTGACCTGCTTCATGGAGCTCAGGTCGCGGGGGCGGGCCGTGACCTCGGCCAGCAGGCCCTGCCAGATGGTGGGGACGGCCGCCGCGTGGGTGGGCTTCTCCCCCTCGATCATCTCCGCGAGCGGGGCGGGCTGGAGGAAGCGGTCCGGCATCAGCATGTTGATGCCGGTCATGAAGGTGGCGTGCGGCAGGCCCCATGCGTTGACGTGGAACTGCGGCACGACGACCAGGGTGGTGTCCCGGTCGGTCAGGCCCATCGACTCGGTCATGTTGACCTGCATGGAGTGCAGGTAGATCGAGCGGTGGGAGTAGACGACGCCCTTGGGGTCCCCGGTGGTGCCGGAGGTGTAACACATGGCGGCGGCCTGCCGCTCGTCCAGCTCGGGCCAGTCGTAGGTCTGCGGACGGCCGGCGAGCAGCTCCTCGTAGTCGTGGACGCGGAAGCCGCGCTCCTCGGCGAGGGCTTCGAGGCCCGAGCGGTCGCCGACGCCGGAGACCACGACGTGCTCGACGGTGGGCAGGTGCGGCAGCAGCGGGACCAGCAGCGGCAGCAGGGTGCCGTTGGCCACCACGACGCGGTCGGCGGCGTGGTTGACGATGAAGACCAGCTGCTCGGGGGGCAGTCGCAGGTTGAGGGTGTGCAGGACCGCGCCCATGCAGGGGATCGCGAAGTACGCCTCGACGTGTTCGGCGTTGTTCCACATGAGGGTGGCGACCCGGTCGTCCTGCTGGACGCCGAGTTCGTCACGCAGGGCGCTCGCCAGCTGTGCCGCGCGGGCACCCACCTCGGCGAAGCTGCGGCGGTGCGGCTCCGGCTCCCCCGTCCAGGTTGTGACCTGGGACTTTCCGTGGATCGTCATCCCGTGCTGCAGGATGCGGGTGACGAGCAGTGGTACGTCCTGCATGGTGCTCAGCAAAGCGTCCTCCCGGGGGCGCTGCGGCGCGCTGCGGCGGCTTTTCTTGCTTGCCGATTCTGCGCACGTACCGCTCGGCATGTCACTACCCGGGAGTACAAATGCGGGAGCCCGACTGTGTGCGCCCCGGCCACTGTTTCACGTGAAACGGTGTTTCACGTGAAACAGTGCGCCGCGCAGGCGGGTCAGCTCGCGAGGCTGAGCTCCGGATCCTCGCGGAGCTTGCCGAGGGCGCGGGAGACGGCGCTCTTGACCGTGCCGACGGAGACCCCGAGCAGCTCGGCGGTCTGCGCCTCGGTCAGGTCCTCGTAGTAGCGCAGCACCACCATCGCCCGCTGGCGCTCGGGCAGCCGGGTCACCGCACGCCACATCGCGTCGCGCAGCGCCTGGTCCTCGGCCGCGTCGGAGGTCGCCAGCGGCTCCGGCTCGGGCATCTCCCCGCACGTGAACTCGTCCACCCGGCGCTTGCGCCACTGCGAGGTCCGCGTGTTGACCAGGGCCCGGCGTACGTACCCGTCGAGGGCGCGCTGGTCCTGGATGCGGTCCCAGGCGACGTACGTCTTGGCCAGGGCCGTCTGGAGCAGGTCCTCGGCGTCGCAGGGGTTGGCGGTGAGCGAGCGTGCGGTACGCATCAGGGTGGTCCCGCGGGTCCGTACGTACGCCGAGAACGACGGGTACAGGAGCGGGTCCGAGGCGTGCGTGCACACTGGCGTGGTCATAGCTCCACGCTAGGAGCCCGGTCCCCTCGCCGGATCGGCCCCAGGTGCCGAAGCGGGATCCGACTCAGGTCGTATGGCAGGGGCCGGCCCGACCTCCTGAAGGTGGACGGGGCGGACGGGCTCTGGGACTGGGGTACCTCACTCGTCACCGAGCACCGCGGACGGCCTCACCGAGCGCCACGGACACGCCTCACGAGCGCGACCGGATACGCCTTACGAGCGCCGCGGATACGCCTCACGAGCGCGACCGGATGCGCCTTGCGAGCGCCGCCGGATACGCCTCACCGATCGCCGCGCGCGCTGCAGTTGCTCAGCCGTCCGCGCCCAGGATCAGGCCGGAGGTGGGGACCCCGGTGCCCGCCGTGACGAGGGCGTGCGCGGCCCCGGGGACCTGGTTGACCGAACTGCCGCGCAGCTGGCGGACCGCCTCGGCGATGCCGTTCATGCCGTGCAGGTACGCCTCGCCGAGCTGCCCGCCATGGGTGTTGAGGGGAAGCCGGTCCGCCGCGACGAAGTCGGCGGCCTCGCCGGGCGCGCAGAAGCCGAACTCCTCCAGCTGCATCAGCACGAAGGGGGTGAAGTGGTCGTAGAGGATGCCCACGTCGATGTCCGACGGCCGCAGGCCCGAGGTGCGCCACAGCTGCCGGGCGACCACGTCCATCTCCGGCAGCCCGGTCAGGTCGTCGCGGTAGAAGCTGGTCATGCCCTCCTGTCGGCGGCCCGCGCCCTGCGCGGCGGCTGTCACGACGGCGGGGCGATGGCGCAGGTCGCGGGCGCGTTCGGTGGTCGTGACGACGAGCGCCTGACCGCCGTCGGTCTCCTGGCAGCAGTCCAGCAGGCGCAGCGGCTCGACGATCCAGCGCGAGGCGGCGTGGTCGGCGAGGGTGATGGGCCGGCCGTGGAACCAGGCGGCCGGGTTGTTCGCGGCGTACCGGCGGCCGGCCACCGCCACGTGCCCGAAGGCCTCGGGGGTCAGTCCGTACGTGTGAAGGTACCGCTGGGCGGCCATGGCCACCCAGGACGCTGGGGTGAGCAGGCCCCAGGGCAGCGACCAGCCCAGCGCCGCGCCCTCGGCCGACGGCTCGCGCTGCTGGACGCCGGAACCGAAGCGGCGGCCGGAGCGCTCGTTGAACGCGCGGTAGCAGACGACGACCTCGGCGACCCCGGTGGCGACGGCGAGCGCCGCCTGCTGCACGGTGGCGCAGGCCGCTCCACCGCCGTAGTGGACGCGGGAGAAGAAGGACAGCTCGCCGATGCCGGCCGCCTGGGCGACCGTGATCTCGGGACTGGTGTCCATGGTGAAGGTGACCAGGCCGTCCACATCGGCGGGGGTGAGGCCGGCGTCGGCGAGGGCCGCCTGGACGGCTTCGACGGCCAGGGTGAGCTCGCTGCGCCCGGAGTCCTTGGAGAACTCTGTCGCGCCGATGCCGGCGATGGCGGCCCGACCGCCGAGCCCGTCGCGGCTGCGCACGCTCATCGCGGCACCTCCGCGGTGACGGTGCCGGTGACGTGGTGGCCGATGCTGTTGGTGCCGCTGATCCTGATCTCGACCACGTCCCCGGTGACGGCGGTGACCGTGCCGGTGAGGGTCATCGTGTCGCCGGGGTGGTTCGGGGCGCCCAGGCGGATCGCGACCTTGCGCAGCACGGCGCGGGGGCCGAGGTGGTCGGTGACGTACCGGCCGACCAGCCCGTTCGTGGTCAGGATGTTCATGAAGATGTCCGGGGAGCCCTTGGCCCGTGCGAGTTCGGCGTCGTGGTGGACGTCCTGGTAGTCGCGGGAGGCGAGCGCGCCCGCGACGATCAGCGTGCGGGTCACCGGTATGTCCAGCGGCGGCAGCGCGTCACCCACGTTCATGCCTTCAGCTCCTTCGTGCCGTCGCCGGCTTCGTCCTGTGCGTCGCCGGCCTCGTCCTGTGCGTCGTCGGCCTCGTCCTGTGCGAGGACGGCGCCCAGTTCGGCCAGCAGCTCACTGCCGCAGCCCAGATAGGCGTCCAGC
Source organism: Streptomyces bambusae (assembly GCF_019400985.1). Classification (GTDB taxonomy): domain Bacteria; phylum Actinomycetota; class Actinomycetes; order Streptomycetales; family Streptomycetaceae; genus Streptomyces; species Streptomyces bambusae_A. Next base: position 6,126 of record NZ_WTFF01000187.1, read on the forward strand.
TGGCGGCCCCACAGGAAGTGCCGGTGGACGGGGTGGTCGAGGTCGGCGCCCATACCGCCGTGCAGGTGCTGCCCCGCGTGGACGACCCGCTTGCCGGCCTCGGAGGCCCACCAGGCGGTGGTGAGCGCGTGCTCCCGCGCCGGCAGGCCCTGGTCGATCCGCCAGGCGGCCTCGTACGCGGTGACCCGGATCGCCTCGGTGTCCATGTGGGCGTCGGCGGCGCGCAGCAGCACGGCCTGGTTGGTCGAGAGCGGGCGGCCGAACTGCTCACGGGTGGATGTGTACGCGACGGCCCGGGCCAGGGAGCCGGCGCAGACACCCGCCTGGAGGCCGGCGAAGGCGGTACGGGCGACGGCGAGGACGGCGTCGTAGGCGTCGGGGTTGGCGTATGAGCGGTTACGGGTCGCGGGGCCGTAGGCGCCGTCCGTCTCGGGCCCGCCGAGGGGTTCCGCCTCGGCGTCGGTCAGGGTGAGCCGGCCCGCCGCCCACGGCGCGGTCGTCTCCACGGGCTCGGTCGCCACGCCCGGCGCATCCGTCCGTACGAGCCACAGGGCGCGGTCGGTGTCGGGTACGAGGACGTGCGTGGCGTCCCGCAGCCACGGAACGGCCGGCAGGGTGCCGGTCAGCCTGCCCCCCGGCCCGGCAGTCACCCGGCCGGGCCGGGCCGGGAACGCACCGGTGGCCACGGCCTCCCCGGCGGCGAGGGCCGGCAGCAGACGGGCGCGCTGTTCGGCACTGCCGTGCGCGGCCACGGCGTGGATCCCGTACACGCAGGTCGCGGCGAGGGGGACCTGGGCGGTGGTGCGGCCCTGCTCCTCCAGCATCAGTACCAGGCCCAGCAGCCCGATGTCGGGGACAGCGGCCGGCAGCCCAGCGGTCGTGAGCGCCTTCCACAGTTCGGCGTCGGTGCCGGTGCCGGCCGCGGTGAGGCGCTCGTGGGTGGCCAGGTCGTGGAAGATCTCGGCCGCCAGACCGGCGGCGGCCGCCTGCTCCTCGGCGGGACGGAAGTCCATCAGGCCTCGCTCCCGCGGAAGACGGGGAGTTCGAGCTCGTCGTCGACGCGCAGGAACTCCAGCTGGACGGGCATCCCGATGCGCACCTTGTCGTAGGGGACGCCGGTGATGTTGCTGATCATCCGGACGCCCTCGGCGAGCTCGACGAGCGCGACCGCGTACGGCGGGTCGAAGGCGGGGAACGGCGGGTGGTGCATGACGACGTACGAGAAGACCGTGCCTGCGCCGCAGGCCTCGACGGTGTCCCAGCCCAGGGAGGCGCAGTGGTTGCATCCGGGCAGCCAGGGGAAGCGGAGTGTCCCGCAGCCGGTGCAGCGCTGGATCAGCAGCCGGTGCTCGCGTACGCCGTCCCAGAAGCCCTGGTTGTCGCGGTTGACCACCGGGCGGGGACGGCGCGGCGCCCGGGCCTGGTTCTGGGCCTTGGACCCGGTGGCGGGCTCGTCCGGGGTCGGGGGAGGGGCCGAGGCCGGGGGCCGGGCGGCAGGGGCGTATTTGAGGATGCGGAAGCGGTGCGTCCCGACGGGCTCGCCGTCGACGCGCACGTCGGTACGGGTGGTCACGAAGTGGCCGGTGCCGAGCCTGGTGGTCTTGCGGGGGGAGACGCTCTCGATGACCGCGTCGAAGGTGACGGTGTCGCCGGGGCGCAGCGGGCGCAGGTACTCCTGCTCGCAGTCGGTGGCCACGACGGAGGTGCAGCCGGCGGTGTCGAGGAGGCGGAGCAGCTCGTCGTAGGCGCCGGCCCGGTCGGTGTGACCGGACAGGCCCCCCATCGTCCAGGCCTGGAGCATGGTGGGCGGGGCGACGGCGTCCGGCCCGGTGTAGGCGGGGTGCGTGTCCCCCATGGCCTCGCACCAGTGGCGGATCATGGGGGTGTTGACGGGGTCCTTGCCGGTGCCGGCGACGGCCGCGGGCCGCCCTTCGAACTCCTTCAGCCGCCGCAGGAAGGCATCGGCCTCCTCGGCCATCGCCTCCCCAGGCGTCGCTTCCTCGGGCATCGCCTCCTCGGTCATCGCTTCCTCCCTTTCATCCCGAGCCGCATCGTCGCGACGATCTCCCGCTGCACCTCGCTGACCCCGCCGCCGAAGGTGTTGATCTGGGCGGCCCGGTTCATCCGCTCCAGCTGCCCGCCGCCGAAGCCCGATCGGCCCCGGACCAGCGCCTCCTCGCCCACGACCTCCTGGCAGATCCGGTACACCTCGACCGCGGACTCCGTGCCCACGAACTTCACCCCGCTCGCGTCGCCCGGCGCCAGCGTGCCCGCCCCCACGTCCTGGACGAGGCGCCAGTTCAGCAGGCGTACGGCGGCCAGCCGGGCGTGCGCCTCGGCCAGCCGGGACCGCACCCAGGGGCGGTCGGCGGGGCGCTCGCCGGTCACCGGGTCCGGCGTCCTGGCGTGGGCGAGGGCGGCGGCGTAGAAGTCCTCGGCCTGCATGCCGATGGCGGCGAGGGCGACGCGCTCGTGGTTGAGCTGGTTGGTGATCAGGCTCCAGCCGCCGTGCTCGGGGCCGACGAGGTTGCCGGCCGGGACGCGGACGGCGTCGTAGTACGTGGCCGTGGTCGTCTGGCCGCCGACCGTCTCGATGGGGGTCCAGGAGAAGCCCGGGCTGTCGGTGGGGACGAGGAGGATGGAGATGCCCTTGTGCTTGGGGGCGTCCGGGTCGGTGCGGCAGGCCAGCCAGATCCAGTCGGCGTTCTGGGCGTTCGAGGTGAAGATCTTCTGCCCGTCGATCAGCCAGTGGCCACCGGCACCGGCGGCTCCGCCGCCATCCCCGTCTCCGTCCCCGCTTTCGTCACCGGTACGGACGGCTCGCGTCCGCAGCGAGGCGAGGTCGGTGCCGGCTTCAGGTTCCGAGTAGCCGATGGCGAAGACGAGTTCACCCCGGAGGATGCGGGGGAGGAAGTAGTCCTTCTGCTCGGGCGTCCCGTACTTCATGAGGGTCGGGCCGACGGTGTTGAGAGTGACCATGGAGACGGGGGCGCCGGCCCGGTAGGCCTCGTCGAAGAACACGAACTGCTCGTCGGGCCCGCGCCCTTGCCCGCCGTACGCAACGGGCCAGCCGAGGCCGAGCAGTCCGTCCGCGCCGATGCGGCGCAGCAGCCGGCGCTGCAGCGCGGGCTCCTCCGGCGGACCGTCGGGCATCAACGCATGGAAATACGCGCGCAGTTCCGAGCGCAGCCGCAGCTGGCCTTCGGTCGGGGCGAGGTGCACGGCGCTGGCCTCCAGAGGCTGCGTCGACGGCAACGTAATCTGACTGTCCGTCAGATCAACTGCGCCTGTCAAGGCGCAGCCCGGACCGGATACGACCACCCGCACAACGGCGAGGGCGCCCGCGCTACCGGACCCCAGCCGGTCCGGTCGCACGGGCGCCCTCAGTGCACGCGGGGACTACCACCAGGGGTGGAAGTGCAGCGCGACATTGGAGTTCGACTGGTCGATGGCCGTGAAGGCGGAGCCGTTGACCTGCGCGGAGTTGTTCTGGTTGGACGCGCCGGAGCCGGTGGCGACCTGCTGCGTGGTGGTGGAGTTACCGGTGTTGCTCCCGCCGACGCCGCTGCCGATGATGCTGGCCACGCTCGCATTCGATCCGTCGTTCGCGAACGAGCCGTTGTCGGCCTGGGCGACCCCGCCGAAGAGGGCGGCGGCGAGGGGGAGGGCGGCGACGGCTGCGATGACGCGGGCGGTACGGATGCTTGCCATGTCTGAATCCTCCATAGGACCCGAAGTGGGGGTGTGACCAACCCGGTCGGCCGACCGGTGCTGTCGCTGTTGGTCCTGGTCACGACGTCGCGAGACCAGAGTTGCCCACCGAATCCCCGGCGAACCACCCCGATGTCCATGATTCCCCCGCAAGTATGACCAACATTGGATAAACCTGGTTCGCGCCCCCAAGGCCCCAGCTCACAGCTCCCGTCCCGCGAGAAACCCAGGCCCCACAAGGGTCGAAGGCGTGTACGGCGCACCCACTTTCCGGGCGTGCCCGGGCGCATGGGAAAGGGCCGCGTAGTCCGGGAACCCCACCGTCTCCCGGCCCTGCGACCCTGTGTTCCAAGCTGTGCGCCCCTCGCACGCCCCCGGCGCCCGCCGGGGCTCACACTCCCCCGCGGCGGCTACGCGACCAGCGCGAGGTCGTCCCGGCTGCCGAGCACGGCGGCGGCAGTGGTGGACCGGCGTACGGAGGGGGAGGACCCGTGCGCCTCGGCCCGGATGCGCTGCGCGATGGTGGGCGGCAGCGACCCGCCCCGCACGGCCTCCCGCCAACTCCGCGGCACCCGCCGACCGGACCGACCGCCCACGCGAGCGGGATCGGAGGCGGAATCAGCGGCAGAGGCGGAGCCCGTGGCAGCGACGGCGCCGGCAGCGCACGGAGCGACAACCGCAGCAACGCCGCGGGCGCCCTTACGCCCCACGCCCACCCCCACCCATCCCAGGAGCACCGCGAAGAAGCCGACGAGGGAGGTCCAGAGGGACGGGACGCGGATGCTGCTGATCACGAGGGCGCTCCTCAATGGCGATGTTCCGACGGGCGGATCTGCATACATTCGTCATGATGCGTCCGCAACCGGAACCCACCCCACCCCCGCGCCGATCGTCCGACAAACACCACCCACCCGGCCCAACCGCACCCGCGCCGAAGTCCGGCTCCAGCTGCACGCGGGCCGGCGGGTGCTCGCGAGAGCGGGCCGGCGGGTCACCGACCCGGGGTGAACGCAGAAGGGGTGCCCCTCAGTGAGAGACACCCCTTTGACCGGCCACTGCATCGGGCCATGGCGGTGGGTGTGGGATTTGAACCCACGGTGACTCGCGCCACGACGGTTTTCAAGACCGAGAAGCCCGCGCTGCGCATAGGGCATCTGACCTGCACCCAAGCCGCTTCAAGATCGCGTCGAGCATCGAGTCTGGCCACAGGTTGGCCACAGGGAGCCGGAAAGGCCCCCGCAGGCCCCGCCCGCTGCGTCCGTCCCAGACCGCTGCACAGTACCGCCAGACCAGGAAGCGAGAGACATTCCGATGACTGCGCCGTCCGTGCTTCTCCCCCGTTACGCTGGCGAGCACCAGCCGACGATCCGGGAGTGTGCGCCGAGGATGGGACCCAAGTCTCAGAGGGTCTACGAGACGATCCGATCTTGGATCGAATCGGGCCGGTACGGGCCCGGCGACAAGCTGCCGTCCGAACGCACGCTGAGCGCCGAGTTGGAGATCGGCCGTACCGCCCTGCGGCAGGTACTCGCCCGCCTCGCGAGTGAGCGCCTCATCCGGGCGTACGGCCGCAGCTCCTACCGCATCGTGGGTGGCACGACCATTCCCACCCCGCCGGATCTGGAGTCCTGGAAGATCCACGGAAGCCGGCGCATCTACGAGAACCGTTGGGTGAACCTCGACCTGGTGGACGTCGAGCCGCCGGGCGTCGAGCGCTTCGAGCACCACGTAGTGCGGCTGCACCACGTCGCGATCACGGCCGTGGTGGACGAACAGGACCGTGTGCTCATGCTGTGGCGCTACCGGTTCGTGCCGGACCAGTGGGGTTGGGAGCTTCCCGGCGGAATCGTGGACGCCGGCGAGGATGCTGCGGTCACAGCCGCCCGTGAGACGGAGGAAGAGACTGGCTGGCGGCCCACCGCGGTAGAGCACGTGGTCACCTACCAGCCGATGATCGGCATGGTGGACTCACCTCACGAGATCTTCGTAGCCCACGGCGCCACGAAGGTGGGGGAGCCGACCGACGCCGAAGAGGCTGGGCACATCGCTTGGGTCCCCCTGGACGAGATCCCAACGCTGATGGCCGAGGGCAGGCTGATGGGGTCAGGGACGCTCGTGGCTCTGCTCCACCTCCTCTCGTCGCGGCCTACAGCCGCCCGGTAAGCATCTCCACCCGCCGGCGATACCGCACGGACCCCGTGCGGTTCGCCAGCAGCCGTGCCTGCTGAATGTGGGTGCGGGCGTCGTCCAGTTCGCCGCGCGAGAGGTGTGCCTGAGCCAAGTCACTGTGGAGGCCGGACCGCGCCCGCACGAAAGAGCCGTCCGCCGACCGAAGGGCGGCATACAGCTCTTCCATGGCGGCGCCGTCGCCGAGCATCGCCAGGACGTTCCCACGCCATCGAGCCAAGTGGCCGTTGTTGAGGAAGATGCTCGCCATGTCGGCGTCCCGCGCTTCGTCGCCTTCCGGTAGGTGGGCCGCTGCCCGCTCCAGTGCGCGCCGGGCATCGTCACCCATGCCGGCCGCCGCGCACAGTTCCGCTTCGGCAGCGCTCAGCCACGCCTTGAGTCGGGGGGACTGCCGCTCGGCATGCGTGCGCAGCGCATCGCGGATCAGCTCCACAGCCATCTCAGGGCGCCCGGCGTCGCGCAGCACGTACGCCTGCTCACCCATCGCGTGAGCTAGATAGAGCGGCGCATCAGCATCCTGAGCAGCCCTCTTGGCAAGTTCGTACTGCCGCCACGCGCGCTCTACGGCGCCGGCGTCGAGTGCCTGCCACGCCGCGAGGGTGGCCGCACCCGCCAGCGCGGTGGCGATCGGCCGCCGCGTCCCGGGCAGCACGGCGAAGGTCAGCGCATCTTCCATCGACGCCAGGTGCCCGGCCATCTGGTCGACCAGGCCGGCCGCGCCCATCTGCCGGTCCATGGTGCGGAGCAGCTCTGTCTGATCAAGGAACGTCTGGACCATGGACTCGCCGATACTCCGCGCGGAGTCAATCCGGCTCAGCAGGTCGTCGTATCCGTCCGCCTGCTGGGGGATCAGTTGCTCGGCAGCGCCGCGAAGTTCGGCATCCGTGACGCCGAGAAGCGGACGCAGGATCGACGCGTACCGCTCCGAGATCGCGCGCTTGCCGTTCTCCCATTCGGACACGTAGGTCTTCAGGCTGGCCGTGGAGGCGACGTTTGTCAGGCGCTGCTGCGCGTAGCGCTCCATCTCGTAGATCAATCGGTCCTGCGACCAACCGCGCGCCGTCCGAATGGACCGTAAGGCTGTGGCCACGTGCATCCCCTCCAGACGAGCGCGTCCACCTAACCAGCCATCTGAATCGTCGCAGGTGGGAGCGGGTTAACACCTCCGAGGTTAACCCCAGTTGGCTGCCGCGGGCCCGCCCTTCCCGCGTTTCCTGAAGTCAAGCCAGAGCGATCCGCGGTGACCCGTCATCAGACAGGACCTTGCATCTGGTGCGCACCAGATGCCATGCTTCTGGTGCGCACCAGATGAACCCGGAAGGGCTCACCTCGGTACGTCCGGCACGCCCGGAGGGCGGCACGACTTCGTGCTGACCGGGGCTGCTTGTGCACGACGAGTAGAGGGCGGGGACGCTGCAATCCCGCTAAAGGCCAGGTGGAACAGGGTTTCGGCCCGTACTGGCGAGGTGGCCCGGTGACCGCGAGCAACGGCCGGAGAGTGGGGGCACGGGTCCCCCCTTGCAGTGCAAGTCATGTGCACACCATCCCTGGAGGTTGAACGTGATCCGCTTAAGACCCTTGGCCGCTGACCTGCGGGACCGGCAAGTCAGCGTTGCCCTTCGCGTCTCCCCGATCCGCCGCGCAAGCGCACCGGAAACGCCGGTGATCCGCGGAGTCGGGACACCTGCGCGGCGGTAGCCGCGGCCGGTTGCCTCCCTCGCCCGTCCGGCGCCGTCGGCGCTCGTACGGGCGGGGTGGCAGGGAGCCGGAGGTTCTTCCTGCTTCACAACGACGTGCAGCCCCGGCGCGGCAACGCCGGGGCTGCTGTTCGGTCCCGTTCCTGTCTGAGAGGAGCAAGACCCAATGAAGTTCATCGGTGCTGTTCAGGCGGTCGTTACCGCCGACGAGTTCGACCGCGAGCCCACGGACGCGGAGCTGAACGCCGTCGAGGCGGAGATGCCGCTGATCCTGGCGCAGGTCGACCTGCTGGATGTGCAGATTGCCCTGCTGGACCGGTTGCCGGTTTCGGAGCTGGATGCCCGCCGGCTGCGGCGGGCCCGTGGCCGTGTGCTGGCTGAGCGGGTGGCGCTGGCGAACCGGGTGATCGCTTCGGGCGCGCCGGGGGTGGCGTGATGCCGCGGGTGCAGATGGTGTGCAGGGACGGCCGGTGGCGCCTGTACGTAGTTGTGCCCCGGGCTCTGACCTGGCCCACGCACTACTTCCCCGGTTGCTCCGTCGTGCCGACCGTTCAGGAGCGTTCACGGGCGCTGGCGTTGCTCGGCTACGTGCTCGCCGATGGGGCTGACTGGACGTGGACCGAGGACAGCGAGCGGCCCGATGACCCGTCCACGCCGGTCGTGCTGATCGCTGCGGCGGACGCGCGTTCACGGGACGGGGGCGCGGGATGAACGACGCTCAGGTGCGTTCATGTGAGCGTGCTCTGTCGGTGGGCACGTGGCTGATCGTGGGCGGGGCGATGCTGTTCTCCGTCTTGACCGTGACGCCGCTGATGGCGGCGCACACCCCGGATGCCTGGGACTGGACGGCGCCGATCCTGCCCGTGGAGGTCGATGCTG
>NZ_WTFF01000188.1 GCF_019400985.1 Streptomyces bambusae
TTTTTTTTTCCAAAACAGAGGCGGAAACACAAACCCGCCCCGGTTCCCGGGGGCTGGGAAGTCTGTAAAAGAGACGGGCCCCCCCCCCCCCAGCGGCCCCTCCCGCCCCCCCCGCCCCCCCGCGTCCCCGCCACCAACCCCCGCCGCGGCCACCGCCGCCGTAGGCACCTGCGTCATTCCTCGACCAACCTCCCCGTACACGACGTACGCGACGTACACACGCCGTACGCGACGTACACGATCATCTCTTCCGATCCCGAGGCTAACGCGCCGCCTGGCGGCCCGGCCGCGCCCGCCGGGGCGCGGCAGCCCGCCGCGCGCCCACGACCACCGCCGTGCCCAGCACCAGCACCGCCCCGCCGACCAGCCCGTCGGGCAGCGCCTCGCGCACGTCGGCGGGCAGCAGTGCCACCGCCCCCAGCACCACCAGGAACGCGACTCCGCACCCGCCCACGGCGAGCAGCAACAACCTCTCCACGCGGTACCAACGCCCACCCCCCGCGTCCCGACACGGGGCATTTGTCGCACACTCGCCGGATCCGCGAACTCGCCGCGCGCCGCAACCCGCACCCCCTACAGTCGCTCTTACGAGCAAAGCCGGAGAAACCATCCCCCACCCACCCAGGAGCCGACAACCGTGATCAGTTACGGACCGGCGGTCCTCGACCTCGCCGACGAACTCGTCGAGGCCTACGCCGACGTCTTCTCGGGCCCGCCGTGGAACGAAGACGCAGAAACCATTCGTCAGTTCGCATCCCGGCTCCGGACCGACGCTCGCCGCCCCGGCTTCCGTACCGTCTTCGCCCGGTCCGACGCCGGCATCGACGGCTTCGCCACCGGCTGGCTCACCCGCGACCCCTTCCCAGAGGACCGCGCGTACGGCCACGTCGCCGCCCAGCTGGGCCAGGACCGGGTCCGGGAACTCCTCGTCGGAGCCCTGGAGATGGACGAACTCGCCGTACGAGCCCACGCCCGCGGCCGCGGCACCGGCCGTGCCCTGCTCGCCGAGATCACGGCCGACGCCCCTGACGGGCGCGCCTGGCTGCTCACCGCCCGCCGGGCCACCGACACCGTGGCCACCTACCGCCGACTCGGCTGGCACGAGGTCCCCCCGCTGCCCGGCACCGAGAACGCCGTCATCGTCTTCCTCGGCCCGGACCACCCGAATCACTGAGCGTCACCACCGCCCCGGGTGGGCATACCCCGCCCATGAAGCACACGACACCCTCGCCCACCACCCATCCGACACCTACCACTCGACCCGCTTCCACCACCCGACCCCCGTCGCCCACCCGCACGGCCCCGCCCACGCGACGCCCCCTTTCCAGCGCTCCGCCCACGCGACGCCCCACCCACCCCACCCGCGCGACTCCGACACCCACCGCCCGCCCCACCCAACTGGGCCTGGCCACCCGCCACCAGCTCCTCCGCAGCGGCATCTCCCCGAGCACGCTCACCCGACGTACCCGCGCCGGCGGCCCATGGCAGCGTCTGCTGCCCCGCGTCTACCTCCTCCAGACCGGCCCGCCCAGCCCGCGCCAACGTGCCCTGGCCGCCGTCCTGTACGCCGCCCGGCCCGACGCCGACCCCCTGGCCGGTACCACCGCCGCCCTCACCGGCGGCGCCGCCCTCGCCCTGCTCGGCATCCGCGACGCCCCGCCCACCCCGCTCGACGTGGTGGTCCGCGCCCCGCGCCGGGTCGCCCCGCTGCCCGGCGTCCGGCCCGTGCCCACGACCCGCTGGCCGGCCACGATGTCCGTCACCGGCGTCCCCTGCACCCGCCCCCTGCGCGCCGCCGCCGACTTCGCCGCCCGCGCCACGGACCCCGCTCTGGTCCGCTCGGTCCTGGCCAACACCGTCCAGTCCGGCTGGTGCCACCCCGCCGACCTGTACGCCGAACTCCGCTCCGCCCGGCTCCTGACCCGCCCCGCCGTCGCCAAGGCCGCCGCCGAACTCCTCGCCGGCGTCCGCTCCATCGCCGAGGCGCACGCCCGCGACGCCCTGGCCGCCACCGACCTCCCGACCCCGCTGTGGAACGCCCGCCTCTACGCCGCCGACGGCACCTTCTTGGCCAGCCCGGACGCGTACTGGCCGGACGAGGGCGTGGCCCTGGAGATCGACTCGGCCGAGTACCACTACACCCGCGACGCCTGGCACGCGACCCTGCGCCGCCGCCTCCGCCTCGAAGCCCACGGCGTCCTGGTCGTCTCGGCCACCCCGTCGATGGTCCGCGACATCCCGCACGAGGTCGCCGCAGCCGTCCGCGCCCTCCTCACCCTCACCACCCCCCGCCCCGCACCCCCCACAGCCACAGCCCGCGGCCACCAACAGCTCCCGCTACCCCTCCCCCTCCCCACCCGCTTGGCATGATGCGGTCATGGCAAAGAAGACCTTGAGTTCGATTGCGTTCGGCACCCCGGAGGGTGTGGCGGAAGGTGACCGGTTCGACAGTCACGCGGCCCTGCACGCCGCCAAGTTGCACCGCTTCAGCGGTCGCGGAATCTCCGGTGTTGAACACACGGGAGCCGATTCGATCGTCCTCTCGGGCGGCTATGTCGATGACCGGGACCAGGGCGATCTGATCATCTACACCGGCGAGGGCGGCCGTGACCGCCACACCGGACGTATGGTCGCCGACCAATCACTCGCCGACGCGGGCAACGCGGCGCTCGTCACCTCCCAGGCCAAGGGGTACGAGGTCCGGGTGATCGAAGGCCTCGACATTTCGGGCGGCAAGCGCCGAAGGGCGCGGGGTGGATACCTCTACCGAGGCCTGTACCGCGTCGCCGAGCACTGGCTGACCGTAGGGCAAGAGGGCTTCACCATCTGTCAGTTCAAACTGCTCAAGCTCCAGCCCGGGGAGAAGCCCACGCCGCAGTACGTGGACCCGCTGCCCGGGGTGGAGACCGGCTTCGAGGAGCAGGTGCGGCGATACATCACCCAGAGCCGCCTGGCCCGAGACTCCAAGATCGTGCGCAAGGTGAAGGAGATGTACGACCACACCTGCCAGATCTGCAGCCTGCGGCTGGTCGTATCGGTCACGGGTGAGGCGTACAGCGAAGCCGCACACATACAGGCGGTCGGTAAGCCGCACCTCGGCGAGGACAGGATCGAGAACGTCCTGTGCCTGTGCCCCAACTGCCATGCCCTCTTCGATCGGGGCGCACTTCAGCTCACCGACGACCTGCTCGTCATCGACGGGCTCACCGGCGCGGTGCGGGCGCCGTTGCGGCGCATCGAGGGGCACGACATCGGCATGAAATACGCGCGCCGACACCGCGAGCGCTGGGCCAACCGCCTGCCCTAAGACGACGTCCAAGACAGGCGGCCCGGGCATAGCTCCTACTGACCGTGGCAGGAGCCGTACGGCTTGCCTGAGGTGCACCAGCACGGGGACGTCGGGGTGGGGGGCCAGGGGGTGGCCTTGCCTCGGGCGGCGAGGGTGGTGGCGTATTCGGCCAGGAGGGAGGGGGAGGCCGGGGAGGTGCGCTCGGAGGCGGCGAAGGCTTCGTACGACGGGACGTTGCCCGTGACGATGCCGAGGTTCGTCGTGCCCGAGGCGGCCAGGGCGCGCAGTGAGGCTTCGATCTGGGCCAGGTGGGAGTCGTGGGACGGGTACTCGGTGGCGAGGGTCGGGTAGGCCGTGAGGAGTTCGGCCAGTTCCGCGGCCGGCCAGTGCAGCAGGGCCACCGGGAAGGGCCGGGAGAGGGCGGCGCGGCGGTCGCCGAGTTCGGCGCGGAGCCGGGCGATCTCGGCCCGCAGTTCGGCCGGGTCGTTGGAGCCGAGGGCCCAGATGCGCTTGGGGTCGTGGAGCTCGTCGAGCGGGATGGGGCCGGTGTGGCGGGTGTCGGCGACCATGTCCCAGTCGTCGTGAGGGAGCCCGAGGAGGCGGCGTACCCGGTGGCGGCCGGTGAGCAGGGCCGTGGTCGCCGGGGTGAGGGGGGCGTCGTCGGCGACGAGGAGGGTGGCGGCCTGGGTGAAGGCCTCGTGGGAGGCGTCCAGCTCGTCGTGGGCTTCGAGGGCCTCGGCGATCACCTCCCAGGGCGCCGGGTCGGTCGGGGCGGCGTCGCGGATGCCCGAGATCAGGGCGCGGGCCTCGGCCTCGTGGCCGTACTCCCAGAGGTTGGCGGCCTGGAGGGCCTTGATGAGGTGGAGGTTGGCCGGGGCACCCGCGAGGAGCTGGTCGTACAAGGCGCTGGCGCGGTCCCGGGCGTCGGCCAGTTCGAGGTGGGCCGCGGCCTGGAGGAGCAGTGGCTCCTGGTCCTCGGGGTAGCGGTGCGCCGTGCGGATGAGGCGCTCGGCTTCGGCGATGTGCTCGGCAGGCGTGTCGGGGCGCATGGTTCACACCGTACTGCTGCTGGTCAGTTGACGGGGGAGGACTTAGGGTGCGGGCCGTGCGGGATCACCTTCGTGTGGCGGTACAGGGGAGCAGGCGGCAGGTGCGGCGGGCGCGGGCCGCGCGGGCGCTGTGGGTGTGCGCCGAGGTGATCACCACGGTGGGCGTGGTGGTCGCGTTGCTGGTGGTGCACCAGGTGTGGTGGACCAACCGGCAGGCGGCGGCCGGGGCCCGAGAGCTGGTTCGGGGGCTGGAGGGGGAGTGGGAGCGGGGGCGGGGTGGTGGCGGGGGAGCGGGAGCGCTGCCCGGCCTTCCGTCCGGCCTCCCGGCCGAGCCGTCGACCGGTGCGGGTGCGGGTGGCGGTGCCGGTGACTTGCCGGAGCCGTTGCCCGGTGAGGGGGCCGGGGGAGGGGATCCCGCCGGTTCCGGTGCCGGTGCCGCGCCTGGGCCCGGAGGCGATGGCGGGACGGGGCCGCGGCGGGACCAGGCGTACGCCGTGCTGCGGATCCCGCGGCTCGGGGTGGCCGCACCGGTCGCGGAGGGCGTGGGCCGGCGGGGCGTCCTGGACAAGGGGTACGTCGGACACTACCCGGGGACGGCGCAGCCGGGCGCCCGCGGGAACTTCGCGGTGGCGGGCCACCGCAACACGCACGGCGAGCCGTTCCGGTACGTGAACCGGCTGCGGGCCGGCGACGAGATCCTGGTGGACGTGCGGGGCGGACGGTTCACCTACGTCGTGGACTCGATCCTGCCGCAGACCACGGCCCGGGACGGCGGGGTGATCGCGCCGGTGCCGCGGAGCGCGGTCCGGCCCGAGTACGGGTACGGCGCGCCGGGCTCGTACATCACGCTGACGACCTGCACGCCCGAGTACACCTCCACGTACCGGCTGGTCGTATGGGGCACGTTGAAAGCGGCTGCCGGCGGCTGACGGGGGCGTGGGGGAGTGGGTGGGGGCGAGGGGCCGTTGTCGGTGGGGCCGGTTACGATCGGAAGCGACATCGAACACGACATCGGGTCAACGGGGAGGAGGGACGCCTGTGTTCAGGTCCAGGTCCAGGTCCAGGTCCAGGTCCAGGTCCAAGTATCGGTCGCAGGGAAGCGGTGGCGCGTGGTCGTCCCTGCTCGCGTCGGCGTCGCAGAGCGTGTTGAACGTGCTGGGTGTGCTGAGTGTGCTGAGTGTGCTCGGCATGTTCGGTCCGGTGCTCCTCGCCTCGCTCGGTGAGGGTGGCGGGGCCGGCGGTTCGGCGGGTCTTGCCGCCGTCGTGACCGTGGCGGCCACCGCCGCGGTGGGGGCGGCGCTGGCCCTCTGCGCGGCCTTCGCGGCCCGCTGTGCGCGCCCCGTGCCACCGACCCGAATACGGACCGCGATCCGTGATCGCGAGCAGCGTACGGCGTTCCTGCCGCAGCGCGACCCCGACGCCCAGGGCCGGTCGCGACCCAGGGCACCCGGTCGTCCCGTCCTGACGGCCGCGTAGGGGCGCCCCAGCTCGGCTGGTGGCCCATCGGCCCGCTCGCCTGTAGGTCAGTTGACGACCCCGTCGGTCGGTCGACGGCCTGACGGCCAGCGGCCTGTTGGTTCGCCGGTGCTGCCTGCTGCTTCGTCTCGGTTGCCTGCTTGCCAGCTCCTCCTGCTTGCTCGCTCGGCTCCTTGACCGCATTGCTCCTTGGCTCCTCGCCTCGTTCGGGGAACATCCGGTTCTTCGTTGCGAGCGACGCCTGCGCCTGCTCCTTGCTGTGCCGCCCCCGCGCGGCTCGTCACGCCGAAACGCACTGCCTCGCACCGTTCGACGTTCGACGAGACCCTTCGGAGGGCCCGCGTGTCCGTTTTCACCGATCTTGTTGCTCAACTGGCCCGGCTGCTGGAGCCGGTCCTGGCGCAGTCCGCGACCGCTGCCGCGATCGTGCTGTTCACCGTGCTGGTGCGGCTGCTGCTGCACCCGCTGAACCGTGCCGCGTTCCGCGGCGCGACCCCCGCTGCCGGGTGCCTGCCGGTGCTGCTCCAGCTGCCGGTGTTCTTCGTGATGTACCAGGCCTTCTCCGCCTCCGAGGTCGGCGGGAAGGCGAACGAACTGCTGGATCACCGGCTGTTCGCGGCCCGGCTGGGAGACCGCTGGATCGACGCGCTCCGGGCGGACGGGGTCGTGGGAGGCCCGGGGCTGGTGTTCCTCGCGCTGTTCGCGGCGATCGCGGCGGTGGCCGCGTGGAGTGCGGTGCGGGGCCGGCGCGCGGCGGCGCAGGCGGACGAGTCCGGGCAGGCGGGCGCGCCCGCATTGCCCGTACTGCCCGTACGCGGGACTGCCGCGCCGACGCCGGAGCAGCAGGAGGCCGTCCGCAAGGTGGCCGGCCTGCTGCCGCTGCTGTCGTTCGGGACGCTGGTCACCGCCGCCGTGGTGCCGCTGGCGGCCGGCCTCTACCTGCTGACCACGACCGCGTGGAGCGTGGCCGAGCGCGCCTGGCTCCAGCGCGGGTCCCGGCCGGGGGCGGAGGCCGCTGCGAACGTCGACGCGAAGGCCGGCGCCAAGGCCGATGCCAAGGTCGACGCGAAGGCCGATGCGAAGGCCGTTCCGGCGGCCGATTCCGGGTGTGAGTAGTTGCAGTACATAAAGTGCCGCGCTGAGATTGATCATGGTCGGCCAGCGCAGGGGATGCGGCTGCCACTGGGGTTCACGGAAAGGTCGCCGGGTGACTGTTGGCGCTGGCTACGGTCCGCCTCGTGCCGGTGGAGCAGGCCGAGGCGAGGCGTACGGGACGTTCTCCCAGGCGCCCACGCGTCCGGAGCTGGAGCGGTTCTTCTTCCTCGATGACGACGACGTGACCTGATCGCGCTGCGGCGTACGGACGCGCACCGGCTGGGCATGGCGGTGCAGATCTGCGCCGTCCGCTACATCGGCCGGTTCCTGGGCGACGGTCCGCTGGCGGTGCCGGGGGAGGTCGTGGAGTACCTGGCCGGGTAGCTCGGCATCGAGGACGCGTCGTGCGTGAAGCGGTACCCCGGGCGGCAGGACGCCGTGCGAGCACGCGGAGGAGATCCAGGAGCGGTTCAGGTACCGCGACTTCACCGACCGGCGGTGGGGGCGGGGTTCCGAGCGGTTCCTGTACGGGCGGGCGTGGACGCACGCCGAGGGGCTGGTGGCGCTGTTCAACCACGCGGTTACGTGGCTGCGGAAGAACCAGGTGCTGCTGCCGGGGGTGTCGGTGCCGGCCCGGCAGGTGTCGGAGGACGACGGGTCGGCCGAAGCCGCGATGCGCGAGAAACTCGGCCTGCGCTGCAACACCGTGCGCCCGTTCCTGTCCCTGCCGGGCGAGTCGGAGGCGCTGGACGCGGCCCCGGTCGGGCGGCGCATCCTCAGGTCGGTGCGCCGCCGCCCCGCCCTCTCGCGCCGCCGGGCGGTTTTCTCCAATGCCAACTGCCCCAGGGCGCCGTCGACCGGGACGCGTACGTGGTGTGCGTGCTGGAGCGGCTGCACCGCGCGCTGAACCGGCGCGACGTCTTCGCGGCACCCTCGAACCGGTGGGCGGACCCGCGCGCCCGGCTGCCGGACGGTCCGCGGTGGGAGACGATGCGCCCGGACGTGCTCGCGGGCCTGTCCCTGACCGAGGACGCGACCGAGCACCTGGCCCAGCTCACGCGCGGGCTGGATGGGCGTGGCGGCAGATGGCCGACCGCCTGAAGGGGGCCGGCGCCGACGCGGAGGTGGAGATCGTCGTTCCCGCGGGCGGGGGACGTGCCCGGCTGAGCGTGGACAAGCTGGGCGCGGTGGGCGAGCCGGAGTCGCTGACCTGGCTGAAGGCCACCACGCAGGCGATGCTGCCCAGGATCGTCCTGCCGGACTTGCTGTTCGAGGTTCTCTCCTGGACCGGGTTCCTCGACTCCTTCCGGCACGTCTCCGACCGGCGTATCCGCATGAAGGGGCTGCTCGTCTCCCTGGTTGCCCTGCTGGTCTCCCAGAGCTGCAACATCGGGCCGGCCCCGGTCATCGACCCGAACAACAAGGCGCTGACCCGCTCGCGGCTCTCGTACGTCGACCAGAACTACGTGCGCGCCGACACCGTCGCCGCGGCGAACGCCGCGCTGATCGGCGCGCAGTCCCGCATCGAGCTGGCCCGGCTGTGGGGCGGCGGACTGCTCGCCTCCGTTGGCGGCCTGCGCTTCGTCGTCCCCGTCATGAGCATCAACACTCGGCCGGGTCGCTCGTCACTGACCAGGTGTGGGCCTACGGCTTGCTGTGGATGTTCGGCCGCGAGGGGCACCCGACCCCGCTGGGGGCGGCGTTCGCCGTGTACGGGCGGATCGACAAGGCGATGCACCTGCTCGTCCTGGTCGACCCGGTGGACGACACCTGCCGGCGGCTGATGCCGGCAGCTCACCGTGCAGGAGTCCCGCCACCGGCCGGCCTCAAGCTATGAGCAGGCGGAGGCCGAGGTCTGCCGTGTCGAGGTGGGCGAGGTCGCTGTTGCGCTCGGCCCACCGGCCGGAGTCGAGGTCGTCGCGGAGGTTTCGCACCGCCCGCTGCTCGGCCTCCGGCCCGACCCTCGTCCACACCGACATCGCACGGCGGACGTGCTCCTCCAGATACGCCCCCGGTCTGCGCCAGTACGCCTCGAACAGGCCGTCAGCGCAGTCCCACGGGATGGGCACCGGCTCGGCGCGGGCGCCGATCGCGTCGGCCATCCCCGCCAGTGAGGGAAATTCTGCGAGCATGGCGGCGAACTCGGGCAGGTAGTCGCGGGTGAGCCAGAACCGGTCCTGCCATCCGGGCTCGTCGGTGTCGAACGTCAGCACCACCACGCGGCGGGCCACGCGCCGCATCTCGCGCAGCCCCGCTATCGGGTCCCCCCAGTGGTGAACAGTGGAGACGGCCATCGCGACGTCGAAGGACTGGTCCTCGAACGGCAGGCTCTCCGCGGCGGCGGCCACGCACGGCGCCGAGCCGGCAGGCCGCTGACGCCGCATGACCTCCGACGGCTCCACCGCGGTCACCTCGCGATCAGCCGGCTCGTAGGAGCCGGTGCCGGCCCCGACATTCAGCACCGTCCGCGCGTCCCCGAGCGCGTCCAAGATCTGCGCTGCGATCCGCGGCTCGGTACGCCGCGTCGCTGTGTAAGCGCCGCCGATCGCGTCGTACAGCCGTGCACCGAGCATCCCCAGTTGCTCCTCCGGTGTCACCTTCAGTCCCCTCGCCCGTGCCTCAAGTTCCCTGTCGATGGCCGCCACCATGGCGTCAGCACGATCACGCCGCTCCAGCAGCAGGTCACGCAGTCGGCGCAGGTGCGCGACCGCGTCGGTGGACGAGTCGCCGACCAGGTCCGCAACCTCCCGCAACCCGAAGCCCAGCCGCCGGTAGGCCAGTACCTCCCGCAGCCGCTCGACGTCACCCGCCGAGTAGGCCCGGTACCCACCCGCGGTCCGTGCCGACGGACGCACGAGGCCGATCTCGTCATAGTGATGCAGCGTGCGGACGCTCACGCCGGCCAGCTCGGCCACGCGCCCCACGGTCCAGTGATCTTCCACGGCTCCGACTATGCAGCCTGACGTCACGTGAGGGTCAAGAGTCGCACTCATGAAGCGCAAGAGCTGGCGCGGAGGCCGTGGCCGCACGCCGTGGCCGCACGCCGTAGCCGCGCGCCGTGGTGGCCGCGGTGGGCGCGGCGGCCGTGGTGGCCGTGGTGGCCGTAGTGGTCGTTCCGGTATGTGAACGGGGTCTTGCGGATTGTTCCGGCTTCTTGGAGGATCGGCCAATCCTCCGATGGCCGCAACCCATCGTCCGGCCCGGGGCATGCCCACGGGCCGACCACCCTCGACCACGGGAGAATGCCCATGAAGCTGCTGCGAGTCGGACCCGCCGGGGCCGAGCGTCCCGCGCTGCTCGACCAGGACGGGACCCTGCGGGACCTGTCGGGTCTGATCACGGACGTGGACGGTGCGCTCCTGGCCGACGACGCCGAGCTGTCCCGCGTCCGGGATGCGGCGGAGTCCGGGCGGCTTCCGGTGCTCGACGCCGAAGGGCTGCGCGTCGGTGCGCCGGTCGGCCGGATCGGCAAGGTCGTGGGCATCGGCCTGAACTACCACGGCCACGCCGCCGAGGTGGGTGCGGCGACACCGGAGGAGCCGATCATGTTCCTCAAGGCGCCCGACACGGTCGTCGGCCCCGACGACAACGTGCTGATCCCGCGCGGCAGCGTCAAGACGGACTGGGAGGCCGAGCTCGGCGTCGTCATCGGCAGCACCGCCCGCTACCTCGGCTCCGCCGAGGAGGGCCTGGCGCACGTCGGGGGCTACGTCCTCGTCAACGACGTCTCGGAGCGCGAGTTCCAGATCGAGCGCGGCGGTACCTGGGACAAGGGCAAGAACTGCGAGACCTTCACCCCGCTCGGCCCGTGGCTGGTCACGGCCGACGAGATCCCGGACCCGCAGGTCCTGGACGTGCGGCTGTGGGTCAACGGCGAGCTCAAGCAGGACGGCTCGACCTCCGACCAGATCTTCCCGGTCGGCGAGGTCGTGCGGTACCTGAGCCGGTTCATGACCCTCTACCCCGGCGACGTCATCGTCACCGGCACCCCGGCCGGTGTCGCGATGGGGCAGCCGGAGCCGAAGCCGTACCTGCGGGCCGGGGACGTGGTGGAGGTCGAGATCGACCGGCTGGGTCGCCAGCGGCAGGAGTTCAAGAGCGCCTGAGCGAGTCCTTGGTCCTCCGGCCGGGTCACCGGACCCGGCCGGAGGGGCAGGGCCGGGCCGGAGGTCCAGGGCCGGGCCGACCGGAGGCAGGGCCGGGGCCGACCGCGGTCGTGCCGTCAGGCCGGCCGCGGCAGCTCCACCGCCACGCCCTCGTGCGACGAGCGGCGCGCCGCCTCCAGTACGTCGAGGCACTGCGCGGCCTCGTACGCCGTCACGGGCGCCGGGCCGCCCGTGCGCAGTGCGGACTCGACCGCCGCGTAGTACGCCGGGTAGTCGCCGGGCTCCGTCCGTACGGGCAGCCCGCCGCCCGTCAGCGGGGACTCGCCCGAGCCCACCCGGCCCCAGCAGCGCTCCGGCTCCTCGCCCCACGGCCGGTCCGGCTCCGCGCCCGGCCGTCGGCCCTCGCGCAGTGCGGCCTCCTGCGGGTCGAGGCCGTACTTGACGTAGCCGGCCGTCGAGCCCAGCACCCGGAACCGCGGGCCCAGCTGGGCCGTGGTGGCGCTCACGTAGAGGTGGGAGCGGACCCCGCCGGCATGGGTGAGCGCGATGAACGTGTCGTCGTCGGTCTGCGCGCCCGGCCGCCGTACGTCGGTCTCGGCGTAGACCCGGACCGCCGGGCCGAACAGCATCAGCGCCTGGTCGACGACGTGGCTGCCCAGGTCGTAGAGCAGTCCGCCGATCTCCTCCGGGGCCCCGGACTCGCGCCAGCCGCCCTTCAGCTGGGGGCGCCAGCGCTCGAAGCGGGACTCGAAGCGCTGGATCTCGCCGAGCTCGCCGGTGGCGAGGAGGCGGCGCAGGGTGAGGAAGTCGTTGTCCCAGCGGCGGTTCTGGAAGACCGACAGGAACGTCTCCCGCTCGTCGGCGAGCGCGGCCAGCGCGCGGGCCTCCGCGGCGGTCGCGGCCAGCGGCTTGTCCACCACCACCGGGACCCGGGCCTCCAGCGCGGCGATGGCCAGCGGCACGTGGGTCTTGTTGGGCGAGGCGACCACCACGAGGTCGAGGCCGCGGTCCCAGAGCTCGCCCGGGCGGTCGGCCAGGTGCGCGTCCGGGTACGCGGCGCGGGCGGCGGCGCGGCGGTCCGGGTTGGCGGTGACCACCGTGTCCAGGACCAGGCCGTCGGTGGCGGTGACGAGCGGGGCGTGGAAGACGGAGCCGGCGAGTCCGTAGCCGACGAGGCCGACGCGGAGGGGGCGCGGCCGGTCGGCGGCGGGCGTGGTGGTGGCGTGGGGGTCGGTGCTGCCGTTCGTGCCGTTCATGCCCCTACTTTGGCAACGCTGTTGCCGAAGTGCAAGGACAGGCGACAATGGCCTGGTGAACAGGGGTAACGGCGGTTTCAATCTCCCGGCACTGCGCAGCCACAACACCGCGCTGGTGCTCGACCTGCTGCGGGGCGCGGGTACGCGCGGGCTGCCCGGCATCGGCCGGGGCGAGCTGGCCGAGCGTACGGGGCTCACCCCGCAGGCCGTCAGCAAGATCACGGCGCGGCTGCGGGCGGAGGGCCTGGTGGCCGAGGCGGGCCGCGGCGAGTCCACCGGGGGTAAGCCGCGCACGCTGCTGCGGCTGGTGCCGGAGGCCGGCCACGCGGTGGGCGTGCACCTGGACCGCGACGAGCTGCGTGTGGTGCGGCTGGATCTGGCGGGACAGGTGGTGGCCGAGCGGCGCGGACCGCTGGACTTCGGGGCCGGGCCGGAGGCGGTGGTCGACGAGGTCGTACGGGCGGTGCGCGCGGCGGCGCCGGTGGGGATGGCTGTGCCGGAGGGGGCGCCTGTGCCAGAGGGGGCGCCTGTGCCGGAGGGGGCGCCTGTGTCTGAGGGGACAGTGGTGCCGGACGGGGCGGCGGTGCTGGACGGTACGGCCGTGCTGGGGGTGGGGGTCGCGGCGCCCGGCCCGCTGGACCGCCGGGCCGGAGTGCTGGGCCGGGTCACCGGGTATCCGGCGTGGGCGGGGTTCGCGCTGCGGGAGGTGCTGGAGGGGCGGCTGGGTGTGCCGGTCCTGCTGGACAAGGACACCAACGCGGGGGCGGCCGAGGCCGCCGTAATGGGTGCCGGGGACTCGGTGTACGTGCACGTCGGTACCGGGGTCGGAGCCGGGCTCTGCCTGGGCGGCGAGGTGTACCGGGGCGGCCGGTCGGGCGCGGGGGAGTTCGGACACCAGGTGCTGCTGCTGGACGGGCCGACGTGCCGGTGCGGGGCGCGCGGCTGCGTGGAGGTGCTGTGCCTGGACGCGGTGGCGCGCGGGGACACGGCGGAGGCGGCGCGCGTACTGGGCGAGGCGGCGGCGAACCTGGTCGCGCTGCTGGACGTGGACCGGGTGCTGCTGGGCGGGCGCGTGGTGGCGGCCGCCCCGGCGGCGTTCGTCACCGGGGTCGGCGCGGTGCTGGCGGCCCGCGCGCTGGGCCCGACCACCGCCACGGTCGCCCTGGCCCCGGGCGGCGTGGCGGAGGGCGCGGCGGAACTCGTCCTGGGCCCGGTCTTCGGCCGCGCCCGCTGAGCGATTGCTTGCCGGCGGCGCGAGGGTACGGGGCGCAGCGCGCAGCGCGTCCAGGTCTTCGGCTTCGGCCGGGTTGGCCAGCTTGGCCTGCTCAGCCTCAGCTTGTCCGGCCTGCTCGTTCGGCCTTGGCGTGCCTGACTCGTTCGGCCCTGGGCCGTGCGTCCCCCGGCCTGCTTGTTCGACCCCAGGCTGCTCGGCTCCGGCAGCTCGTTCGGATCTTGGCCTGCTTGCCTTGTTCGGCCTCGGCCTCAGGGTGTCCGATCTCGGCGGGCTCGGCTCGTTCGGCTGAGGCCTGTCCGGCCCCGGCACGTGCGTCCCGGCCTGCTTGTTCGGCCGCAGGCTGTTCAGCCCCGGCCAGCCTGTTCGGGTCGTGCCCTGCTTGGCCTGCTTGGCTTGTTCGGCCCGGGCTTGTTCGGACTCGGCCCGGTCGGCCTCGGCCTGTTCCGCCTCGGCCCGTCAGGCCTGCTCGGCTCGTTCGGCCGCGGCCAGCTTGTTCGGCCCTGACCTGCCTGGCCTGCCTGGCCTGCCTGGACCCCTGGACCGCCCGGCCTGCCCGGCCCGCCCGGCCCCGGCCCGTTCGGCCGCTTCGGCCCTGTGTCGGCTGCCGTCGGCCTTGTGCTCGTCCGGGCGGGTTCGGCTGCCGGTTGCGTCGTTCCTCGGGCGGGCGGGCGGTGTCCCGTCGTCGTACGCGGGGCCGTACGACGGGTCGTGTCTCCGCCGGACGGGCGTAATCCAGGGGCCTGTGCGCGCGGCGGCCGGAAGGCGGGTGCGCGCGCGTGGGAAGGTGCGGCGGGCAGGGGCGGGGTGATGGTCACCTCGTCAGACCATCGTCCGTCGCGCCCCGTCCATCGTCCGGCGAAGCTACGAAGGCCTCCCATGCGTGTACGCACAGCCCTCGGTCTCACCGCCGTACTGTTCGCTGCGACTGCGACTGCGACTGCGACTGCGACTGCGGCCGCAAGTGAGCCGGTCACCGCCGCCGCAGGCGAGCCGGTGGCCGCGCCGGCCGCGGTCGCCCCCGCCCCCGCGGCCGCTTCCGTCAAGGACGCCCCCGCCCCGCCCCGCGGGAAGGATCCGGC
>NZ_WTFF01000189.1 GCF_019400985.1 Streptomyces bambusae
GCCGTGCGTCGCGCCCGCGCCGTCCGTGGCGCCCGCGCCGAGGTAGCCGCAGGCGGCGGCGCGGCGCAGGGCCTCGTCCTTGGCGCCGGGCGCGTCCAGCGGGCCGTCGACCAGGCCCGCGAAGCCGATGGCGATGCGGTCGCCGCCGATCGGCACCAGGCCGATCTCGGCCTCGGCGCCCGGGTCGAAGCGCACGGAGGAGCCGGCGGGCACGCACAGCCGCATGCCGTAGGCGGCGGGGCGGTCGAAGTCCAGCCGCGGGTTGGCCTCGAAGAAGTGGAAGTGCGAGGTCACGCTGACCGGTACGGCCGCGGTGTTGCGCACGGTCAGCCGCAGCGCGGGCTCCGGGTCCGGGGACGCCGGTCCCGGCACGACCGCGCCGGGGGCGTCCTCTCCCAGGCCCGTCGTGCCGCGGATGGGCGCGGAGACCACGGCCAGCCGGGAGCCGTCGTCGAAGACGGCCTCGACGTGCACCTCGGTGACCACGTCGGCCACACCGGGCAGGACGTCGTCCGGGCCGAGCACGCTGCGGGCGGCCTCGATGGCCTCGGCCAGGCGCTTGCCGTCGCGGGCCGCCTCGCAGACGGTGTCCGCGATCAGCGCGGTGGCCTCCGGGACGTTGAGCCTGAGGCCGCGGGCACGGCGGGCCCGGGCCAGTTCCGCCGCTCCGAAGAGCAGCAGCCGGTCGCGCTCCGTAGGGGTCAGCCGCACGACATCCACCTCCAAGGTCCAAGCTTTAGAGCATCACTCTAAACCTTCATCTCCCGTCAAGGAACCATTGACCCGGGAGCACGGAGTGGGTCACATTGAGTGTCGCTCAAAGAGAGCTCCCCCAGGCTCGCTACCCCCCGTCACCCCCGCCATGCCTCGCCCCCGGACCCGGGAGTCCCCCATGCCCATAGAACAGCGCGGAGTCGACACCATCCCCGACGAGGAGCGCACCAGCGGTCCTCGCGACCTCGTCTCGATCCTGCTCGGCTCGAACCTCTGCCTCGGTGTGATCGTCTTCGGCTGGCTGCCCCCGTCCTTCGGGCTGGGCTGGTGGCCGTCGGTCACCGCCATCGTGGCCGGAACCCTCGTCGGCATCGCGTTCACCGCGCCGCTGGCCCTGGTGTCGCTGCGTACGGCGACCAACCTGTCCACCTCCAGCGGCGCGGTGTTCGGCGTACGCGGCCGGCTCGTCGGCTCCGTGGTCGGCCTGCTGCTCTCGCTCGGCTACACCGCGCTCACGCTCTGGATCGGCGGGGACGTCATGGTCGGGGTGCTCGCGCGGCTCACCGGGCTGCCCGACACCGGCGTGTCGCGGGCCGTGATGTACGGGGTGCTGGCCGTGTGCACCGTCGTCGGGGCCGTCTTCGGCTACCGGCTGCTGCTGCGCATGAGCAAGGTCCTGTCCGTCGGCATGGTCGCCCTGCTGCTCGTCGGCGTGTTCGCCTACGCCGGCGACTTCACCACCGCCGCCCCGCCGGACACCGCGTACCTGCTCGGCTCGTTCTGGCCCACCTGGCTGCTGGCCGCCGTCGCCGCGGGGCTCAGCGGCCCCGTCGCCTTCATCACCCTGCTCGGCGACTACACCCGCTACATCTCCCCCGCCCGGCACAGCTCCCGCACGGTCCTGCGGGCCACCTGCCTGGGCCTGCTGGCCGGCCTGCTGGTGCCGCAGCTGTTCGGCACCTGGACGGCGCTGGCCGCCCGGGCGGGCGCGGACTACGCCGGGCCGCTGGTGGCGGCCTCGCCCTTCTGGTACCTGGTCCCGCTGCTGGCGGCCGCCGCGGCCGGCTCGGTGGGCAACGCCGGCCTGATGCTGTACTCCATGGGCCTGGACCTCGACGCGATCGTCCCGAGGGCCACCCGCACCACGGCCACCCTGGTGGCCGCGGCCGCCGCCACCGGCTTCGTCTTCCTCGGCTCCTTCGCGTGGGACGCGCAGTCCGCGATGACCTCCTTCGTCCTGCTGCTGACGGCCGTGGGCACCCCCTGGGCGGTCATCACCCTGATCGGCCACCTGCGCTGCCGCGGGGAGTACGACGCGGACGCGCTCCAGGTGTTCAACCGCCGGGCCCGTGGCGGCGTCTACTGGTACAGCGCCGGGTGGAACCTGCGCGCCACCGCCTCCTGGGCGATCGGCGCGGCGGTCGGCCTGGCCGCCGTGTCGACACCGCTGTACGAGGGGCCGCTGCTGGCCCTGACCGGCGGGGTGGACTGCAGCTTCGTCCTGTCGGGGCTGGCCGGCGGCCTGGTCCACACGGCGCTGACCTTCCGGACCGCGCCGGTCCGCGAGGTCGCGGTGGCCATGGACTGACAGCACGAGCAAGAACACGCGAAGGCCCGCACCCCGGACGCTCGACGCTTCCGGGATGCGGGCCTTCGTCATGTCCGCGGGCGGACGGCGGGTGCCTCAGCCGAGGGGGTGCATCCAGCCGTGGGTGTCGGCGCTGCGGCCGGTCTGGAGGTCCAGCAGGGCCTTGCGGAGCCGCATGGTGACCTCGCCCGGCTGCCCGTCGCCCTGGGTCCAGTTCGCACGCTCGGACTTCACCGAGCCGACCGGGGTGATGACGGCGGCGGTGCCGCAGGCGAAGACCTCGGTGAGGGTGCCGTTCTCGTTGTCGCGCTTCCAGTCCTCGGTGGAGATACGTCCCTCCTCGGCGGTGTAGCCGAGGTCGCGGGCGATGGTGAGGAGCGAGTCGCGGGTGATGCCGGGCAGCAGCGAGCCGGTGAGCTCGGGGGTGACGATGCGGTCGCCGTACACGAAGTACAGGTTCATGCCGCCCATCTCCTCGATCCAGCGGTGCTCGACGGCGTCCAGCCACACCACCTGGTCGCAGCCGTGCTCGGCGGCCTGGGCCTGGGCGACGAGCGAGGCCGCGTAGTTGCCGCCGGTCTTGGCCGCACCCGTGCCGCCCTTGACCGCGCGGACGTACTCCTCGGAGAGCCAGACGGAGACGGGCTTGACGCCACCGGGGAAGTACGCGCCCGCCGGCGAGGCGATGACCATGAACAGGAACTCGTTGGCCGGGCGCACGCCCAGGCCGACCTCGCTGGCGAACATGAACGGGCGCAGGTAGAGCGAGGCCTCGCCGGAGTCCGGGACCCAGGCGCGGTCCTGCTGGATGAGGGCGTCGCAGGCGGCGATGAACAGCTCGGTGGGCAGCTCCGGCATGGCCATCCGGCGGGCGGAGGCCTGGAAGCGCTCGGCGTTGGCCTGCGGGCGGAAGGTGGCGACGGTGCCGTCGGGCTGCTTGTACGCCTTGAGCCCCTCGAAGATCGTCTGCGCGTAGTGCAGCGTCATGTTCGCCGGGTCGATGGACAGCGGGGCGTAGGGGACCAGCTCCGCGTCGTGCCAGCCGCGCCCCTCGGTCCACTTGATCGTCACCATGTGGTCGGTGAAGTGGCGGCCGAATCCGGGGCTGGCCAGGATCGCCTCGCGCTCCGCGGCGGACAGCGGGTTCGAGGAGGGCTTGAGCTCGATCGTGGGCGTCGTCATGAGTGCTTGTCCTTCACCGGTTGGGTAGGGCGGACCGCGCTCACGGCGTACTAGGACGTCCGAGCTTCCCCGTATTCCGCGGCCTCGCGTTCGATTATCGCGCGCGGGGTCGGTCCGGAGAAACGGGGAGTAGCGGCCCAGGGGAGATGGTGGCACCCGGGGCCGCACAGGAAAAGCCGCCGGGTGTCGGAGGGGCCCGGCGGCTTCCTGCGGGTGGAGCTGCCGGGTCAGCCGGCTACGCGTGCGGCGAGGGCGTCGCCGATCTGGTCGGTCGTGCGGAAGGTGCCGTCGCGCTCGGCCAGGTCGGCGGTGACCGCGTCCTCGATGCGGGCGGCCTCGGCCTCGTGGCCCAGGTGGCGCAGCAGGAGGGCGACCGAGAGGATCGTCGCGGTCGGGTCGGCCTTGCCGGTGCCGGCGATGTCCGGGGCGGAGCCGTGGACGGGCTCGAACATGGACGGGAAGGCGCCGGTCGGGTTGATGTTCCCGGAGGCGGCGAGGCCGATGCCGCCGGTCACGGCCGCGGCCAGGTCGGTGAGGATGTCACCGAAGAGGTTGTCCGTGACGATGACGTCGAAGCGCTCGGGCTGGGTGACGAAGAAGATGGTCGCCGCGTCGACGTGCAGGTAGTCGGTGGTGACCTCGGGGTACTCCTGGCCGACCTTGTCGAAGATGTTCTTCCACATGTGCCCCGCGTAGACGAGGACGTTGTTCTTGTGGACCAGCGTCAGCTTCTTGCGGGGACGGGAGTTGGCCCGCTCGTAGGCGTCGCGGACCACGCGCTCCACGCCGTAGGCCGTGTTGACGCTGACCTCGGTGGCCACCTCGGCGGGGGTGCCGGTGCGCAGCGAGCCGCCGTTGCCGGTGTACGGGCCCTCGGTGCCCTCGCGGACGACGACGAAGTCGATGTCCGGGCGGCCGGCCAGCGGGGTGGCGGTGTTGGGGAACAGCTTCGAGGGCCGCAGGTTGATGAAGTGGTCGAAGGCGAAGCGCAGCTTGAGCAGCAGGCCCCGCTCCAGCACGCCCGACGGCACCGACGGGTCGCCGATGGCGCCCAGCAGGATCGCGTCGTGGTGCCGGAGGGCCTCCAGCTCCGCGTCGGGGAGGGTCTCCCCGGTCCGGTGCCAGCGGCGGGCGCCGAGGTCGTATTCCTTGGTCTCCAGCTTCACGTCCTGCGGCAGGACCGCGGTGAGGACCTTGAGGCCCTGAGCCACCACTTCCTGGCCGATGCCGTCACCGGGGATCACTGCGAGATTGATGCTGTGCGCCATGTCGGCACCGTACTCTCTGTCCCAGCCCCTGACACTTCTTGTCCATTATCCGGACGTGACGTGTCGGGGCGACGGGTCTGGCGTGTCGGGCGACCGGGATCTGACGTGTCGGCTGTCGGGGCGACGGGGCCTGCCGGCCGTCAGTGGCCGGTCGCGCCGCCGTTGTCGCGGCGGTCCAGGGCCCGCTGGAGTGCGGCGGCGGCGTTCTTGCGGTCGGCGTCGGCGGAGGAGGAGTGGCGGACGCGGCGGGCGGGCGTGGTGGTGTGCATGGTGATCGACTCCTTGAGATCACGGCGTGGCGGGGCCACGGATGAGGGGTTCCTTCAAGGCGCCGGAAGGGGCGGGGAGCGGGGCGCCGCAGGGGTTGCCTGCGCGGGTGCGCGCGCTCACGGCCGCCATTCGCCGGATCGGCGAGACGTTCGGCTCCTACAACGCTAGGGCAGCGCACGCTGTATGTCTGCGCAATTACTCGGACTTCCTACTATCTGAGACGGCGATCACCCGGACGGTCATCCCGACGGTCATCCGGCGGCCCCCTCGCCGAGCCGGCCCGCCACCGGCTCCCGCTGCGCCCGCAGCTCTCTGATCAGGGCCTGGACGGCCCGCGAGCCGGCCTGCTCGCGGGTGGTCACGTAGCCCACCGACCGGGTCGGGCGCCCCGGCCCCAGGTCCTCGATCTGCACCGCGTCCGTTGCTCCGTTCAGGGACAGCGCCGGCATGATCGCCATGCCCAGGCCCCGCTCCACCATGGCCAGCACCATCCCGTCGTCCTCGGCCTTGACCGTGGCCCGCGGGATCCAGTCCTGGCCGCGCCACCAGTCGCGGGTGTAGGAGCCGCAGTTCTCGTCCCAGTCCACCAGCGGCAGCGAGCGCGGGTCGGGGTGGCCGGCCGGGTGCACCAGGGCGTACGGCTCCTCGACGACGACGCCCGACAGCAGCCCCGCCGGCACCTCGGCGGAGCCGCCGAGCGTGGCGATGCCGAGGTCGGCCCGGCCCGCGGCGACCTCGCCGGCGGTGCCGGCGCCCAGCTCGCGCACCACCCGTACCTCGGGCGTGATGTCCGGATGGCGGACGGTGAGCCGCTCCAGGGCCGGGGGCAGCAGGTGCAGGGCGGCGCTGCGGAAGGCGGCGATCCGCAGCGGGCCCGCCACCGTCCCGCGGGCGGCGCCGCGGGCCTCGGCGGCCAGGACCTCGTACATCCGCAGGATGCGGCGGGCGTGGGCGACGGCCCGCTCGCCGGCCGGCGTCGGCCGTGCCCCGGCGCGGCCGCGCTCGAAGAGCACCGTGCCGACCTTGCCCTCGATGCCGCGCACCGAGTGCGAGACGGCGGACTGGGTCAGGCCCAGCGCGGCTGCGGCGGCGGAAAATCCGCCGGAGTCGGCGACGGCGACCAGGACCCGGAGTTCCTGCGGGGCGAGCTCGGCCACGGGGCTCCCACCTCGTTCTATGAGCAGTTTTCATGGATGTGCGGCTTCCATGAGCCCAACCCCCTGCCCGGCCCGGGGATTCCTTCCTAGCGTCTGCGTCATGACCGAGACCGCATACGCCGTCCACCAGATCGCCCGCCCGGCCGGCTTCCCCGAGCCCGGCGACTTCCGCTACGTCGAGCTCCCCGTCCCCTCCCCCGCGCCCGGCACCGCCGTGGTCGAGAACCTCTACCTGTCCGTGGACCCGTACCACCGCGGAATGATGGACGGCGGCCCGGACGGCTTCGAGCTGAACGCCCCGCTGGAGGGCCGCTCGGTGGGCCGGGTCGTCGCCTCGCGCGACCCGCAGCTCGCCGAGGGCGACCTGGTCTTCCACCGCGAGGGCTGGCGCACCCACGCGGTCGTCACCGCCGGCGTGGGCGGCGCCCGCAAGCTGCGCGGCTGGGCGGGCGTCCCGCTGGACGCATACCTCGGCATCCTGGGCGGCACCGGCCTGACCGCGTACGCGGCGCTCACCCGGACCGCGAAGCTGCGGGCCGGCGAGGACCTGTTCGTGTCCGCGGCCGCGGGCGGGGTGGGGACGGCCACCGCGCACATCGCGCGGCTGCTGGGCGCGCGCCGGATCGTCGGCAGCGCCGGCTCGGCGGCCAAGGTGGACCACCTGACACGGGAGCTGGGCTTCGACGCCGCCTTCGACTACCACGACGGGCCGGTCGCCGAGCAGCTCGCGGCCGCCGCCCCGGACGGGATCGACGTGTACGTGGACAACGTGGGCGGGGAGCACCTGGAGGGCGCGATCGAGCACCTGCGCGAGTTCGGGCGGATCGCCTGGGTGGGGGCGATCTCCATGTACAACGGCGACCGTTCGCCGGCCGCGCCCCGCAACCTGTTCGAGGTCGTCCACAAGTCGCTGCGCATGGAAGGGGTATTGGTCCGCCACCACACCAATCTCCAGGACGAGCTGGAGGAGTTCCTCGTCCCGCACCTGCGGACCGGCGCGGTGCGCTCCGACGCCACGATCTCCCAGGGATTCGACCGGACCGTGGCGGCCTTCATCGACATGCTGCACGGCGGGAACACCGGGAAGACGCTGGTCCGGGTGGGTGCCGCGGAGCCGTCCGAAGCGGCCACCGGAAGTTAACCCAAGGATTACTGCACGGATCTAGACCTTTACGGCCCCCTCCCCCACCCTTGCCTCGACGTGCCGCTGGGGCACGCGTGACGAAGGGCGGGTCATGACTCCCATCAGCCGCAGGGGATTCGTGGGGATCGGCGCGGGACTGGGGGCCGGGCTCGTGGCGGGAGCAGCCCTGCCCGCCGCCCCGGCGGCCGCGTCGACAGCGGCGGCCACCGCCACCGGTACGATCCGCGACGTCAAGCACGTGGTGATCCTCATGCAGGAGAACCGCAGCTTCGACCACTACTTCGGCAGACTGAAGGGGGTGCGCGGCTTCGGCGACCGCGCGGCCGGCAACATCCCGGGCGGCTGGGGCACGTTCAACCAGCCCGACTGGGTCGGCCGGCGCTACCCGTGGAAGCTGTCCGCCACCCCGCCGGCGGGCGGCGCGGACGGCGAGACCCTCGCCCAGTGCAACGGCGACCTGCCGCACAGCTGGACCTCGCAGCACGCCGCCTGGAACAAGGGCCGGATGGACAACTGGGTCATGGGTGTCGGCAACAACCGCACCCTCGGCTTCCTGGACCGCGGCGACATCCCGTTCCACTACGCACTGGCCGACCACTACACGGTCTGCGACGCGTACTTCTGCTCCGCCCTCAGCGCCACCGGCCCGAACCGCACCTTCCTGTGGAGCGGCACGATCGACGGCTCCAGCAAGGACGGCGGCGAGGAGTCGGGGCTGACCTGGGAGACGTACGCGGAGGCGCTCCAGCGGGCCGGGATGAGCTGGAAGGTCTACCAGAACGCCCAGGACAACTACGGCGACAACGGTCTGGCGTACTTCAAGAAGTTCACCGACGCCGCGCCCGGGAACCCGCTGTGGGACCGCGGCATGGGCTCGGTCCCGAAGGTCACCGGCTCCACCCCCGACGACATCGCCGCCGCGATCCGCGCCGACGTGGTCGCGGGCACCCTGCCGCAGGTCTCGTGGGTGGTGGCGAACGAGGCGTTCTCCGAGCACCCCTACGCCCCGCCCGGCGACGGCGCCCACTTCGTGGACCTGGTGTACCGGGCGCTCGCCGCCGACCCCGAGGTCTTCGACTCCACCGTGCTCTTCCTCAACTACGACGAGAACGACGGCTTCTTCGACCACGTGCCGCCGCCCACAGCCCCGCCCGGCACCCCGGGCGAGTACCTCGACGGCCTGCCGGTCGGCCTCGGCTTCCGGGTGCCGATGCTGGTGATGTCGCCGTGGACCCGCGGCGGCTGGGTGAGCTCGGAGGTCTTCGACCACACCTCCGTGCTGCGCTTCATGGAGACGTGGTCCACCGCCCTGGGCACCCCGGCCCTGTGCCCGAACATCAGCGCCTGGCGCCGCAGGGTCGTCGGCGACCTCACCGGCGTCTTCGACTTCGCCCGCCCCGTCTACGGCGTCCCGGCGAACCTGCCCTCCACCGCCAAGGTCATCGGCCAGGGCACGTGCGCGCCGCTGCCCAACCCGGTCCCGCAGGACAACGCCCTGCCGGCCCAGGAACCGGGCACCCGCCCGGCCCGGGCCCTGCCCTATCAGGTGGGCGGCAACCTGGACCGGCTGGAGTTCGGCGAGGCGGGCAAGATCCTGGCCTGGTTCTCGATGACCAACCAGGGCGCGCAGGCCACCCGGCCGGCCCACTTCTCGATCCACCCGCACCAGTACCGGGACACCGCCGCCTGGCAGTACACGGTCGACCCGGGCGGCAGCGCCTCGGACTGGTTCAGCATCGGCCTGGGGCACGGCTCCGGCAAGTACGACATCTCGATGTACGGGCCGAACCGCTTCCTGCGGCGCTTCATCGGCGACGCGTCCAAGGCGGGCCGGGCGATCGAGGTGGCGGCCCGCTACGGCGTGGAGTCGGGCACCGGGAAGACGGCCGTCTGGTTCAAGATGACCAACACCTCGTCCGGCCCGGTGACCTTCACCATCCGCTCCAACGCCTACCGCACGGACGGCCCATGGACCTACACGGTCCCGGCGAACTCCTCCCGCGAGGACTTCTTCAACGCGGTCGCGTACACCAAGGGCTGGTACGACTTCACGATCCTGGCCGACATCGACGGCACCTGGTCGCGCCGCTACACCGGCCACATCGAGACGGGCGCCCCGAGCGTCTCGGGCTCCTGACGCCGACCGGAGCCCCTCACCTACAGCACGTCGCCGTCGCGCCAGTCGAAGAAGAGCTGACCGGCCGGGTCCGGCAGGGCCCGGCCGGGCGGCGTCCACACGTACGTGGAGCCCTCCTCCTCCGCCAGCCGGACCGGGCCCTGGGGGGACAGCGCGCCGATCCGGCCGCCCCACACGCGCCAGCCCCGGCCCGTGTACAGGGCGGCGCCCTCGTCGGAGGCGGACAGCGCCCCGAGGACGTACGCCCGCCCGATCACCTCCTCCAGGGCCGCCATGACCCGTCCCCCGTGGCCCTGCCGGCGGTGGCCGGCGCGGACGGCGACGGCCTCGACGTAGCCGGTGCGCAGGGCCCGGCCGCCGTGCACGACACGGCGCTGCACGACGCTGCCGTGGGCGACGAGCCGGCCCGCCTCGGACACGAGGGCGTGCATCCCGCCGATTCCGTGCTCGAAGTCCTCGTCGCCGAAGTCGCCGTCGAAGGCCTCGTCGAGGAGGGCGCGGATCTCCTTCAGCTCGTCGTCGGTCAGCTGCGCCGTGTGCACCAGTCGTGTCCGTGTATCGGTCATGCAACCAGTCTCCCTCCGCCACGGTTCGGCCGACGCGCATCTGGCCGGAAAGGGCTCCGCCTCGGCACACTCGGCCCATGTCGCCCAGCACCCAGCAGTGGACCCCCACGCACGGCGAGCCCTACCGCCCCGTCGCGTACCGCCCCGACCGCATGCCGAGCAGCGAATCGCTCGCCCGGGCCGCCGAGTTGCGGGCCCGGATGGACGAGCGGCGCACCGTGCGGCAGTTCTCCCCGGACCCCGTCCCCGACCAGGTGGTGCGCGACGCCATCGCGTGCGCCGCGACCGCGCCGTCCGGCGCGCACCAGCAGCCGTGGACCTTCGTCCTGGTCAAGGACCCGGCGGTGCGCCGGCAGATCCGGGCGGCGGCCGAGCAGGAGGAGCAGATCTCCTACGACGGCCGGCTCGGCGACGAGTGGCTCGCCGCGCTGCGCCCGCTCGGCACGGACTCCGTCAAGACCCACCTCACGGACGCCCCGGCGCTGATCGTGGTCTTCCAGCAGCGGTACTGGCTGGGCCCGGACGGCAGCAAGCGCAAGCACTACTACGTGGACGAGTCGGTCGGGATCGCGGTCGGCATGCTGCTGTCGGCCCTGCACCTGAGCGGCCTCGCGGCCCTGGTCCACACCCCGAGCCCGATGCGCTTCCTCTCCCACGTCCTGAACCGCCCGGAGAACGAGAAGGCCTTCGCGGTCGTCCCGGTGGGCTACCCGGCCGACGACTGCGAGGTCCCCGACCTGGTCCGCAAGTCCCTGGACCAGGTCATGGTCGAGGTCTGACCCGCCCGCGGCCCCGCCCCGACCGGACCCGACCCGGTCCGCGCGGACCCGCCCCGACCCGCCCCGGTCCGCGCCGCCCCGGGAAATGGAGACCGCCGGGAATTGGAACCGCCCCCGCTCCGGACTTGGGGGTACCGGAGCGGGGGCGGGGTTCGGCGGGGGTGGTCAGCCCATGTGCGGGTAGCCGTACTCGGTCGGCGGGACCAGGGTCTCCTTGATGGAGCGGGTCGAGGTCCAGCGCAGCAGGTTCGACGCGGCACCGGCCTTGTCGTTCGTGCCCGAGGCGCGGCCGCCGCCGAAGGGCTGCTGGCCGACGACGGCGCCGGTCGACTTGTCGTTGATGTAGAAGTTGCCCGCGGCGAAGCGGAGCTTGTCCATCGTGTGCGCGGCCGCGTAGCGGTCACCGGCGATGACGGAGCCGGTCAGGGCGTACGCCGAGACGGACTCCATCTGCTCCAGCATCGCGTCGTACTCGGCGTCGTCGTAGACGTGGACCGCGAGGATCGGGCCGAAGTACTCGGTCGTGAAGACCTCGTTCTCCGGGTCGGAGCACTCGATGACGGTGGGGCGCACGAAGTAGCCCTCGGAGTCGTCGTACGTGCCGCCGGCGACGATCGTGCAGGTCGGGTCCGCCTTGGCGCGGTCGATCGCGGCCTTGTTCTTGGCGAAGGCGCGCTCGTCGATGACGGCGCCGATGAAGTTCGACAGGTCGGTGACCGAGCCCATGGTCAGGCCGTCGACCTCGGCCGCGAACTGCTCCTTGAAGCCGTCGTTCCAGATGGAGGCCGGGATGTAGGCGCGCGAGGACGCCGAGCACTTCTGGCCCTGGAACTCGAAGGAGCCGCGGGTCAGCGCGGTCTTCAGGATCGCGCGGTCGGCGCTCGGGTGGGCGACGACGAAGTCCTTGCCGCCGGTCTCGCCGACCAGGCGCGGGTAGGACTTGTACTTCTCGATGTTGTTGCCGACCGTCTTCCACAGGTACTGGAAGGTCTTGGTCGAGCCGGTGAAGTGGATGCCGGCGAGCTCGGGGTGCTCCAGGGCGACCTCGGAGACGGCGATGCCGTCACCGGTGACGAGGTTGATGACGCCCTTGGGCAGGCCGGCCTCCTCCAGCAGCTCCATGAGGAGGACCGCGGAGTGGGTCTGGGTCGGGGACGGTTTCCAGACCACCACGTTGCCCATCAGGGCGGGGGCGGTGGGCAGGTTACCGGCGATGGCCGTGAAGTTGAACGGCGTGATCGCGTAGACGAAGCCCTCCAGCGGGCGGTGGTCGCTGCGGTTCCACACGCCGGCGGAGTTCGCGACCGGCTGCTCGGCGAGGATCTGCCGGGCGAAGTGCACGTTGAAGCGCCAGAAGTCGACGAGCTCGCACGGGGTGTCGATCTCGGCCTGCTGGGCGGTCTTGGACTGGCCCAGCATGGTGGAGGCGGCGAGCTTCTCGCGCCACGGGCCGGCCAGCAGCTCGGCGGCGCGCAGGATGATCGCGGCGCGGTCGTCGAAGGCCATGGCGCGCCAGGCCGGGGCGGCGGCGAGGGCGGCCTCGATCGCGTCGCGCGCGTCGTCCTGGGTGGCGTTGGCGTAGGTGCCGATGACCGACCGGTGGTCGTGCGGCTGCACCACGTCGAAGCGCTCGCCGGCGCCCATCCGCTTCTCGCCGTTGATCGTCATCGGCAGTTCGATCGGGTTCTCGGCCAGCAGCTTCAGCTGGGCCTCCAGGCGGGCGCGCTCGGCGCTGCCGGGGGCGTACGAGTGGACCGGCTCGTTGACCGGAGCGGGGACCTGGGTCACAGCGTCCATGAGTCTTGTAACTCCTTGACCTAGTTCTTGGTGATCATCGAGCGGACGAAGAAGAGCAGGTTGGCCGGCTTCTCCGCGAGGCGGCGCATGAAGTAGCCGTACCAGTCGGTCCCGTACGCGGTGTAGACCCGCATCCGGTGGCCCTCGGCGGCGAGCCGGAGGTGCTCCTCGCTGCGGATGCCGTAGAGCATCTGGAATTCGTACTCGTCCAGTTTGCGCCCCGCCTTGCGGGCGAGCTCCTGCGTGATGGCGATCAGGCGCGGGTCGTGCGACCCGATCATCGGGTAGCCCTCGCCCTCCATCAGGATCTTGAGGATGCGGACGTACGCCTTGTCGATCTCGCCCTTGTCCTGGTACGCGACCTCGGCCGGCTCCTTGTAGGCGCCCTTGACGATGCGGACGCGGCTGCCGGCGGCGGCCAGGCGGCGGGCGTCGGCCTCGGTGCGGAAGAGGTAGGCCTGGATCACGCAGCCGGTCTGCGGGAAGTCCTTCCGCAGCTCCTCGTGGATGGCGAACATCGAGTCGAGGGTGGTGTGGTCCTCGGCGTCCAGGGTGACGGTGGTGCCGATGGCGGCGGCGGCCTCGACGACGGGGCGGACGTTGGCGAGGGCGAGCTCGTGGCCGCCCTCCAGCGCCTGGCCGAACATCGACAGCTTGACCGACATCTCGGCCCGCTCGCCCAGCTCCAGGTCCTTCAGGCGGTCGATCAGCTCCAGGTAGGCGTCCCGGGCGGCGTAGGACTGCTCCACGGTGGTGATGTCCTCACCCACCACGTCGAGGGTGACCTCCAGGCCCTTGGCCGTGAGGTCCGAGACGATCGGGATGACCTGGTCGACCGTCTCACCCGGGATGAAGCGGTTGACCACGGGCTTGGTCACCGGGGCGGCAGAGACGATTCGGCGCATCTTGTCGCTGCGCGAGGCGGCGAGGATCGCGGGACCCAGCACGGGGCACCTCCAACGGGTGGCAGAAGTGAAGGCCGGACACATCGCCAGTGAAGGGTGTGGCCGTAAAAGGAACGCAAGTAGAACCACCGTGAAACCTAAGGATCTCCACGATCGTCTGCCATCGACAGCTGTCACGCATCCGTGTCCCGGATCTCATACAGATGTCTGAGGACGCGGCCGCCGGGTGGGAGAATGACCGGGTGAAGGGCGATTACCAGGACCTGGTGGACGAGATCTCGGCGCTGCTGGGCGCGCCCGCGACCCTGGAGAACCGGGACTTCCGCCTCATCGCCTTCGGCGCGCACGACAGCGACGACGATCTCGCGATGGACCCCGTGCGCACCCGCTCGATCCTGACCCGGCAGTCCACCCCGGCCGTCCGGGCCTGGTTCGAGGACTTCGGGATCACCCGCGCCACCGGCCCGGTGCGCATCCCGGCGACGCCCGAGGCCGGGGTCTTCCGGGGGCGGATCTGCCTGCCGGTGCGCTACGGGGGGATCGTCCAGGGGTACGTCTGGCTGCTCGATGCCGAGCCCGGCCCGGGCGCCCCGCCCGGCCCCGACGCCGGCCAGCTGGAGGCGGCCATGGAGGTCGCCGCCCGGATCGGGGTCCTGCTGGCCGAGGAGGCGAAGGCGGGCGCCGACCTCTCGCGCGAGTTCCACGCGGTCCTGACCGCCGACCGGGGCTGGCAGCGCGACATGGCGGTCGCGGCGCTCCGCGAGGCGCTGGGCGCCGGGGCGGACGGCCCGCACGCGCTGGTGTGCGC
>NZ_WTFF01000019.1 GCF_019400985.1 Streptomyces bambusae
CGCGCAGCCCGGCCGCCGCGCCGGTGCCGAGGCCGGCGCCCGCGACGCCGAGGGTGACCGGCACGACGAGCTGGGAGGCGGAGTGCCAGACGCCGCCGAGCACGAACGCGCCGGCCCGGTCCGGTACGAGCAGCAGCGCCCCGCCCCAGAGCAGCGCGCCGACGGCCTGTCCGCCGCCCAGCAGGAGGCAGAACGCGCCGAGGCGGTGCGGGGCCCGCCGCAGCACCCGTGCCGCCTCCGGGACGGTGACCAGCGAGAGGCCCATCAGCACGGCGAGGAACGGGCCGAGCAGGAGCTCGGCGCCCCGGACCGCGCCCACCGCGCCGACGCCGGCGATCGCGCCGAGGCCGTACGCCCGCAGCTGGCTCGCGCCGCCGAGGCTGACGTTCTCGACCAGGTAGCGGTAGCCGAGGTCGCGCTGCTCGCGCAGCCAGGCGCGGGCCCCGGCCGGCCGGGGCCCGATGCCGGACTGGACGCACCCGTAACCGGCCGCCACCGCGGCGGAGGCGCCCCAGGCGAGCACGAAGGCGGCCACGCTGCCGACGCCGGCAGCCAGGATCATGGCCGGGACGAGCGCGACGCTCCACACCACGTCGTTGACGAACGCCTTCCGTCCGGCACCGGCGGCGAAGAACGAGAACCGCCAGGCGTCCTGGAGCAGCAGCCCGGGCAGCGTGACGCCGAGGCAGACGAACGCCGTGCCCACCTGGCCGCCGAGACCGAGCCCGGCCACCAGGCAGGCCCCCCCGACGGCCGTGCCCACGCCGAGCGCGGTGCCCGTCGACCGCGCCACCGCCCCGCGCCAGGACGCCTCGGGCACGCCGCTGAAGCGCACCACGAGCGGATCGGTGGCCAGCCCGCGGGACACGTTGAGCACCACGCCGTACGTCACCCAGGCGAGGCTGAACACGCCGAACGCGGACAGCCCCAGCGAGCGGGCCACGTACAGGCCCACCACGAAGTTGCTCATGCTGGAGGCCGCCTGGTCGGCCAGGCCCCAGGACAGCCGGCCGGCCAGCGCCCGTCCTGCGGACCCGGCCCGCGTCCTGGTGCCCGTCTTCCTCCCCTCGGTGGTCATCGGCGTCACGCCTTGATCAGCCCCGCGCCGTGCAGGGCACCGGCCGCGGCGGCGACGGTGTCGAACGGCAGCCCGGAGCGCTCGGCGACGTCCAGCAGAGCGTGCTCGCCGTCGGAGAGGCTGAGCACCCAGAGCATGGCCATCTGGGCCTGCTTGGCGTCGCTGCGGCCGCCGAGCGAGTCGTACAACCCGCGCCGGCCCAGCTGTGGTTCGCCGTACGGGCTGAGGTTGACGTACCGCCGGTTGCGGTCCAGCACGGAGAACGCCTCGCGGCAGACCGCGAGGGTGTCCGCCATCGCCTCGGGGGTGACGAAGTCCGGGTCGTCCGCCGAGGTGTGGTATTCGGGGTAGCCGGCGTACGGGGTCCGGCTGAGCGAGCCCACGCCGAGATCGAACCCGGGCGAGCAGAACTGCCGCTCGTCGTAGCCGTACGGGGTGAACTCCGTGATGTGGTGCGGGCGTTCGGACGCGGCCAGCACGTGCCGCAGCACCCGGTCGATCTCCGCGTCGCCGCGCCTGCTCTGCTTGTACGTCAGCCGGCCCCGGTCGCCGGCGCAGGCCAGCACCAGCCCGTGCTTGACCTGCTCGATCCGCTCCGCGTTGCGGGCCAGCCAGGTGATCGCCCCGATGGTGCCGGGCGCGAACAGGAACCGGTAGGTGTAGTACGGCGTTTCCCCGGCCAGTGCCCGGGCCAGGAACGTCGCCACCGCGATGCCGGCCAGGTTGTCGTTGGCCAGCGACGGGTGGCAGACGTGGCAGGAGACGATCACCTCGTCGGCGACCTGCCCGGGGACGACGTGCTCGGCGTACGTGAGGTGGCCGTCCGCCAGCGTGGAGTCGATGCGCACCTCGTAGTCGCCGTCCGGCAGCGCGTCCAGGGTCTCCTGGGACAGGCAGAACCCCCATTCCGGCTCGTAGTAGCTGGTGCGGTACGGGACCCAGCCCGGGTGGTCGGGCAGGGTGTGCAGGTGGTCGCGTAGCTCGGCCAGCGGCATGGTCGCCGACACCGGCACGCTGTAGCCGAGCACGTGCAGGCTGGACGCGGCGAAGTCGACGACCCGGTGGCCGGCGGCGTCGGCGATGTACGCGTCCCGGATGTTCCACTCCTGCGGCACCGTCCAGTCGAGCACCTGGGTCCCGGTCGGCACCTCGTGCACCTCCAGCGGGAGGTACTCGCCGACGATCTCCAGGGTGGCGCGCACACCGTCGCCGGTGATGCTCCGGCACAGCGGGTACAACCGCTCCACCAGCGCGTGCATCTCCTCGCCGGCCGATGTCATCGGCGCCACCGCAGGGCGTCGTCGACGGCACCGGTCCCGGACGCCGCGCGCAGCACGGCGAGGCGGGTGAAGCGCTGCTCGAAGTCCTCCCGGGTCAGCCCGTGTTTGCGGTAGGCGTCGGCGAGTTCGTGCGCGCCCTGCTCCACCGTCCACTCGCAGTCGAAGCCGGGGACCGCGGCGCGGAACCGGGAGAAGTCCACCCGGTACGACCGCGGATCGGCACCGGTCTCCCCGGTGATCCGCACCTTCGAGCCGGACACCGCCTCGGCGACCTGCTCGGCGATCTCGGCGACCGTGACGTTGTTGACCTCGCTGCCGATGTTGAACGACCGGTCGTGCACCGCCTCGCGCGGCGCGGTCAGCGCGGCCGCGAACGCCCGGGCGATGTCGGCGGCGTGCACCAGCGGGCGCCAGGGGGTGCCGTCGGAGAGCACGAGGACCTCGCCGGACAGGAAGGCGTGGCCCACCAGGTTGTTCAGCACGATGTCGGCGCGCAGCCGGGGCGAGAAACCGAAGGCGGTGGCGTTGCGCATGTACACCGGGGTGAAGTCGCCGTCGGCCAGCGCGTGCAGGTCGTCCTCCACCCGCACCTTGGACTCCGCGTACGGGGTCACCGGGCGCAGCGGGGCGTCCTCGGTCACCAGGTCGTCCCCGCCGGCGGCGCCGTACACCGAGCAGGTCGACGCGTACAGGAAGCGCCGCACTCCGGCGTCGCGGGCCAGTCGGGCCAGCCGCACGGAGGCGTGGTGGTTGATGTCGTAGGTGAGCTCCGGCGCCAGCGATCCGAGCGGGTCGTTGGAGAGCGCGCCCAGGTGGATCACGGCGTCCACCCCGGCCACGTGGTCGGCCGTGACGTCACGCAGGTCCACCCGGTGCCCCGGCGGGTCCGCGGGCTGCGGGCCGAGGACGCAGTCGGCGAACAGTCCGGAGTCGAGACCGACGACCTCGTGCCCGGCGGCCGTGAGGACCGGGGCCATCACGGTGCCCAGGTAGCCCTGGTGTCCGGTCAGCAGTACGCGCAAGGTTCATTCCCCCAGGTCGAGAGTGAGTTTGGTGACGGCGAACGCCTCGGCGTAGCGCGCGTGGCATTCGATGCCGCGGATCCGGGCCAGGCCGAGGAAGGCCTCCCGGTCGTACCAGGGCCGGTGCCGCTGCGAGGGGTAGTGCTCCTGCAGCAGCCGCACCTTCTGTTCGGCGATCTCCGGCGA
The DNA here is from genome assembly GCF_019400985.1 of Streptomyces bambusae. Lineage (GTDB taxonomy): Bacteria > Actinomycetota > Actinomycetes > Streptomycetales > Streptomycetaceae > Streptomyces > Streptomyces bambusae_A. The sequence goes on from NZ_WTFF01000019.1 coordinate 3,567, forward strand.
CAGCGGCACGTACGCCGTCGGACGGCCGAGATCGCCGTCCCACTTGACGATCTCGTAGCCGAGTACGAGGTGGTCGCGGAAGGCGGTGGGCAGCAGCTGCGCCAGGCCGCGGTGGTCCTGGTGGGCGTCCTCGGTACGCGGGGCGAGGACCAGGTCCGGCTCGGTCCTCCCGCGCAGTTCCTCGACCGCGGACTTGGCTTCCTCCCAGTGCGCGGGCAGCCGGCCGTCCGGCAGTTTGAGAACGGTCAGCCGCAGGTCGGCGCCCGGGCAGAAGGCGGCGAGCGCGGCCCGCTCCTCCTGTTCCCGGTCGCTGCCGCCGCCGGAGAGCACCAGCGCGTCGATCCGGACCCCCGGCCGCGCGAGGCACAGCGTCAGCAGCGTGCCGCCGGCCCCGATGGCGATGTCGTCGCAGTGCGCCCCCACCGCGACGATCCGGTCCAGGCGCCCGGCCCCGAGCCGGATCACGCGGTCACCACCGCGGTGCCGCCCCGGCCGCCGGTCGCGCCCGACCCCGCGCCGTCCCGTTCCCACACGGCCCACGGGCGGTCGCCCTGGGCGTAGGCCGCGTCGAGCGCGGCCCGCTCCTTCACGGTGTCGGTCGGCTTCCAGAAACCGCGGTGCCGGTGCGCCACCAGCCGGCCGCGCTTGGCCAGCCCGGCACATCCGTCGGCGACCAGGTCCCCGCCCTCGGGTATGTGGTCGAAGACCTCCTGGCGGAGCACGAAGTAGCCGCCGTTCTCCCACAGCGGCAGTTCGCTCACCGCGGTGATGCCCCCCACCAGGCCGTCCTCGCCCAGGTCCACGCAGTGGAACGACTGCTGCGGCGGCACCACCATCATCGACGCACCGGCGTCGCGCCGGGCGAACCGGTCGATCATCTCCGGCAGCGGGGCGTCGGTGAGCACGTCGGCGTAGTTGGCGAGGAACATCTCGTCGCCGTCCAGGTGATGCCGCACCCGGCGCAGCCGCTCCCCGATCGGGGACTCGATGCCGGTCTGCGCGAACGTGATCGTCCAGTCGGCGATGTCGGTGGACAGCAACTCGGTGCGGCCCTCGCGCAGCACGAAGTCGTTGGACGTCGTCTCCTCGTAGTTGAGGAAGAAGTCCTTGATGTGGTGGGCCCCGTAACCGAGGCACAGGATGAACTCCTTGTGCCCGAAATGCGCGTAGTAGCGCATGACGTGCCAGATCAGGGGCCGGGGACCGACCATCGCCATCGGCTTGGGCACGTCGTCGGCGGCTCCGTTGCGCATGCGCATCCCGTAACCGCCGCAGAACAGTACGACCTTCATCGCGAGACCTCGACAATGCTCAGTTCCGGGATGGGGAAGACCAGCCGGCCGCCCCACTCGTGCACGAACGCCAGCTGCCCGACCAGCTCGGCCCGCAGGTTCCACGGCAGGACGAGCACGTAGTCCGGCCGGTCGGCGGCGATCTGCTCGGGCGGCAGGATCGGGATGCGGGTGCCGGGGGTGAACCTGCCGTGCTTGTACGGGTTGCGGTCGACCGTGTAGCGGAGCAGGTCGGGCCGGATGCCGCAGTGGTTGAGCAGGGTGTTGCCCTTGCCCGGAGCGCCGTAGCCGACGACCGTCTCGCCGCGCTCGGCCGCCTCGATGAGGAACCGCAGCAGGTCCCGGCGCACCTTCGCGATCCGGGCGGAGAACTCGGTGTACCCGGACAGGTCCTGCAGCCCGGCGGCCCTCTCCCGGTCCAGCACCTCGGCCACCCTCTGGGACGGCTCGCCGGCCGCCTCCGCCGGCCGGGCCCACAGCCGGACGGAGCCGCCGTGCGTGGGCAGCAACTCCACGTCCACGAGCGCGAGTCCACCGCTCGCCAGCGCCCGGATCGCCGACGCGACCGTGTAGTACTGGAAGTGCTCGTGGTAGATCGTGTCGTACTGGTTCCCCTCGATCAGCGTCAGCAGGTGCTGCACCTCGACGGAGACCCAGCCGTCGTCGGCGACCAGGGCGCGCAGCCCCCGGGTGAACCCGACCACGTCGGGGATGTGCGCGTACACGTTGTTGGCCACGACCAGGTCGGCCGGGCCGTGCTCGGCGCGGACGGCCGAGCCGGTGGCCGGGTCCAGGAACTCCGTGAGCGTCGGCACACCCGCCTTCCGCGCCGCGGCGCCGACGTTCACCGACGGCTCGATGCCGAGGCAGCGGATCCCCCGGTCGACCACGTGCTTCAGCAGGTACCCGTCGTTGCTCGCGACCTCGACCACGAAGGCGTCGCGGCCGAGGCCCACCCGCTGTACGGCGCCGTCGACGAACGTCCGCGCGTGCTCCACCCAGGACGTCGAGTACGAGGAGAAGTACGCGTACTCCGTGAACGTCTCCTCCGGCTTGATCAGCGGCGGGATCTGCGCGAGCCAGCAGTCCGTGCAGACCCGCAGGTGCAGCGGGTACGCCGGCTCCGGCCGGTCCAGTTGGTCCGCGGCGAGAAAGCTCTCGCACGGCGGGGTCGCCCCCAGATCGGCGACGCTCGCCAGCGCCGCCCCGCCGCAGAGTCGGCATCGTGTCATCTACTGCCCCCATCCCGCTCGCGCCGGTGCTCCCGCCGCGAGCCAGTGTTCTCGTCCCCTACCGGCGGCGGGCCGTCCCCGCCGCCGGACCGCACCGCGATCGCGGCGCGGTACCCCTCCACCAGGCGCTCCAGCCCGACGGCCGGGCTGAACCCCTGCTCGTAACGGCGCCGGGCCGCCAGCCCCATCTCCCGGTTGCGGTCCGGCTCGGCCGTGATCCGGCGGATGCAGGACACCAGCGAGCCGGGATCGCCCGGCCGGTGCAGCAGCCCGGTCACCCCGTCCTCGACGAGTTCGACGAAGGCGCCGTGGCCGGCGGCGACGGTCGGGACCCCGGCCGCCATCGCCTCCACGACCACCAGGCCGAACGCCTCCAGCCACGTCGAGGGAGCCACCACGGCGACCGACCGTGCGATGGCCTGCACGCACTGGGCCGGGTCGTACAGGCCGACGTAGCGCACGTCGTCGCGGCCCGCCGCCCAGGCGGTCACCTCTGCTTCCAGCGGTCCCGCGCCGGCGACCACGAGCGGCACGCCCACACCGCCGCTCGCGGCCAGCTCGTCCCAGGCGGCCATGAGCAGCCGTACGCCCTTGGCCTCGGCGAGCCGGCCGAGGTAGAGCAGATGCTCGCCGTCCCCCGTCCGTCGGACGCCCGGTTCGGGCACGAAGTTGTGCTTCACCGCCAGCCGTTCGGCCGGCATGCCGGCCCGTACCAGCACGTCGCGCTGCGCCGCGGAGATGCAGAAGAACCGCTCCACGCCCGACCACCACCGCCGCCGGTTGACCGACAGGCTCACCGCGAGCGGCACCGTCGCCAGCCGGGAGCCCCGGTAGCAGCCGTGCCGGACGGCGGGCAGCGGCGCCGCCCCGACGCACTCGGTGCACGGCCGGCCGTCCCGCTGCAGCGTGCCGGGCGGGCAGATCTGGGTGTAGTTGTGCAGCGTGGCGACGGCCGGCACGTCGGCGTCGGCGCAGGCGGCCAGCACCGCGGGCGACAGGAGCGGGAAGACGTTGTGGACGTGCACCACGTCCGGCCGCTCGGTGCGCAGCCGGGCGGTGAGCTCCGCGCGGACAGCCGGGTTCCATGGCACCAGCAGTGGCACCGCGGCCTTGGCCGGCAGGGACAGGGCGGCGATGTCGTCGCTGCGCCGCTCGAACACCTCGACCCGGTGGCCCGCCGCGCGCAGCAGCTCCACCTCCTGGTCGACGACCTTGTTCTCCCCGCTCGGCTGCGCCGAGTTGTAGCGGTTGTGCACCACGAGGACGTGCATGCTCACGTCACCTCCGATCTGCGGGCCCATCGCGGGACGCGTTGCCGAGGGATCTCGGGCGTGGAGAGGGCAGTGGCCGCGGCAGGCGTCGTCAGCAGCGAGGCGGCGACGGCCAGGTGCAGCAGGTACGGCGAGGCGTCGCCCAGCCCGGCCTCGGTGTACGACGCGATCGCGCAGTAGCTGATCAGGAAGATCGCGCAGGCCCTCGACAGCGACGGCGGCCGCAGCAGCGCGACACCGCCCAGCACGAGGATGAACGCCGCCACCAAGGCGATGCCGGTCAGACCCTGCTCGTGGTAGACGGCCAGCCAGCTGTTGTCGATCGGCAGCCCGCCGAAGGACTTGTCGCCCAGGCCCACGCCGAACAACTGCTCCGAGGCCGTGCGGGGCACCGCCAGCAGGGCGTCCCAGACCTTGGCGCGGCCGGTGAGGCTGGAGAAGTTCTCCTGGCTCTGTCCGCGCAGGAACCACGTCCGTAGCGCGGGGCCGAACACCACCGCGGCCACCGCGGCGCACAGCACCGCCCAGGTGAAGAACCGGCGGGCGGCGGCGCTGGTCAGGACGAGCGAGCCGATCGCCAGCGCCAGCCCGATGAACAGCCCGAGCGTGGCCGTCCGGGTATGGGTCAGCGCGAGCAGGACGGACGACGCCGCGATGACCACCGCCGCGCCGGCCCGGTCGGTCCGGCGGCCCAGTACGAGCAGCACGGTGAGCCCGGTGATCACCGCGGCGTACTGTCCGATCTGCGGCGGCGTGAGCGGCCACAACGCGCCGACCAGCCGCCCGCCGTAGAGATCGGGCATGGCCGCGCCCGGTGAGACCGCCAGGCCGACGGCCACCGACCCGAGCACCGCGAAGTACATCCGGATGTGGTGCCGTACGAACGTCGGGCCGCCGTCCCACCAGCGGCTGAGCAGCCACAGCGTGCCGACGAAGAGGGCCAGCCGGACGCACCGGAACAGCGCGCCGAACCCGGACTCCAGGCGCGCGCTGGAGATCACGCTCGACACCAGCAGCAGGGTGAGCAGGAACAGATAGGCGCCGGCCTGGATGCGCAGCCGGAGATTGAGTACGAGCGCCAGCGTGAACGCGGCGACCAGCGCGCCCATGGTGACCATCTGGATCAGGGAGCGGGGCAACGGGACGATGGTCTGTGCGCCGGCGGAGCCGAGCGTGTTGAGGATCAGCAGTCCCCAGACGATGCCGACGGTCCTCGGTGTCCCCATCTCAACCACCCGCCGGTGGGGCGAAGGTGCTGCCCGCGTCCTGCTGGTACGGCATGCCCTGCCACTGCCCGAAGTCGAGCACCCGGCTCGGGTCGTGGGCGACGAACTTCCACGGTCCGACGTAGGCGTTGTCGTGCCAGCGGTTGTGCTGCTCCAGGGTGATCGCCTCGGCCACCCGTTCGCCGTGGTACGGCGACCAGTCCGGGAAGGTGCCGTAGTTGGCCAGCACCGCCATGCGGTCGCACTTCGCCGTGCAGTCGACGACGGACGTGTCCAGCACGAAGCGGTTGTCGTGGATGTCCACACGCTGGGTCTTCCACCGGCAGTCGGTGTAGAGCGGTGCGGCGGCGATCGCCGGCCGCGCGCAGCGGTCGGCGCGCGGCACCAGCAGCGTGCAGTCGCCGGACGAGGTGTTGGCCGGGCTGTTGCAGAACCGGTCGGCGTTCTCCCACAGGGTGATCCCGGACCAGTTGTCCTCAAGTACGTTCCGGTAGATCTCGATCTTGTCCGTGCGGGCCCGGACCTGCGGTTCGCCGCCGGACTCGGACACGTAGAGGGTCGGATGCGGGAAGGTGTCGCCGCGGTCGGCGTACTTGCGGCCCTCGACCCAGTTGTTCCGCCGGATCGTGTTGTTCCGGATGACCGCGTTGTAGCTGGTCTCGTAGATCAGCGCGGCACCGTCGTTGGCCTCCAGCACGTTGTTCTCGATGCGGAAGTCGTTGTTGTTGGTGTCCGCCCACAACCCGGCTCCGCGGTTGCCGTGCACCCAGTTGCCGCGTACGTCCGCGCCGTTGACGGCCCAGAACTTGACGCCTCCGGTGCAGCCGCAGCCCTGCTGCCGCCGCTCCCAGTCGTCGGTGTTGTTGGCCGTGATCTCGTTGCCCTCGACCACCAGTCCGCCGAGGGGGGCACCGGACTTGTACGCGTTCATTCCGTACTGCCCGTTGCCGCGCAGGCAACTGGCGCGGACCTGCTGGCGGGCACCGGCCATCAGCCCGGCGCCGGAGTTGTTCTGGATCGTCGCGTGCTCGATCACCCACCCGTCGGCCGAGTCGTGGTTGACCACGCCCTCGTCCTGCGGGGCGACGAACCCCTGCACGGTGAGGTGGCGGACCGTGACGTTGCGGGCGGTGCCGCCGAACGCGTACTGGTTGGTCCTCCGGCCGTCGAGCACCGCGCCCGGCGCACCGAGGTAGCGGTCCCCTTCCTTGGGGACGACCTGGGCGAAGCGGTCCGGCTCCAGCGTGTGCGTACCCGGGCGGAGCCAGAACGTGGTGTTCGGGGGGCTGTTCCTGGTCTTCGCGGCCAGGTCACCGGGCACCGCGGGGTCGACCGTCACCGCGCCCTCCGGCGCGCTCGCCGGCCCGGGCTCGGGCTTGTCGCACACCCGGGCCACGGACGTGGACGGTCCCACGGCCGGCTTCGCCGCCGGGGCACCCGGCGTGCTCACACAGCCGGTCGCCGCCAGCAGGACCAGCGCCACCGGCGCCGCCGGTAACGCCCGGTTCCGCCACTCGAACACCACGCCTCCCCCCTGCCTAGCCGCGGAACCTGAGTACGGTGGTGAACCCGTCCGCGCCGTCGGCGAACCCGGTGCCGACCAGCGTGGTGGCGGGCTCCTTGCGTCCGAAGCCGGCGGAGTACCAGCCCAGCGGCGGGTCGGTCTCGCCGCGATGTGCCTGCCAGCGCAGCTGCCCGGGCAGGTCGAGCACCGCGGAGCGGTCCTCGCCGTCCCGGCTCCAGGTGAGCCGTGCCCGGTTGCCCACCAGGTCCACGGCGATCGCCGGGCCGAGGTGGAACGCCAGGCGCACGGCCCGGCCCGGACCGCGCACCTCGTCCACCACCCGCAGCTCACGGCTCGCGGCCGTCAGCTCCACCCGGCGGCGGTGCACGGAGCCCTGGTATCCGTCGTGCTCGGCGCACCAGCGGGCCACGCCCTCGCCGGACGTGTCCGCGACCAGGACGCGGCTGCGGGCATGCCGGGTCCACAGGAACGGGCCGCCGGAGACGGACTGGTCACGGCCGTCCAGCTGCAGGGTGTTGTGGCCGAGGGTCGACCGGAAGTACTGCCGCCACTCGGGCTGCCCGTGGTAGCAGTACGTCCCCGGGTCGGCCAGTACGTCGATCCCGTCGTGCCGTACCTCCACGGACAGGGCGTCCGCGTGGGCATGCGCGGCGATCGACAGGAACCCGTGGGGACCGCCGTCGCAGCGGCACCAGATCTCCCCCGAACCCGGACCCGTCCCCGTACCCGTACCCGGACCCGTACCGCGCAGGATGGTCGTCCCCGCGTCGGCGAAGTGGGCCGGGCGGCTCGCCGGGCGGGTCACGGCAGGTGCGCCGGGCCGGATGAGCGCGGCCAGCAGCGGGGTGCGTACATCGGTGCCGGTCACCTCCGGCCACCAGGCGAGCCGGCCGAACACGGCGTCCCCGGTGGACAGCAACGAGGCCCAGCGGTCGGTGCCCGCACCGTCCACGACCAGGCCGTGCCCGTCGTCCGCGTCCCCCTGGCGCGGCGGCCGCAGCCGGCTGTCCACGACGGCCGCGAGCGCGTCGGTCATCCGCAGCAGCACCAGCCGGATCGTCGCGGGGACCGGCACGCCGGCGGCGTCCGCCTCGGCCACCGCGGCCAGGCCGAGCTCCAGCACCAGGCCGTGGTACTCGGTGGCCAGCTCGCGGTTGAGGCCGGAGGGGAAGGTGTTGGCGCGCAGCTGCCGCTCCAGCGACCGCAGTGCGCCGGCCCGCCAGCGCGCCGAGGCGGGGAACCACCCGAACGCGCAGGCCGCGGCGAACTGCCCGGCGGCCTCGGCGATGACGTGGTTGTTCGCCGACGACCCCCGGCTGGGGAAGGCGGCCAGCCAGCGCTGGTGGTGCCAGATCTGGTTCCGCGCCACCGGGTTGTCCTCGAACAGCCCGGCCGCGCCCGGCCAGCCGTCGAGCAGCCGGCGGATCCACACCCAGGACAGCAGCCGGATGCCCAGCTCGATGCCGCTGGTCCAGTGCACCCCGCGCAGCGGCGCGTTGGCCGCCCACCACGACCGCAGGTGCCCGGCCACCCGCTCGGCGTACCGCTCGTCCCCGGTGACCGCGTACGCGGCGGCGAGCACGGTCAGGTACTGGTGCCGGGACAGCTCCCAGATCTGCTTGATGTCCCCGACCGCGTCCTCGTCCCGGTACGGCACGTCGAAGGCGTAGCCCCAGGGAGCCCGGCGCCCGGTCTTCGGGTCGTAGCACCAGTCCGGGTCGGCCAGGTCGTCGCGGTCCACCCCGAAGTACTCGGCGTGCCCGGCCATCAGCCGGTCCGCCTCGGCGACCAGACGCTTCGCGGCGTCCGGTGGCACCGCGGCGATCGCCCGGTCGGGCAGGACCGCGGTGAACCGGGCGCCGGTCACGCCCGGGCAGTGCGGCGGCGCCGACCGCCACCGCCGCCTGCGCACCGCGTCGCCCACCCGGCCGCCGACCTCCCGCGGCCCCATCCGGGACAGCCGCCGCAGGTACCAGCCCGGACTCCCCGAGTTCACCATCATCGCGTCCTCGCAAGCCGCACCGGCACCCCGCCGGCCAGGCCGGCCTGCACGGCGAGGGTGGCCGCCGTGGTGGCGACCAGCGACTCCAGCGGCACCGGCATCGGCCCGCCGGTCCGCACGGCCTTGACGAACGCGGCCAGCTCGGCGGACTGGCCCTTGTCCCGGGCCTGCGGCAGCCGCGAGCTGACCCACCGCTTGCTCCCGGCTGTGCCATTGGAAAACACCGAGGCACGGACGAAGTCGTCCAGCCGCAGCACCTTGCCGTCCGCGACGAGGTCCAGCGTCTCCTTGGGGAAGCCGGACGCGCCGGTAGTGACGTAGCTGATGGTGGCGGTGGACCCGTCCGGGTAGCGCAGCACGACCTGCAGGTCCTCGTTGCCGGGCGTGGCGACCGCGTACACCGAGACCGGGTCGGCATCGAGCAGCCAGCTCGCCGTGTCGATGAAGTGCCCGCCCTCGCCGGCGAACCGCGAGCCCTCGGTGCCCTGCCGGAGGTACCAGCTGCCGTGGTCCAGCCGGCCGGCGTTGACCAGGTAGCGCAGGCTCGCCGGACCGGTCCGGGCGCCGAACCGCTGCCGGGCCTGCCGCAGCAGCGGCGCGAACCGGCGGTTGAAGCCCACCTGGAGCCGGTCGTTGCCGGACTCCTCCACCGCCGCGAGTACGCCGGCCAGCTCCTCCTCGGTGAGGGCCAGGGGCTTCTCCACGAACACCGTCTTGCCGGCCAGCAGCGCCCGCCGGGTCAGTTCGGCGTGCGAGCTGTGCCGGGTGACCACGAACACCGCGTCGACGGACTCGTCGCCGAGCACGGCGTCGAGATCGGTGGTCGCCCGGGCGAAGCCGAACTTACGCTGAGCGTTGGCCGCGGACAGCGCCGTCGTGGTGACGACGGCCGACAGCTCGACGCCGTCGCGCTGTGCCAGGTGCGGCAGCAGCATCGACGTCGCGTAGTTCCCCGCGCCGACGAACGCCAGCCGCACCGAGGACTTGGGGGCACGGGCCGGACCGCGCTTGACGTTCACCGCGGGCACGGCCACTGCCGGGGCCGCTACCTCTGCCACGTGTTCGGGGTAGCGGAACAGCACGGCCACGGCCTTCAGTTCGCCGTCCTTCAGGCGCCGGTACGTCTCGACGGCATCGTCGAAGTCGGCGATGTGGGAGACCAGCGGCTCCACGTCGACGCGGCCGCGGGCGACGAGATCGAGGAAGCACGCCAGGTTGCGGCGCTCGGTCCAGCGCACGTAGCCGATCGGGTAGTCCCGTCCCTCCAGCTCGTACTCCGGGTCGTAGCGCCCGGGGCCGTAACTGCGGGAGAACCGGACGTCGAGCTCCTTCTCGTAGTACGCGTTCCACGGCAGGTCCAGGCGGCACTTGCCGATGTCGACGACCCGGCCGCGGTCCCGGCTCAGCCGGGCGGCCAGCTCGACGGGCTGGTTGCTGCCGCCGCCGGCGGCCAGGTACACCTGGTCCACGCCCAGGCCGCCGGTGAGTTCGGCGACGGCCGCTTCCACCGCCGCGGACGCGGGATCGCCGCAGGCCGCAGCGCCCAGGCGCTCGGCGAGCTCGCAGCGCGCCGGGTCGGGGTCGGCCCCGACGACGCGGACTCCCGAGGCGGCGAGGAGCTGTACCACCAGCTGCCCGATCAGCCCGAGGCCGACGACCAGCGCCACGTCGCCGAGCTGCGGCTCGCCGCGGCGGACACCCTGCAACGCGATCGACCCGACGGTGCCGAACGCCGCGTGCCGGGCCGCGAGGCCGTCCGGCACCGGGGTGTAGAGGTTCTTCGGCACCCAGTTCAGCTCGGCGTGCAGCGCGTGCTCGTTGCCGGCGCAGGCCACCAGGTCGCCGGCCTTCACGTCGTCGATCCCGGTGCCGACCTGCTCGACCACCCCGCACAGCGAGTAGCCCAGCGGGGTGTAGGAGTCCAGCTTGCCCATCACCTTGCGGTAGGTGGCGCCCACCCCGTTGGTCGCCACGCTCTGCACGACCTTGGCCACCTGGTCCGGCCGGGAGCGGGCCTTGCCCACCATCGACATGCCGGCCTCGGACACCTTCATGAGCTCGGTCCCGGTGGAGATCAGCGAGTAGGCGCTCCGGACCAGCACACCGCCCGGCTTGCACCCCGGCACCGGCACGTCGAGCAGCGCCAGCTCGCCACTCTTGTAGTTCTGCACAACTTGCTTCACTCGGAGTCCTTGTCTCTACGCCGTTGCGGGGGAGTCCTGGCCGGACCCGGAGGTCGCGCTGCGGTACCAGTACTCGAGGGTCAGCACGTGCCACAGATGTTTGGAGTAGTCGCGATGCCCGGCGGCGTCCTCGGCGACGAGCCGCGCCAGCGCCTCTCGGCGCAGGAACCCGGAGCGGACGAGTACGCCGTCGTGCACCACCTCGCGCACCAGCGGTGCCAGATCCCGGCTCATCCAGGCCCGCAGCGGGGCGCTGAACAGGCCCTTGGGCCGGTAGACGATCTCCCGGGGCAGGATCGAGGTGGCCGCCTCCTTCAGGACGGCCTTGCCCTGCCGCCCGACGATCTTGCGATCGCCGGGCACGGCGAACGCCGCCTTGACCACCTCGACGTCCACGTACGGCACCCGCACCTCGGTCGACGCGGCCATGCTCGACCGGTCCGTGTACGCGAGGTTCAGGCCCGGCAGGAACATCCGGGCGTCGCCCAGGCACATGCGGTTGACGAAGTCGTCGAGGTCGTTGTCCCGGTAGACGTCCGCGTGCTCGGTGAGCACGTCCTCGACCGTCCCCGCCAGGTCCGGATCGACCAGGGCGAGCAGCTCGTCCCGGTCGTACATGGTGTAGCTGCGCCGGAACGCGGTCTCCTCCGGCAGATCGGCGAAGGAGAGGAACCGCTTCGCGAAGCGCACCGACCGGTACCCCCGGCGGCTCGTCGCGACCGGCAGCCGGTCCACGGCCGCGGACATCGTGCGCCGCAGGGGGCGCGGGATGCGCTGGTAGCGCAGCGCGAGCAGGTTGGCCAGGTGCTTGCGGTAGCCGGCGAACAGCTCGTCGGCGCCCATCCCCGAGAGCAACACCTTGACCCCTGCCTCCCGGGCGGCCGAGCAGATCAGGAACGTGTTGATCGCGGCGGGGTCGCCGATCGGCTCGTCCAGGTGGTACGTCATCCGCGGCAGCAGGTCGAGCACGTCCGGGGCGATCTCGATCTCGTGCAGGTCGACGCCGAACCGCCCGGCCACCTGCCGGGCGTAGCGCAGGTCGTCCGGCATCGCCTCGAACCTGGCGTCCTCGGCACGGAACCCGATCGTGTAGGCGGAGATCCCGGGCCGGTGGCGGGCCGCCAGCGCGGTCAGGTAGCTGGAGTCGAGGCCGCCGGAGAGGAAGGTCGCCACGGGGACGTCGGAGAGCATGTGGCGCCGGGTCGACTCCTCGACGACGGCGGCCAGGTCCGGCAGCTCACCGCTTCTGGCCCGCTCCCGGCCCTCGGCGGCGATGTCCTTCAGGTTCCAGTACCGGCCGCGTTCCACCCGGCCGTCGGGCCGGCACCTGAGCCAGCTCCCCGGCGGCAGCTTCTCCGCCTCGCGGAACGCGCAGCGCGAGTCCGGCACCCAGTAGTACAGCAGCGAGGCCACCAGCGCCGCCGGGTCCACCTCCAGCGATCCGCCGGTCACGGCGGCCAGCGCCTTGAGCTCGGAGGCGAACACCAGGCCCCCGCCGCGCCGGAGCAGGAACAGCGGCTTGATGCCCAACTGGTCGCGGGCAAGGACCAGTTCACCGGTCCGTTCGTCGAAGACGGCGAACGCGAACATGCCGCGCAGCCGGGGCAGGCAGTCCGTGCCCCAACGCCGCCAGGCCTCCAGCAGCACCTCGGTGTCGGAGGTCCCGCGGAAGCGCACGCCGGCGGCTGCCAGTTCGGCGCGTAACTCGGGCGCGTTGTACAGCTCGCCGTTGTACGAGAGGGCGAGGCCGTCCGAGACCATCGGCTGGGCGCCGGTCCCGGACAGGTCGATGATGGCCAGCCGGCGGTGTCCGAGGTGGACCTCGCCGTCACCGGCGGGGTGGCTGTACCGGCCCGCCCCGTCCGGACCCCGGTGGGCGAAGGTCTCGGTGAGCCGGTCCGTCACGGCCTTGCCGTCCGGCCACCGGTAGGTTCCTGCGATGCCACACATGTTCTACCGTGCCTCCTGGCCGCTGTCCGGGACCCGTGCGGCCCACATCTGCAGTCGCTCCGTCCGTCGCCGGCCGGCCTCGTGCTGCCGGGCCAGCCGCTCGTCGTGCCCGCGCAGCGCGGTGTGCAGCCCGTCCCACAGCGTGCCGTCGGTCCGGTCACGCGGATCGGGGTCGATCAGCACCACACCGATCACCGGAATGCGCAGGTCCGCGAGCTGCCGCGCCACGGTGTGCAGCCACGCGGCGCTGCCGTGCCCGGCACGTACGACGAGCACGGTCTGGCCACCGAGGTACGGCAGGTCGGTCCACGTCGTGCCGGGCGCGACCGACCCGACGCCGAACCGCTGCTCCTCGTGCGACACGTCCGCGGCGTCCTTGCCGCTGACCACGGTCGGGCCTCCCGGCCCCCGGCGGCGGTCGGTGAGCTGCCGGCCGGGCAGACCGTCGACGACCACCACCGGCCCGTCCGGTGCCAGTGCCCCGGCGAGGTCCAGCGCGATCACGACCGTGCTGCGCGCACAGCCCAGTTCCAGCAGCGACACCGGTTCCGCGGCGGTGCGCACGGTGCGGGCCAGGGTCGCGGTGAGCCGTTCGCGTGCCGCCCGGGTCCGTCGGCGCCGCCACGGCCCGGCCGACCGCAAAGCCGTGCGGCGCAGCTCCGCGATGACCGAGGCGCCCAGGTTCGCCGCGATGTCCCGGCGCAGCACGGGGCGGTCCGCCACCACGGTGCTGACGGCGGCCAGTGCGAGCCCGAGTACGAGGCCGAGGACGAGCCCGATCGCGGTGTTGGTGGCCGCGGCCTTGGGCAGGGAGTGCCGTACCGCGCGCGGGGCGTCCACGATCTGCGTGCCGGCGACGATCCGGGGCGTGCCGGTGCGCGCCTGAGCTGCGCGCTGGTCGAAGTCGGCGATCCGCGAGTCGAGCTCGGCCCGGCGGGCGTAGAGCGTCTCGGTGCTCGCCGAAGCCTTCGGGTCGTTCCCCGGCGCTCGCTCCCCGATCGCCTTGTTGACCTGGGCGAGCTCGTCGCGCATGCGGTCGCGCTGGTCGAGCAGGGCCTTGGCCTCGGCGTTCGCCGCCTCCTGCATCCGTTCCACATGGTCCGCGATGAAGGCATCGGCCAGTGCCTTGGCCCGGGCCACCGCTTCCGCGTCGCTGTCACCGGTCACATCGATCTGCATGACGTTGTTGGTCAGGCCGGTGCCCCGGTAGTCCCGTAGGAAGTCCTCGGGATTCTCGGAGGACTTGAGGGACTGCAAGGCCCTGCCCGCGATGCGCGTGGTCCCCAGCAGCTGCACGTCGGTGCGGATCAGCGTTCCGGTGTCGTTCGGCTGGTCCTCCTGATGCGCGACCAGCACCTTGGTCACCGCGGTCGGCGGCGGCCGCAGCAGGACCGCCGTCGCCGCGCCGGCCAGCAGCCCCAGGATCGCCAGGGTGCACCAGAGGCGGCGGCGCCTGCGCACCGCGACCACCAGCGCCTGCAGGTCGAGGAGCGGAGCGGCGGCCGACGGCTCCGAAGTCTTGCCCGTCGTCACACAGAACCCCCGCTCGCGTGGCCGCGTACCGCGAGCGCCGGCGTGGCCTCGGCCGGCGGCCGGCCGGCGGCCGGCGTCGGACGGTCCCGGACCGTGGTGGCGACGACGACGCCGACGACCTCGTGCCCCGCGTCCGCACACGCCCCGGCGATGCCGGTGAGCTCCTCCGCGGTCCAGCTGCCCGCGCTGAGCACGACCAGGGCACCGGACTCGGTGTCGCGGTCCGGCACCAGCGGCCGGGACACCGAGACGTCCACCACCCGCAGCAGGGGACCGCTCCCGGCCTCGGCGGCGAGCCGCTCGGCGGCCCGGACGGCGGTCGTGTCGCCGTCCGGTACGACGACCAGCAGCCGCCGGGGAGCCGGCAGTCGGTCCCGGAGGCGGGCGCACACCCGCCGGTAGCGGATCAGCCTGCCGGCCTCGTCGCCGGACATCCGCGGAGCCGGTACGTCCCACCGGGTGTCGACGCCGAGGAGCCGGCGGAGCCGGGCTCGCGCGCCACGGCCCTGCGGCCGGTGCGCGGGCCGCTGCACAGGTACGTCGACGGTACCCAGCAGTGCCCCGCCCAGTGCCGCGGCGATCTCCGGCTCGGTACGCAGCCGGCGGTCGACCCGTGCGGCGGACAGATGGCCGACGACCGCGCACAGGAGGAACAGCAGCGCCCCGGCCGCGACGAGCTGGATCCTGGTCGGCGGTGCCTCGCCGGTCGGCCGGGCCGCCGGCCCCATGACGACCATGCCGGCCTTGCCGGCCGCCGGGTCGGCCTCGTCCAGTTTCTTCATGGCGTCCTGCAGCGCGGTGCGCAGCTTCTCCAGTTCGGTGCGGGCCTGCACGCTCTCCACGTTCCGCCCCGGATCGGCCGCATTGGCCAGGTCGGTGATGCGGCGGTTGGTCTCCGCCACCTTCTGCCGCAGTGCCTCGGGCGCCGTAGCCGCGTCGGCGGCGGCGCTGTCGCCCGCGATCCGCGCGGCGAAGGCGACGAACTGCTGGGCCACCTGGTCCGAGAGCCGCTGCGCGCGCTCCGGGGTGTCGGCCGTACCCGAGATCTTGATGATGTTCCCGTCGGCGGTCCCGGCGCTCACCCGGTCCCGCAGCTCGGTGCCGCTGACGCGGGTCCAGCCGAGCGTGGCGGCCGCGCGGTCGAGCACCGCCGAACTGGTCGCGATCTCCGCCTGGGTCAGCAGCTCGCGCTCCTCCCACGCCCCCGGCAGCAGTACCGACGCCGAGGTCGTGTAGCGCGGCGGGAACAGCACGGAGGCGCCGTAGCCGACGAGCGCTCCCAGCAGGGCGAGGAGGGTGAGGAGCCGCCGGCGCCGACGGAGAATCCGCCCGATCGTGACCAGGCGTATCGTGTCGTCGCTCAACGGCGCGGCCTCCTCCGTGCCCGGCCCGGGCCGCCCCCCGGCACCGGGGCGCGGTCACGGCAGGCAGCGGCGTAGGCGGCGAGCAGCGACGCTTGCGAGTTCCGCCAGGAGAGCGGCCCGCTGATCCGCTCCTGGCCGATCTTGCCCATCAGGGCCCGCTTCTCCGGATCGTCCAGCAGCAGCGCGATGAGCCCGGCGAACTCGGCCTCGTCGTCGGCGGGGGCGTAGACGGCGGCGTCACCGGCGGAGACGCGCGCCTCCTTCAGGTCGAACGAGACGATCGGCCGGCCCATCACCATGTACTCCAGGACCTTGTTCATCGTCGACACGTCGTTGAGCGGATTGCGCGGGTCGGGGGAGAGGCACACGTCCGCGGTGGACAGGTAGCGCACCAGGTCGGCGTCCGGAACACGCCCGGTGAACTGCACCTGCTCCGAGAGCCCGAGCCGCCGGGCCAGCTCCACCATCGCGTCGAAGGTGTCGCCGCCGCCGACGAACACCGCATGCCAGTCGGTCCGCCCGAGCTCGTCGCGCAGCTTCGCCAGGGCCCGCAAGGCGTAGTCCACGCCGTCCTGCGGCCCCATGACGCCGAGGTAGCACAGCAGATGGGGCTTGCCGCGCTTCAACTCCGGCTCCGGCTCCACGGGGTGGAACCGGCCGATGTCGGGCGCGCTGCGTACCACGAACACGTCCGCCGGCCGCCGGCCGCCACGGCGCACCGCGACGTCCCGGTAGCTCTCGTTCGTGGCGAGCACGACGTCCGCGGCCCGGTAGGTCAGCCGCTCCAGCGCGCACACGCCGCGGTAGAGCAGGTCCTCGCCGCGGCCGAACCGGGAGAGGTACAGCTCGGGCACCAGGTCGTGCTGGTCGAAGACGAACCGCGCGCCGCGCCGCTTCAGCCACAGCGCCGGCAGGAACAGCAGGTCGGGCGGGTTGCAGGCGTGGACCACGTCGACCGGGCCGACCTTGCGGGCCAGCCGGGCCGTGTGCCACAGCGCCGTTCCGTACTCCCGCAGGTAGCCGGCCGGGCCTCCGGTGGCCGCGCGCAACGGGTAGCGGTGGATGCGCACCCCGTCGATCTCCGCGTACGCCTCCGTGTCCCGTTTCTCCCCCCGGGGACAGATGACGTGCACCTCCCAGCCCGCGTCGCGCAGTGTCGTGCACTCCTGCCACACCCGCCGGTCGAACGGCACCGACAGGTTCTCCACCAGGATCAGCGCGCGCCGGCCCGGCCGGTCGCTGCCGGCTGCGTCACCGGACGATGTGCCACCGAACGCCGTGTCACCAAGCAAGGCCCATGTACCCCGGTTCGGCCCGGCGCGCCTCGGCGTCGGGAAGGTGGATGAGGTCGACGATCACCGGGCCGCCGCCATGGGGCAGCGCCGACAGCACGGCCGGATCCCTGGTCCCGACCAGGCACACCTCGGCGTGCTCCAGCACCTCGTCGACGGAATCCGCGAGCAGCTGCGCGAGGTGCGGCAGCCGGGTCTCGATGTACTCGCGGTTCGCGCCGAGCAGCCGGGACAGGCTCACATTGGCGTCGTAGATCCGCAGGTCGTACCCCTTGCCGAAGAGCCTCTCCGCCAGCTCGACGAGCGGGCTCTCGCGGAGGTCGTCGGTGCCGGGCTTGAAGGACAGCCCGAACAGGCCGGCCCGGCGCTTGCCGGTGCGCTCGACCAGCTCCACCGCGCGCTGCAGATGGTCGGAATTGGACGGCAGCACGTGGGACAGGATGGGCACCGAGACGTCGGCCCGCTGCGCCGCGTGCACCAGGCTGCGCAGGTCCTTGGGCAGGCAGGAGCCACCGAAGGCGAAGCCGGGCCGCAGGTAGGCGGGGCTGATGTTCAGCTTGCGGTCCGCCAGGAACACGTCGATCACCTGGTGCGAGTCCACCCCGAGCGCCTGGCACACGGCGCCCAGCTCGTTCGCGAAGCCGATCTTGAGGCCGTGGAACGCGTTGTCCGCGTACTTGATCGCCTCGGCCGTCGGGACCGGCACCCGGAACACCTCGCCCGGCAAGCCGTCGTACAGCGCCATCACGGCATCGCCACTCGCCGCATCGAGCTCGCCGATGACGGTCTTGGGCGGGTCGAAGAAGTCCCGCACGCTCGTGCCCTCGCGCAGGAACTCCGGGTTGACCGCGACCCCGACGTCCACCCCGGCGGTGCCGCCGACGTACTTCTCCAGGATCGGTACCAGCAGGTTCAGGCAGGTGCCCGGGAGCATGGTGCTGCGGAACACGACCGTGTGCCGCCCGCCCCGCTCGGCGAGCGCGGCGCCGATCTCCTCGGTGACCCGCTCCAAGTACGTCGTGCACAGGCTGCCGTTGGGCTCCGACGGCGTGCCCACGCAGACCAGCGACACCTCGCTGCCCGCGATCGCCTCGCCGACGTCGCCGGTGGCGCGTAACGCTCCGGTCCGCACGACCTCGGCGACGAGCTCGCCGATCCGCTCCTCGACCACCGGCGCCGAGCCGCTGTTGACCAGGTCGACCTTCACCTGGTTCACATCCACCCCGATGACCTCGTGACCCATGCTGGCCAGGCACGCGGCCGACACGCAGCCCACGTAGCCGAGCCCGAAAACGCTGACTCTCATGACCCGTTCCTCCCCCCAGGCAGGCCCCACCGGCCTGCGGTCCGCGCGCCGGCGGGACCGTCGCATCGCAGCCCCCCGCGCATCAGTAGGCCCCCTGCCCGTGCACCACCGCACGCAGCGTCTTCCACAAGATCACTGTGTCCAGGGCCAGCGACCAGTCCTCCACGTACCGCAGGTCCAGCCGGACCGCCTCCTCCCACGGCAGGTCGCTGCGTCCGCTGATCTGCCACAGGCCGGTCAGTCCGGGCTTGACCAGCAGCCGCCGCCGGATGTCCGGGCCGTACGCGGCGGACTCCTCCGGCAGCGGAGGCCGCGGACCGACGAGCGACATCGATCCCGTGAGTACGTTGAAGAGCTGCGGGAGCTCGTCGATCGAGTACCGGCGCAGCACCGCTCCCACCCGGGTCACCCGCGGATCCCGGCGGAGCTTGAACAGCAGGCCGGCGCCCTCGTTGCGGTCGGCGAGTCCGGCCCGTGCCCGGTCGGCCCCGGCGACCATGGTGCGGAACTTGACGATGGTGAACTCGCGGCCGTCCTTGCCGACCCTGCGCTGGCGGTAGAACGCCCCGCCCCGGCTGTCCGCCAGCACGAGCAGTGCGACGAACACCATCAGCGGCGCGAACAGCACCAGCAGGACCGCCGCGCCCATCCGGTCGGCGACCTCCTTGACCGCCCGGCGGCCTCCGGTGAAGGCCGGCATGCTGACCCGCAGCAGCGGTATCCCGAGCACCGCGTCGACGTGCAGCCGCGGGCCGGCCACCTCCATCAGCACGGGGGCCACGACCATCTCGGCGTCGCTGCCTTCGAGGTTCCAGGCCAGCCGCTGCAGCCGGTCCGGTGACCAGTGCGGGTCCGGTGTGACCGCGACGACCCGGTAGCCGTCGCGGCGGACGTGGCCCGCGACGTCCGCCAGCCGGCCGACGACCGGCACTCCGTCGATCCGGTCACCGCCCCGCCCGGGACCGTCCGGCGTGCACACCGCGTCCACCCGCCAGCCGAGGTGCGGGAACTTGCGGGTCCGGGCGATCAGGTCGCGTACGGTGGCCGGGCTCCCGGCGGCGAGCACCGGTCTCAGGCACCGGCCTTCCTTACGCTGTCTGTGCAGCCGGAGGCGCAGCAGATAGCGCATGGTCATGGTGACGATCGCGATCGCGGGGATCGCGACGAAGATCCAGAGTTTGATGTTGCGCGAGGTGAGGGCGATCCCGCCGAGCGCCAGGACGACGGTCGCCATGAACAGTGAGCGTCCGAGCCGGCGGAATTCCTCGGCGCCCTGGCCGAGCACGGCCGCAGTCCACGACCGGCTCACGGCCAGCGCACCCAGCACCAGCAGCCAGGTGCCGAATGCGAGAATTCCCCATTTCTCGTGCCAGTTGGCCGCGTCCCGGGCCCCGAAGAAGTTGCCGATCGCCGCCACCACGAAGGCGGTGGCCACGGTGTCGCTGGTGATCACGGTACCGCGGTAGCGCTGCTCCCAGTCGATCGCCTGCTGTCCGACTGCCCCGTCCGCCGGACGCTCGCGCGTCGGCGGAAGCGGGCTGACCAATCCCCCCTGCCGCACAGAACCCCCCAAGGTCCCCAGTGGTTGGACGTGTTCGCCGCACACTGCTGCTCGCCGGGAGGCCCCCGCCTCCGGCGCCGCGCTGTTCCTCCCGGCGGGATCCCCCCCGCACACGAGTTCCTGGCTGTTCCAGACCTACGTGAACCACTCGCCGAAGCCTTGGGTGTCCCCACACCCAAGGCCCTCTTTCAGGCACGAAGAATTGATCATCCCCACGTCCGGCGCCCGGGACGCGACTGCTGGCGTTCCGTAGCACTGGACCTATTGATCATTCTTGGTCGCCTTGTGTCCGAACAGCTGAAGCACGGTCAATCTAGACCATCGGGATCGGCTCGAAGCGGAGATGTGTGAAATCCGTGTGCAAACTTTGGGGCTCTGTCCACCGGTCGGTGAAGGTGCCGCCGGACCGGGACCGGGTCAAGGCCCGGGGGACCGGTTTCCGGGTCAGCTCCCGTCCACCGCCCACAGCGCCGAAGTAACCGCTCCACGAAACGTTTTGGCGCGCAGGGACTCCATGCCGAGGTGGAGGGCGGTCGCGCCGTGGGCGTAGGCGTACTCGATCGGGAGGTAGTAGACGAGGTTGAAGTACTCGTGTGCACCGCGCAGTTGTGCGTACTCGTATCCGGTGGAGCGGATCCAGACGGTGTCTGCGTGCAGGTAGAAGAGGCTGAAGGCGATCATACGATTTTCGGCGTACGCGGCGTGGACGATTCCCGTGTCCGCCATGCCCTCGGCCTGCTCGCGCAGCAGCGCCGCCATGAAGCCGGGGTCGGCCGGGTGACCGTGGCGCCCCTGGAGCTGAGCCGCCAGTGCGCCGGCGGCGTCGGCGCACTCGGAGAGCCGCAGGGTGCGCAGCTCGTATCCGGCTTCGGCGAACGCCCGGCGTTCGCGGCGGATGGTGACGCGCCGCTTGGACGGCAGGCCGGCGAGATAGTCGTCGAAGGTGCTGCCGGGCAGCGGAATACGGGCGTCCTGGTTCAGCTGGACGGGCACGGCGTTGCAGACGTCGGCCAGTTCGGCGGCCGCCGCATCGGTGACGTAGAGCCACCACGGCTGCGCCTGCTCGGCGGCGGCCAGGGACCGGGAGGCCGCCACGAGCCGGCCCAGTGCCTCGCGCCGCCGGTCCGGGGTGAGACGGGGGTGGAGGAGCGGAGCGTTCAGGTAGCCACGGCGGGCGCCGGCGAGCACGGTCCGGCCCGGTGCGCGGCCGGGGACGATCTCGTGCACGCGGTAGAGGTCGTTGGGCTCGGTGTCCACCACGTACAGCGGTGCGGCCGCGATCAGCCGGCCCTCGTCGTGGACCAGGGCGTAGCGGACCCGGGCGGTGGGGTCGTGCTGCTGGGCCGACAGCCACCGGTGGGAGAGGTAGAAGCCCGCCTGCGCGGACAGGGCGTCCCACCGGTCGGCGGGAACGTCCATGATGTCGGGTACGAGGGTGAGGATCACGGCAGAGGTCCGTTCCTTGCGGTCAGCCGGCGGTAGCGGCTTCGGGGAGGTCCGCTGCCGGTACGTGCGCGGCGCGGTACGGGTCGACGGTCCTGGGGCGCACGAACGCCCATGCGGCGCAGACCGCCGCGGCCCCGCAGGCACAGGTCAGCACGAACGCACTGTGGTGTCCGGAGTGCTGGGCCCACTGCCCCGCGGCCAGCGCGGCCACGCCTTGGCCGACGATCAGGCCGCTGCCGAGGAGAGCCATCGCCTCCCCCATGCGTTCCATCGGGGCGACCTGTTCGGCGAGGATGAACACGGCGATGAGGTGCGGGGCCACGGCGATTCCGATGCCGGCGACGGCGGCGGCCGCGCCGAGGAAGCCGTCGACGACGAGGAGGGGAAGCAGCAGCACCGCCTGCGCGGTGATGGCGATACGGAGCTGGAGCGTCGGGTCCAGGGTGCTCGGCCGCATCGTGACGACCAGACCGGCGGCCGAACTGGTCACGGCCATGGCGCCCCAGACGAAGCCGGCCATGCCGGTGTCGCCGAGGTGCTCGGCGAGCGCGCTCGTACCGGCGTTCGCGCTTCCCCAGATCATGCCCTGCAGCAGGGCCATGGCGAAGAGCGCCATGAGTGCGGGATGCAGCAGCCGCACCCGGGAGGAGGCCCGGTCCGGCGTGCCGCCCGGCGCGGTGGGATGGAGCGCGAAGAGGGTGCCGAACACCGCGATGACCAGTCCCGCCAGCACGAGCCCGGCCGCGGGGTGGACCACGGCCACCGCCAGGCCCGCGAGTGCGGGTCCGGCCATGAAGCTGACCTCGTCGACGGCCGTGTCGAAGGAAAGGGCCCGACGGGTCAACTCCGGTGATGCCGCCGGATTTTCCTCCCTCCTGGACTCTGTCAGCACCACCCAGCGGGTGCGCGAGAGCGGACCGATCTGCGGCACCGTGAGGCCGACGACGGCCGCGAGCGCGGCCTGCACGACGAGCGGCATCGCCGTGATCGCCGACGTGACGAGGGCGGCGATGGCCGCGGCGTTCGCGAGGGAGGCCGCGAGGATCACGGGCCGGTGCCCTCGGCGGTCCGCGTGGCGCCCGAGGAACGGGCCGCCCACGGCCTGCCCCGTCCACAGCATCCCGGCGGCGATTCCCGCCGCGCCGATGCTGCCCAGCTCCGTCAGCATCATGAGGGTGCCGATGGGACAGATCGCGGCGGGCAGCCGCGCCGCGAACGAGATCGCGGGCAGCGCGGCACCCGCGATCCGGGCGACCGCGCGAAGCCCCGCGACGTCGCGCGGCCGGTCGGGAGCGGTGGTCACGACGTCAGCCTTTCCTGGGCGGGCTGTGCGGGGGGCGCGGGTTCCTGGCGGCTGCCGTCCTCGGGGGCGCGGTCGCCCAGGCTCAGCACGAGCGGCACCGCCAGCAGGTTCAACGCCCCCAGGACCACCCAGGGCCAGACCGGCCCGTGGCTCAGGAGCATGGTGAGCAGGGCCGGGGCGATGGTGTTCCCGACGGTCCACGAGAGTTGGAAGACACCGAGAAAGCGGCCGCGGATGTGCTCCGGCGCCAAGGACGCACTGAGCTCGTTGCTCGGCGGCATGCTGAGCATCTCGGCCAGCGTGAACAGCGCCATCGCCGGCAGCAGTCCGGCGGCCACCAGCCAT
This sequence comes from Streptomyces bambusae, assembly GCF_019400985.1. Taxonomy (GTDB): domain Bacteria; phylum Actinomycetota; class Actinomycetes; order Streptomycetales; family Streptomycetaceae; genus Streptomyces; species Streptomyces bambusae_A. Next base: position 26,398 of record NZ_WTFF01000019.1, read on the forward strand.
CCGGGGACCGCCGGCAGCAGCCCGAAGACGGCGAAGGCGGCGGCGTTGGCCACGGCGGCCAGCGCCAGGACCCGGCTCGGGCGGCGGCGTTCGGTCGTACGGGCGACCAGGGTCTGGACCAGGGCGACCACGACCATGTTGCCGACCAGGCACGCACCCGCCAGCCAGGCGGCGGCGTGCAGTACCTCGGTGATGTACACGGCGAGCAGGACCGGCAGGACGGCCGCGGCCAGTACGAAGGCCAGGTTGGCCAGGACCAGCCGCAGATAGCGCAGGTCGCGCAGCACCGCGGCGTACCCCCCGCCGCCGGCAGCCGGGCGGGCGCGGCGGGGTGCGTCCTCGGCGGCCCCGGGCCGCCAGCCGGCGATCAGGAACGCGGCGACCACGAACGTCAGCGCGTTGACCAGGACCAGAACCCGGATGCCGGTGCCGCCGCTGTCCAGCGCGATCGCGAGGGAGGCCGCCGCGGCTCCGAAGCCCCCGCCGATGTTCCGCAGGGCGCCGATGAAGCCGAACCAGCGTGCCTGGTCCTGCCGGCGGGCCGCGAGGAGGACCAGGCCGCGGCTGGACGTCCAGTAGACGGCGGAACCCGCTTGCACGACGAACTGGACCGCGACGATCTTCCACACCGTGTCCGCGAGCAGGAAGGCGCAGAACCCGGCGGCCGAGACGAGGTTGGCGGCGACGACCACCGTGCGGGCGCCGAACCGGTCGATCAGCAGGCCGGCCACGACCGGCACGGGCATGGCGATGAGCTGACCGAGCGAGAGCGCGGCGCCGACGGAGCCGAGCGACAGGGACGTGGTGCTGGAGAAGTAGAGGACGGTGAAGGCCAGGACGAGCCCGTTGCCCAGGCTGTCCATGACGTTGGCGGTGACGAAGCGGCCGTTCCCCGACAGCTCGGGAAGCCCCCACTTCGCCAGTAACTCCCGCCCGGTCATCGGGACCCGGGGCGGTCCGACCGGTCCGGCCCGCCCGATCCCGCCGGCTCGCCCGATGCCGCCGGCTCGCCTGCCCCCGCCGGCTCGCCCGCCGCGTCCGGACCGGCGGCGCGCGGGAAGAAGTCCACCAGCATCATGTCCCGGACTCCCACCGGCGCACCGTCGGCCACCTCCACCGCCGAGACGCCGTGGAACACCCGCCGGTCGTCGATGACGACCGTCTCGAACGGCTCGGTGAGCAGCGTGCGGAACAGCGGGGCCTTCTCCCGGTCGTACAGCTGGGAGACACCGCCGTCGACGTTCTCCCGGCGCATGAGCACCTGGGCGACGAAGTGGTGGCCGTCCTCGTGGATGCCTTCGGGCGCCGGCAGGCCTTCGGCGTCGCGGGAGGCGAGGATGCGGATCTGGTGGATGCCGATGCCGCCGGTGGCGATGTCGAAGCTGCCGGGGAGCCGGGCGAGCAGCGCCCGGACGAGGGCGGTCAGGAGCGGGGAGTCGGCCACCTCCTGCTCGACGGGCTCGAACTCCCGGGCCACCCCGCCGTGCAGGGGATTGACGGCGAGCGACTGGCGGAAGGCACCGTGCGGTGCGCGGACCAGGCCGCTGTCGGTCAGGTGGAACTCGCTGTACCGGCGCCGCCGGTAGCGGGCACCGTCCCTCATGTAGCGGTCGACCGGCAGCCCGTCCCAGGACTGGCGCAGCTGCTTGATCTCGGTCTCGCCGAATGCGGCGAGGGCCTGGAGCATCTCGGTGGCGGACAGGTGGACGTACGGCTCAGGCATGGCAGCGACGAGGCCTTTCGTGCGGGCGGGAGCGCGAGGTGCGGCTTTCCGGGGGTCAGCGGACGGCCTGCGCGGCCGGGCCGGTGAGCAGATCCGTGAGCTGCGCGAGCATGTCCGCCGAGAGAACGTGATGGGTGGCGTCCAGGGCCGTGATCTGCTGGACGAAGGCGTCCTCGGCCCCGTACTCACAGGTGGCGATCATCAGGCCGCCGTACTCGCGGCCGTCGACCACGAGCGCGGGGGTGATCTGGACGACGTCCAGGGCCTGCTCGGCCTCCTTGACGAAGACGTCGGTCACGTTGTCGACCGGGAACTCCAACGACCAGCGCTGCCGCGGGAGCACCGGCTCGGCGGGGGCCTTCCACCGGCCGAGCAGGATGTCGGTCATGCTCAGGTAGGTGTTCCGGCCCGAGGCGGCGACGCCGAGGGCGGTGGCGCCGGAGACCCGGGGGTTGATCTCCAGTACGTAGTAGGTGCCACGGCTGTGGATGATGTCCAGGTTGATGACGCCGGTGATGCCCAGAGTGGTGCACAGCTTCTTCAGCTTCTGCGCCACCGGCACGAAGGCGGCGTCGTCCGCGGTTCGGGGAGCGGACGACCGCAGCTCCCAGAAGGCGAAGGTGGGCTTGCCGCCGGCCGGTCCGGTGAAGCACAGCGGCTGCACCGCGTACTCGCCGTCGGCGCCGACGAGTTCGACCGTGCACAGCTCACCGGTGATGCATTGCTCCATGACGAGGTTGCCCTCGTCGGGGGTGGCCAGGAACTCCTCCAGGTCCGCCCGGTCGCGGATGAAGCGGATGCCGCTGCCCGAGCTGCCCCATACCGCCTTGGTCAGCAGCGGGTAGCCGAACTCCTCCGCCTTGAGGCGGACGATGTCCGCGTAGGCCGGCACGGCAGCGGCGGCGTTCTTCAGCAGTGTGCCGTCGATCAGCATGCCCTGGGGGACGTCCAGGCCGTGGTCGGCGAGGATCTTCCTGGTCTCCCCCTTGTCGCCGAGCAGGCGGGCCGGTTCCACCCCGTTGGTGACCACGGGTATGCCGTGCTCGGCCAGTTTCGCCTTCACCACGGCGTCGCGGAGTGCGGCCTCGTCCGGGAAGGAGAGGGAGACGACGCCGTCGGCGCCCCAGGCCAGGATGCGGTCGACGATCTGGTCCGGGGTGGCGTCCTCCGGCAGCTTTTCCCAGGTGCCGCCGGGGAAGTCCGCGGCTGCGCAGTCGCCGTCGGTGTAGAAGATGCGGGCTTCGCGGCCGTCGTCGGCCACCGCCTTGGCCAGCTCCGGAATGTAGGGGCCGGCCCGCGAGATCGGGATGGAGCGTATGTAGGCGATGCGCCTGATCTCCGAGGCGGTCATGGGTACTCCAGTTCGATCGTCGGCCGGGTGGCGGCGGGCGCCGCTCGACGGCCTGCGGTGGGTGCCGGCGCGCGGCATGGGTGCAGCCGACACGTCCGTCATGGTCCGGCGGACCGGTTCATCCGCCTCGTCCGTACAGAGTTCTGGATTTGTTCCTGCCCCAACTCGGCCTGTTTCGCGACCTGTTCGGCCCGGCGACATTAACCGGACAGGGCGACGTGAACAGGCCTGGAGAGCGGCGATCTCACAGTCCGGACCGATCTGGAGGAAGCGACGAAATGTGCCCGGCAGGGAACGCCGACCCTCGTCGGTTCTGTCCCTGTCGCATTCCTCGCGGCCGCCTGTCTACTGGCAAAAGCCTCCGCCATTGCGCCACGCACTGGCCAACGGGACAGCTGAGCCTGCCGGATTCGGGCAAGCAGCCGGACCATCGTGAAAGAGGCATACGGGAGCGATGCGCCGCCGCGCCTGCCTTCACGCTTCCCCTTGCGCCGCATGGATCTGCGGTTCAGTCACGTTCTCTGTTCCGTGCCGCACGGACCGCGGCACCACTCCCCGTTGACAGGCCGTTCGAAGCTGTTCCTCCGGATATAAGGATGAGGCACGTTGAGTGACATTCGCCATGAGCTCGCTCGGCACATCGAACAGGGCGTCATTCCACCCTTCAACTACGCGTACCCGTCGCGTTCCGCCTACCGCCCCCTGAACGGAGCCTGGAACATCCAGGACATCTGGGCGCAGGACCTGAAGCGACATCCCGTGCCGGAGCTCAACCTCTACCTGCACGTGCCGTTCTGTCGCTACAAGTGCGGGTTCTGCAACCTGTACACGGTCATCTCCGAGGACATGGACGTGTACGACGCGTACATGGACGCGCTGTGCACCCAGATCCGCGACCACGCCGAGGTCATCCAGAGCCGCCGCCTGCGCACCGTCTACATCGGTGGCGGCACGCCGAGCCTGCTGAGCCTGCGTCACTTCGAGCAGCTCTTCGCCACGCTGGACGAGGTCTACCCCAACTGGAGGAGCACGGTGGAGGAGGTGGCCATCGAGGCCACCCCGGACTCCGTCGTCAACGAGCCGGACACCCTGGGAGGCCTCATCGACCTGGGCCTCACCCGGGCGAACATCGGCATCCAGTCCTTAGTCCCCGCCGAGATCCGGGAGGCCGGCCGCGGCCAGGCCAACGAGCGGGTCATCCGCCAGGCCGTCGAGATCATCCGCGAGAAGCAACTGCCCAACCTCAGCACCGACTTGATCATGGGCTTCGCCGGGCAGACCCCGGAGAGCTGGCGGCACTCCGTCGACGAACTGGCGGCCCTCGCCCCCGAGACCGTCAGCACCTACTTCCTGACGGTCAGGCCGGACGCCTGGTTCTCCAGGACCGGTGCGTACCAGTACATGATGAGCCCGGACCTGTACGAGCGGTACGACTACGCGAACGCCGCCTTCGCCGCGGCCGGGTACGTCCAGGAGTCGAACGTCCGCTACAAGAAGCTCGGACGCGGCGGATACCAGCAGAAGGTCCTGACCTTCCACGGCATCCCGCTGCTGGGACTCGGAGCCGGAGCCCGCAGTTACACCAGCTCGGTCGACTACATGGTCGGCAGCGTGAAACCGAGTCTCACGGAGGTCGCGGACTACATCACCAAGGCCCGGAACCACGAACTGACTCCGGTCACCGGATTTGTCCTCAATGACGAGGAGATCATCCGCAAGCGCCTCGTCCTCGACTCCTTCGACCTGGATCTGGGCGAACTCGACCGCTTCGGCTACCAGGAGACGGCGCACCTCTTCGAGCCCGTGCTCGAAGCAGCGGAAGAAGTCGGCCTCATCCGCCGACTGCCCACCAACCGCATTCAGTTGACGCCATCAGGATTCAAGTACCGCGACATCCTGTCCTGGATGTTCTTCTCCAAGAACGTCATCGACCTGGACCGCGAGTATTACGCCGGTCTGCACAAGAGCAACAAGCGTGCGCAGAAGCACATGGGAGCCGAACCCGTCAGCATTTCGGGCCTGAAGACCGCCAACGGCTGATTCTCCCACCGGGCCCGGAACCTCGCCCGGTGCGGTCACCGAACGGATATCGGTGACCGTACCGGGCGCCGCTGCCGCATTTCCTCCTTGCCGACCGACTCAGGACTCAGGAGAACGTCATGACGCAGCTGCTCATCGCCGCGGGCGGGGGCGGTGATGTGATCGGCACGACCCTCGTGCACCACGCGCTGCACGGTGACGAGCCGGCGGTGGTGCTCAGCTACTCGTGGGAGCGCCTCGTCGTCGACCCGATCCCCGGTCCGCGCGCCGAGCAGGACTTCGCCGGTCTGCGACCTCTCACGCCGCGCGTCTCACAGATCACCGCCACGTCGTCCGCCATCGCGCCGGCTGGCTCCACGCTGCCCCGACTGGCCGCCGAACTGCCCGTCACACTCGGGCTGCTGAATCCCTACGGGGGTGTCCTCCACCTGGCCGACCAGATCGCGCAGGCGGCCGAGAAGTACGCCGTCGACGCGGTCACGGTGGTGGACGTCGGAGGGGACGTCTTCGCCCGCGGCGACGAGCCGACCCTGCTCAGCCCCCTGCCGGACGCCCTGGTGATCGCCGCGTGCGCCACCGCCGGTGTGCCGGCCGATCTCCGTCTCGCGGGCCCCGGGCTGGACTGCGAGGTCCCCGAGCAGGACCTGCTGCCCGACGCGGGTACCGACTACGTCACCCTCACCGCATCCGACACCCGCAAGGTCGAGCACATCTTCGACTGGCATCCCTCGGAGGCCAGCGCGCTCCTCGCCGCGGCCGCCCGCGGACTGCGCGGCGGCTGCGTCGTACGCGACACCGGCAGGCCGGTGGTCCTCACCGACGCCGGCGCCCGTGTCTACCGCATCCCCACCGACCGGGTGCTGGAACGCAACCGGCTGGCCCACGCGCTGTACGTCCGGGGTGTCGGCACCCTCGACGCCGCCGAGCAGGTCAGCCGGGAGGTCTGCGGCTTCTCCGAACTCCAGCGCGAGCGCGAACGATCGCTGCGGCCACCGGAGACGGGCTCCCCGACGGGGTCGGTGGACGAGGCCCTGCACGACCTCGACCTCTGGCTGGAGAAACTGCGGGCCGCCGCCCCCCGGGCCCGGTACGCCACCTTCCGCTGCGTGGCCGAGGGCCTCGGACTCACCGGAGCCGCGGCGCGGACACTGCGCGCCCGCATCGTCGCCGAACGCCCACGCCAGTACGCCGCGCCCCTGTTCTCCCTTTCCGTACCGGACTAGACCGTCAACCCGACTCTTCTCGGAGGGCCACACCGCCATGCCCACACTGCTCCTGCTCGAAGCCATGGGGAACACCGGAGAATACGTACTCGACGCCGCCCGGGAGCTGGGCGTGGAGGTCATCGTCGTCACCCACGAGGACGTCTTCGAGGAGTGGTATTCCCCCGCGCTCCAGACGAAGATCAGGGACCACGCGAAGCTGGTCTTCACCGACTTCTCCGACAGCGAAGGCGCACTGAGGGAGCTCGCGGAGCTGGCCCGGGCCGAGGGAGTCGACGGCGTGGTCGCCTGCTGGGAGTTCCTGACTCCGCTGGTCGCGCGGCTCACCGCCGACCTCGGGCTGCCCGGCAACGATCCCTCGCGGGCGCTCAGCTGCCGCAACAAGCGCATCATGGCGCGTGCGTTCGCCGAGCACGGCATCCCGGCCCCCCGGACCGTCACCGCGCGGTCCGTCGAGGAGGCGTACGTCCTGGTGGAGGCGGCCGGCCTGGCCTATCCCCTCGTCGTCAAGCCCTCCGAGCAGTCCGGCTCCTGGGGTGTGTCGGTGGTCCGCAGCGACGAGGAGCTGGCGGCGGCCTTCGCACTGGCCCAGTCCCACCTCTTCCAGATGCCGCACGGCATTCCGCTGGACGCCCACGTGGTCGTCCAGGAGTACGTCGGCGGCGTCGAGTTCAGCATCGAGACGGTGGTGGCCCGCGGACGGGCGACGCCCCTGTTCCCGTACGACAAGTTCACCACCGGCGGCGCCAAGCGGGCCGAGTTCGGACACACCGTCCCCGCAGAGCTCGACGACGCGTCGGTACGTACCCTGCAGGACGCCGCGGTGGCAGCCGCGCGGGCCCTCGGCATCACCAACGGCGTCGCCCACACCGAACTCAAGCTGCTTCCGGACGGCACCACGCGGATCATCGAGCTCGGTGCCCGACTGCCCGGGGACCATGTGGTCGCCCTGATGCGGCAGGCCCGGGGGATCGACGAGGCCAGGGTCTACGTGCAGGTCGCGCTCGGTATGGAGCCGGACCTCACCCCCACCGCCGATACGGCGGCGGGCATCCGGTTCCTGGTCCCGCCGCACGGCGGGGTCCTCCGCTCGGTCAGCGGGATCGGTGACTCGGACGCGGTGGCGCTGAGCCGGGTCACGGTCCAGCCGGGCGGCCAGGTGCGCGCACCCGGGGACAACGACGCACGGGTCGGCTACGTGATCCTGCACGCCGACACCGCCGCCGAGGTCAACAGGGCCGCGGCGGAGGCGATCGCCGACGTCACCATCGAGGTCGACTGATGCCCACCGACCCCACCGCCGCCGACTCCACCGGCTCCACCGCCCCCACCGGATCGACCGACCCCACCGCCGCCGCCCGGCTGACCCGGGAGTATCTGAGCGGGCTGCCGGCCGGATGCGCTCCGGAACGCTCCTGCGAGGGCTCCGCCCTGGCCGGGGACATCTACGGGAGCGCCTTCCTGACCCGGCCGGTCTTCCTCGGCCGCGGCGAGAGCCGTGAGCTGGGCGCCCGGCTCAGCCGACTGTACGATCTGCTGCTCACGCTGCCCGACCGGCTGTTCGACGGCGACCTGCGCGCGTTCACCACCGCCCTCGGCTGGTCACCGGCGCAGATCAGCGCCACCCTGCGGGCCGACGGCAGGCCCCGCGAGCTCCCCCGGTCCGCCCGCGCCGACCTGTACCGGGAGAAGGAGGGCTTCCGTCTGCTCGAACTCAACGGCGGCAGCCCGCTGGGCGGTTGGGACATCGCCCTGCTCAACGAGGCCCTGCTCCAGGAGCCGTACACGGCCTCGTTCGTACAGCGGCACCGCCTCGGGTTCACCGACGGGATCGAGGTGCTGCTGAACCTGTGGCGCGAGTCCTTTCCCGGCCTGGGCCCTTCCGCGAACCCGTTCGTCGCCCTGCTCGAATGGCCCGGCAGCTACCCGGCGATGGAGCGGCATCTGCACCGGATGGCCGGTCTGCTCGCCGCACACGGCGTCGAAGCCGTGCCCTGCCACCTCGGCCAGCTGGAATACCGCTCGGACGGCGTCCACGTCGCCGGGCGCCGGGTCGATCTCGTACACCGCTGGTTCGTCATCAACGACGTCGACACCGCCGAGGACGCGGCCCTGCTCGCGCCGCTCACCGAGGCCGCCGACCGAGGGCTGGTCCACCTGTTCACCCCGCTGGAGAACGAGGTGTACGGCACCAAGGCCGCCCTGGCCCTCCTCAGCGACCAGCGCAACCGGTCCCTGTTCGACCAGGCCGAGCTGGAGGTGATCGACGCGCTGCTGCCGTGGACCCGGCTGGTCCGGGACGAGAAGGCCGAGCTGGCCGGGGAACGGGTGGACCTCCTCCGCCACGCGCTGGCACACCGCGAGGACCTGGTGCTCAAGGCGAGCAGCTCGCACAGCGGCCTGGACGTGCTGGCGGGCTGGGAGGCGTCCGCCGAGGAGTGGGCCGACAGCGTCCGCGCGGCGGCGGGTGGCCCCTTCATCCTGCAGCGCCGGGTCCGGCCCGTGGCGGAGGACTTCCCCGCCCCGGGCGGCGGCCCGCCCGAACCCGCCGTGCTCACCTGGGGCGTGTTCCTGGCCGGCCGGGGCTACGGCGGGGCGTACCTCCGCGGTACGACCGACCTCGACAGCGGCGTCATCAGCTCCGGCAAGGGAGGCCGCCTCGGCACATTGTTCCTCTGCGACGACACCCGAGGGGTGTCTGGACGGAGGAGCCGACCCGGCAGCCAGTTGGGCGCTACCTCCGAGCCCGGCCCTTCAGGGCCGGGTCAGGTCGACGGTTCGAAGCGGTAGCCCATGCCCGGTTCCGTGATCAGGTACCGGGGGTGGGCGGGGTCCGCCTCGAGCTTGCGCCGGAGCTGGGCCATGTAGACGCGCAGGTAGTTGGTGTTCTCACGGTAGGTGGGACCCCAGACCTCCAGCAGCAGCCGGGTCTGGGAGACCAGGTGGCCCGGGTGGGTGACGAGGATCTCCAGCAGGTGCCACTCGGTCGGGGTGAGCCGTACGGTGCGCTCGCCCCGCCGGACCTTCTTGGCGAGCAGGTCGATGGTGAACCCGTCCGTCGTGACCAGCGTGACCTCGCCGGTCCGCTGCTCCGGATCCGCCTGGCGCCGCGTGGCCGCCCGGAGCCGGGCCAGGAGCTCGTCCATGCTGAAGGGCTTGGTGACGTAGTCGTCGGCACCGGCGTCCAGTGCCCGGATCTTCTCCTCGGAGGTGTGCCGGGCGGACAGGACCAGGATCGGGATGCGGCTCCAGTCGCGCACCCCCCTGATGACGTCGATGCCGTCCATGTCGGGCAGCCCGAGGTCGAGGACGATGACGTCGGGCTTGCGGGCCGCGGCGAGCCGCAGGGCCGAGCCGCCGTCGGGCGCCTCCTCGACGTCGAACTTCCGCGCCTGGAGATTGATCTTGAGTGCGCGGACGAGCTGAGGATCGTCCTCCACCACCAGCACCCGGGTCATCGGTGTGCAGCCTTCCTTCGTCGTGAGCGGATCGGTATCGGTGACAGGCCGGCGGGGTGCTGGGACCTCCCGGCCTCCGGCCGGGGGCACCCCCACCCAGCGGTAGCTGGGGGAGGTGCGCACCCCGCCGGCTCCCGGATCGCGGCAGGCGAACCGTCAGTTCTCGGTCAGTGCCCTGAGCGCGATGTTGAGCTCCAGGACGTTGACGCGGGGTTCGCCCATGAAGCCGAGCGTGCGGCCCTGGGTGTGGTCGGCGACGAGCTTCTCGACCTGCTTGACGTCCAGGCCGTTCTTCTCGGCGACCCGGTGGACCTGGAGGCCGGCGTACTCCGGGGAGATGTTCGGGTCGAGGCCGGAGCCGGAGGAGGTGACGGCGTCGGCCGGCACGTCCTCGGGCTTGACCTTGTAGCCGGCGGTGGAGTTGTCCGCGATGACGGCGTCCTTGGCGGCGATCACCTGGGCGCAGAGGTTGCCTTCGTCGGCGTCCTTGGTGCACTTGCCGTCGATCGCACCGTTGTCGCCGGAGCGGTTGGTGGCGCCGGAGAGGATGATCGAGTACTGGGTGTTGACGCTGTTGGCGCCCAGGCCGTTGGAGGGGCGGGGCTGGAACCACTTGAGGTCCGGCTCGGCCGCCTCCTCCGCGTCGTCGGGGTTCTGCTTGGGCAGGTTGTAGGTCTGCCCGATGAGGGAGGAGCCGACGACGTTGCCGCTCTTGTCCTTGATCTCGGAGCCGTTGGCCTGGTCGTTGAAGAGGGCCTGGGCGATCCCGGTGACGGTGAGCGGGTAGAGCACGCCGCACACGATCGTCAGGACGAGCAGGGCCCGCAGACCCGCACCGATCAGACGCGCTGTGTTTGCTACGGAGTTGTTCATGGCTCAGCCGATTCCGGGGATGAGGGAGATGAGCAGGTCGATGATCTTGATGCCGATGAACGGGGCGATCAGGCCGCCGAGTCCGTAGAGGCCGAGGTTGCGGCGGAGCATCTTGTCGGCGCTGGTCGGCTTGTACTGCACGCCCTTGAGGGCGAGCGGGACGAGCGCGATGATGATCAGCGCGTTGAAGATGACGGCGGACAGGATCGCCGACTCGGGGGAGGCCAGGCCCATGATGTTGAGCTTGTCCAGGCCCGGGTAAACCACGGCGAACATCGCGGGGATGATCGCGAAGTACTTCGCGACGTCGTTGGCGATGGAGAACGTGGTCAGGGCGCCGCGGGTGATCAGCAGCTGCTTGCCGATCTCGACGATCTCGATGAGCTTGGTGGGGTTGGAGTCCAGGTCCACCATGTTCCCGGCCTCCTTGGCGGCCGAGGTGCCGGTGTTCATCGCGACGCCGACGTCCGCCTGGGCCAGCGCGGGCGCGTCGTTCGTCCCGTCGCCGGTCATGGCGACGAGCTTGCCGCCGGCCTGCTCCCGCTTGATGAGGGCCATCTTGTCCTCGGGGGTGGCCTCGGCGAGGAAGTCGTCGACGCCCGCCTCCTCGGCGATGGCCTTCGCGGTGAGCGGGTTGTCGCCGGTGATCATGACGGTCTTGATGCCCATGCGGCGCAGCTCGTCGAACCGCTCGCGCATGCCTTCCTTGACGACGTCCTTGAGGTGGATGACACCCAGGACACGGGCGCCCTTGTCGTCCTCGACGGCGACCAGCAGCGGGGTGCCGCCGGCCTGCGAGATCGAGTCGGTGAGCGCCTGTGCGTCGTCCGCGACGTCGCCGCCGCGCTCGTTCACCCAGGCGACGACCGATCCGGTGGCGCCCTTGCGGACCTTGCGGCCGTCGACGTCGACGCCCGACATGCGGGTCTGGGCGGTGAAGGCGATCCACTCGGCGTGGGCGAGTTCGCCCTGGTGGCGCTCGCGCAGCCCGTACTTCTCCTTGGCGAGGACCACGATCGAGCGGCCCTCGGGGGTCTCGTCCGCGAGGGAGGACAGCTGGGCGGCGTCCGCGACCTCGCCGGCGGAGGTGCCCTTGACGGGCACGAACTCGGCGGCCTGGCGGTTGCCGAGGGTGATGGTGCCGGTCTTGTCGAGCAGCAGGGTCGACACGTCACCAGCGGCCTCGACCGCGCGGCCGGACATGGCCAGGACGTTGCGCTGGACGAGCCGGTCCATGCCGGCGATGCCGATCGCGGAGAGCAGCGCGCCGATGGTGGTGGGGATCAGGCAGACCAGCAGCGCGGTCAGCACGATCATCGACTGCTCGGCGCCCGCGTAGATCGCGAACGGCTGGAGCGTGACCACGGCGAGCAGGAAGACGATGGTGAGGGACGCGAGCAGGATGTTGAGCGCGATCTCGTTCGGCGTCTTCTGCCGGGCGGCGCCTTCGACCAGGTTGATCATCCGGTCGATGAACGTCTCGCCCGGCTTGGTGGTGATCTTGATGACGATCCGGTCGGAGAGGACCTTCGTGCCGCCGGTCACGGCGCAGCGGTCGCCGCCGGACTCGCGGATCACGGGAGCGGACTCGCCGGTGATCGCGGACTCGTCGACCGAGGCGACACCTTCGACGACGTCGCCGTCGCCCGGGATGATGTCGCCGGCCTCGCAGACCACCAGGTCACCGATGCGCAGATCGGTGCCGGGCACGGACTCCTCGCCCTTGCCGTCCTTGGTCAGCCTGCGGGCGACGGTGTCGGTCTTGGCCTTGCGCAGGGTGTCGGCCTGGGCCTTGCCGCGGCCCTCGGCCACGGCCTCGGCGAGGTTGGCGAAGATCGTGGTCAGCCACAGCCAGGCGGTGATCGCCCAGCCGAACCAGTCCGTCGGGTCCTTCAGCGCCAGCACGGTGGTGACCACCGAGCCGATCAGGACCACGAACATCACCGGCGACTTGACCATCACACGGGGGTCGAGCTTGCGCACGGCGTCCGGGAAGGACTTCAGCAGCTGCTCGGGGTCGAACAGCCCCCCGCCGACGCGGCCGGCATCCGGCTTGTGGCCGGTGGGAACGTCCTGGTGCGGGGCGCGGGTCGGAGTCACGGTCGACATGACGTCCTCTTGATTCTTGGTGTCGGAGGTCATGACGCCAGCCCTTCGGCGAGCGGACCCAGCGCGAGCGCCGGGAAGTAGGTCAGACCGGTGATGATCATGATCGTGCCGACGAGCAGGCCGGTGTAGAGCGGCTTGTCGGTGCGCAGGGTGCCCGCCGTCTCCGGGACCGGCTTCTGCTCGGCGAGCGAGCCGGCCAGCGCCAGGACGAACACCATGGGCAGGAACCGGCCGAGCAGCATGGCGATGCCGATCGTCGAGTTGAACCACTGCGTGTCGGCGTTCAGGCCGGCGAAGGCGGAGCCGTTGTTGTTGGCGCCGGAGGTGTAGGCGTACAGGATCTCGGAGAAGCCGTGCGCGCCGGAGTTCGTCATCGAGTTCACCGGGGTGGGCAGGGCCATCGCAGCGGCGGTGAAGCACAGCACCAGGGCCGGGGTGATCAGGATGTAGCAGGCGGCGAGCTTGATCTCGCGGGTGCTGATCTTCTTGCCCAGGTACTCCGGGGTGCGGCCGACCATCAGGCCGGCGATGAACACCGCGATGATCGCCATGATCAGCATGCCGTAGAGGCCGGAGCCCACACCACCGGGGGCGATCTCGCCCAGCTGCATGCCCAGCAGCTGGATGCCGCCGCCGAAGCCGGTGAAGGAGGAGTGGAAGGAGTTGACCGCGCCGGTCGAGGTCAGGGTGGTCGACACGGAGAAGATCGAGGAGGCGCCGATCCCGAACCGGGTCTCCTTGCCCTCCATCGCGCCGCCGGCGGTCTCGAAGGCCGGGCCGCTGCCGGTGAACTCGGTCCACATCATCAGAGCGACGAAGGTGACCCAGATGACGGCCATCGTCGCCAGGATCGCGTACCCCTGCTTGACCGAGCCGACCATCCTGCCGAACGTCCGGGTCAGGGCGAACGGGATGACGAGGATCAGGAAGATCTCGAAGAGGTTCGTGAAGGGAGTGGGGTTCTCGAAGGGGTGGGCCGAGTTGGCGTTGAAGTAGCCGCCGCCGTTCGTGCCGAGCTCCTTGATGACCTCCTGCGAGGCGACCGCGCCGCCGTTCCACTGCTGCGTGCCGCGCATGCCGTGCTCATTCAAGAACTGACCGACCTCGTGGATGCCGGCGAAGTTCTGGATGGCGCCGCAGGCCACCAGGATGACCGCGCCGATCACGGAGATCGGCAGCAGGATCCGGACGACGCCGCGGACCAGGTCGGCCCAGAAGTTGCCGAGCTCACCGGTGCGGGAGCGGGCGAAGCCCCGGACGAGGGCGACGGCGACGGCCATGCCCACGGCCGCCGACACGAAGTTCTGCACTGCCAGGCCGCCGGTCTGTACGACGTGGCCCATGGCCTGCTCGCCGTAGTACGACTGCCAGTTCGTGTTCGCCACGAAGGAGGCGGCGGTGTTGAACGCCTGGTCTGGGTCGATCGAGGCGAAGCCGAGCGAGCCGGGCAGACTGCCCTGCAGTCGCTGCAGGGCGTAAAGGAAGAGGACGCTCACGGCCGAGAAGGCCAGGACGCCGCGCAGGTAGGCGGGCCAGCGCATCTCGGCGTTCGGGTCGGCGCCGATGGCCTTGTAGATCCACTTCTCCGGGCGGTAGTGCTTCTCGGAGGAGTAGACGCGGGCCATGTGGTCGCCGAGCGGACGGTAGGCCAGCGCGAGCGCGGCGATCAGCGCGAGCAGCTGGAGCACACCAGCGATCTGGGAACTCATTTCCGGACTCAGAACCTCTCCGGCTTGACGAGGGCGAGGACGAGGTATCCCAGCAGGGCGACGGCCACGACCAGGCCGACGATGTTCTCGGCAGTCACAGCTTGGTCACCCCCTTGGCGACGAGACCCACCAGCGCGAAGATCGCGACCGTGGTGAGGACGAAGGCCAGATCGGCCATCGTGAGCTCCTGATGAAGTGATGAGACGGAATCGGCCGGAGTGGCCGAGACAGAGCAAAGCGCGAGTCACCGGCCGCGTTAAGAGACCTTGACGGGGTCCATACGGGCCCGCCGGAACCTTTGACGCAGCGTTGACGCCGACCGCCGGCACCGGCCGTGAAGTGCGGCTTTCGTCCCTTCCTGGTCGGTCCGGCGTATCGAGTGCGTGAAGAGTGGCGCGGTCGGCGTATGGATCGCGCCAAGGCGGCTGGCGGCCGGAGTGAGCGGCTTCGACGCTGTACTCACCGCGCTCACTTCGGAGGAAACGGCGACATGGCCATACACACAGGAGAACCGACCGCTGCCGGTCAGGGGCCGGGCCAGGAGGAGCCCCCTGATACCGGCGTGCGGGCGGCGGTGGAGGCGGGGGAGCGGCACAGGCTGACCGCGCTCCAGGGGCTTGCCGCGCTCTCCCTGGACGCCATGGCCTCGGTGGCGTACGGCCCCGAGTCGATCGTGCTCGTGCTCGCCGCGGCCGGTGCGTACGGCCTCGGCTTCACCCTGCCGGTGACCCTGGCGATCGCCGCGCTGCTGGCCGTGCTGGTGGCCTCGTACCGGCAGGTCATCGCCGCCTTCCCGGACGGCGGCGGCTCCTACGCGGTGGCCGGGCGGCACCTCGGCAGGCGCGCCGGCCTGGTCGCCGCGGCCTCGCTGATCCTGGACTACGTCCTGAACGTCGCCGTGTCGGTCACTGCCGGCGTGGCCGCCCTGACCTCGGCGTTCCCCTCGCTGTACGGGGAGCGGGTGTGGATCTGCCTCGGCGTGCTCGCGCTCGTCACGGCCGTGAACCTGCGCGGGGTCGTGGACTCGGCCAAGGCGTTCCTCGTACCCACGGCCGTGTTCGTCGGCTCGATCCTCGCGATGATCACTGTCGGCCTGTTCCGGGACGGGCCGGTGTCCACCGAGACCGCTGCCGGGCACGCCTCCGCCCTCGGTGACGGCGCCACCACCGTCGGCGCGCTGGTCCTGCTCAAGGCCTTCGCCGCCGGCTGCTCCGCCCTCACCGGTGTGGAGGCCGTCGCCAACGCCGTGCCGTCCTTCCGCGCCCCGGCCGCCCGCCGGGCCCAGCGCACCGAGGTCGCCCTCGGCACCCTGCTCGGCGTGATGCTGATCGGCCTGTCCGTCCTCATCGGCCGCTTCCACCTCCAGCCGGTCGAGGGCGTGACCGTACTGGCCCAGCTCGCGGACGCCTCGTTCGGCCACAACGCGGCGTTCTACGTCGTCCAGTTCGCCACCGTCGTGCTGCTGGCGCTCGCCGCGAACACCTCCTTCGGCGGGCTGCCCGTCCTGATGAGCCTGCTCGCCCGGGACAACTACCTCCCGCACGTCTTCGCGCTCAAGGCCGACCGGCAGGTCCACCGGCACGGTGTGGTCTGGCTGGCCCTGGTGTCCGCGCTCCTGCTGGTGTTCTCCGGCGGCGACGCCAACACCCTGGTGCCGCTGTTCGCCATCGGCGTGTTCGTCGGCTTCACCGTCTGCCAGGTCGGCATGGTCCGCCACTGGTCGCTGGAACGCCCCGCCGGCTGGCGGGCGAAGGCCGCGCTGGGCGGCTTCGGTGCCCTGCTCACCGGCGTGTCCGCGGTCGTGGTGACGGCCACCAAGTTCACCGAAGGGGCCTGGCTGGTCGTCGTGGCCCTGCCGGTGCTCGTCCTCGCCTTCGAGAAGGTGCACCGCGCCTACGGGCGGATCGGCGCACGCCTGGAGCTCGGCCGCATCCCGCAGCCCCCGCAGCGCTCCCGCTCCCTGGTCGTCGTCCCCGTCTCCGGGCTGTCGCTGCTGACCTGCCGCGCGCTGACCGCAGCCCGCTCCCTCGGCGACGACGTCCTCGCCGTCACCGTCACCCACCCCGCCCCCGAGGACCGGGCGGCCGCCGAAGCGCTGCGCCGCGACTGGGAGCTGTGGAACCCGGGCATCGAGCTCGTCGAACTCACCTCGCCGACCCGCTCGCTCGGCCGCCCCGTGTCGGGCTACGTCCGCAAGCTGACGGAGCAGCAGCCGGGCACCCAGGTGACCGTCCTCATCCCGGAGACCGAGCCGGAACGCCTCTGGCAGCGGATCCTGCAGAACCAGCGCGGCTCGGTGGTCGCCCACGCCGTACGCCGGGACACCGACGCGGTGATCTGCCGACTGCGCTTCCGCATCACCGCCGGCACCCGCTGACGCCCGCCGGCACCCGCTGACGCCCGCCGGCACCCGCTG
>NZ_WTFF01000190.1 GCF_019400985.1 Streptomyces bambusae
GGCCTCCTCCGTCTCCGTCCCGCCGGCCGCCCGTACGCGCACGCCCCGTGCGACGAGGGCGGCTCGGGCCGTCGCCGCCTGCGGCCACGAGGCGTCGACCGCCACCTCGGCCGCCGCGAGTGCGCGCAGCGCGGCTGCGGGGTCGTCGCTGTAGCTCTCCACGTACGCCACCGCGGCCGCGGGGAGGCCGGGCGGCGCCTCGTACGCGTCCACCAGCGCGCCCTGGGCACGCAGCTGCGCGACGACCCGTTCGATGAACGGCGCCGCCTTCGGGTTCCCGGCCGCGGCCACCAGGTCGGCCGTGGTACGCGGATCCTCCAGTGCCCGGATCCAGGCGCAGGCGGGTTCGGCCAGGGGGGCGGGCAGGCGCAGGGTGAAGGCCCCGCGCGGGGTCTGTACGAACACCCCGTCCGGGACGGCCCCGTACACGGTGCTGGGGCGGAGTTTCACGCGCATGTCAGGCGGGCCTCGCTGTGAGTCGGTCCTGCCAGGTCTCGCCGAGCCGCTCGTCGACGGCGTGGGCGAGGCAGTGGCAGTAGAGGTATCGGTTGATCGGTGTGACGCCGAGCCATTGCAGGGCTTCGTAGAGCCAGTTCACGAGGGCCCGGTACGCCTGGAAGGCGGGCGGTGTGCGCTCGCCGAAGCCGAGTTCGGCGAGCCGCCGGTGGAAGGCGCTCGGTGCCCCGCCGGTGTCCCGCCCGCCCTCGGCGGGAGGCCCGGCCTCGGCGGGAGGCCCGGCCTCGGCGGAGCCGGCCGGGGCTCCGAGCGCTTCCTCCAGGTCGCCGCGCAGCCGCGGGTCGCGCAGCTCGGCGAGCGCGGCGGCGCAGGCGGCGTACCCGGGGAGCTCCTCGGGCCGGTGCAGGGCGCTGTCGACCAGTTGCCCGGTCTGCGGCGCGTACCGTTCGGCCGCGGCGGCGAACCGGGACCGCAGGTCCTCGCCGTCGGGCCGGGAGGCGAGGAAGGCCTCGGCATGGGAGTGGAACGACAGGGACCCGAACCGCGCGCCGCCGGGGTACGCGGCCGCCAGACCCGCCATCCAGCGCAGGGCGGTGCCGGGGGCCCGGGACCGGGCGGCCGCCGGGTCGGCGGGCAGCAGTCCGGCCAGTTCCCGGGCGAGCGCGGTCAGGAACCGGTGCCGTACGGCCTGTACCGGGCCCGGTACCGCGGCGTCGGTGGAGACGAGCACGGACCCGTGCGGGTGGGGCAGCTCGTGCCGGACCGTCACGCCCTCGGCCCGGGCGAGTGCGCCCGCCCGGCGCGTGTACTCCTCGGGCGTCCATGCCGAGCCGTGCCCGGCAGCGGCGGCGAGCCGTCGGCGGGCCTGCGCGAGGACGTCGGCGGCGGGGGCCGCGTGGCCCAGGTGCAGGGCCAGGTGCGGGCCGCCGTCCCAGTGCCGGGTCGGGAAGCACACCTCCAGGGCGGGGTCGGCGGCGAGGCCGGCGATCAGGGGCAGCGCCCCTTCGGTGAGCAGCGGCAGCGTGTCGGGACGGTAGTCGTGGACGCGCAGGGTCGTCAGCACGCGGAGCCCTCCTCCTGGCCGGCGGGGGTACGGGGAGCGGCGCCGACGTCGGCACCAGAGGCCGGCCCGAAGGCGGTACCGAAGGCGACGCCTGGCGGGGAGGCGCCGTTCGACGTGGATGCCGCGTCGAGGCGGCAGGCCGTGCCCGCCTCGGGCAGGTCGAACTCGAAGACCGCCTCGCGCACGTGGTGGCCCGCCACCGGGCCGGGCAGGCATTCCTCCAGGTACGGATGGGTGAAGTCGGCGGCGTCCTTGGCGAAGGAGGCCAGGTCCAGCACACCGGCCGTGTCCACGTAGCGGGGCTTGGGCTGGGACACGGGGCGGGAGGTGACGTCGGGCACGAGCGCCTCGCCGCGCTCCCACTCGGGCAGCTGCTTGACGAAGAACCGTGCGGGTACGCCGTGTTCGGCCCGCAGCCGGACCAGCCGGTGCAGGTCGTCGGCCGATCCCCGGTGGGCGCCGGTCAGGACGCCGGCGTCCGGGAGGTACCAGCGGCGGCGCTGGAGCACCAGGTTGCCGAGGCGGAGCCGGGGCACGGCGACGACCCCGTCGGCACCGGGGCGGGCGCGTTCGCGGAAGACGTGGTCGTAGGCGCAGGCGATCACGCCGCCGCCCTGGAGCCACAGGGCGATCCGGCTGGGTGCGGGCAGCAGGTCCCAGCGGGTGGAGCCGACCGTGACCGGGCGCAGGCCGCGCGGGGTCCGCAGGCGCAGTCGGCCGGTCGGACCGCCGTCGACGAGGACGGCTCCCGCCCAGTCGCGCGCGGTCATCTCCTGGTCGAGGAGCGGGGGGTGGCAGCCGGTGTTGAAACCGTGTGCGGCCCGGTCCTCGGCGACGTCGGGGCCCAGGACGCGGCGCAGACGGGCGCGCAGGCGGGCGGTGGCGTCGCCGCCGACGGCGGCATCGGCCTCCAGGAACCGGGCCTCGGTGGCGCCGTAGCCCCCGAACCAGCCGTTGGCCGCCCACCGGCCGTCCGCGTACTGGGCCATCAGGGCGTACGAGGCGCCGTCCGGGTGCAGCAGGCCGGGCAGGGCGGCGGCCCAGGTCCTCAGGTGCTCGTCGTCGATGACGGCATCGACGCCGTCGCCTGCCGCGGCGGCCGCCTCGAACAGGTCGGCCAGGTCGGCCAGCACGCGCCGGCGGAAGGTCCACAGGGCCACCATCGCCGACCGGCTGTCCGCGTCGAGCGGAACGTCGGCGAACGGTGTGTCCGCGGGCGGTACGTCGGCCAGCGGCGTATCGGCGAGCGGTACGTCCGCCGGCGGCGTATCGGCGAGCGGTACGTCGGCCAGCGGCGTGTCGGCGTCCCCGGCAGCCGCGGACGTGGCGAACCGGGCGGCGTCCGCGGCGAGGTTCTCGGCCTCCGCCACCAGCCGGACGGCCCGCCGCGGGCCCGGACCGCGGCCTGGAGCCCGATGCGCAGGTCGGCCTTGAGATCGAAGGCCCCGAGCACGGGCAGCAGGGCCGCCGCCGCGGTGGCCGGGGACGCATCCGGGCCGGGGACGGGCGGCAGGGTGGCGACGGCGTCCTCGTACAGCTGCGGCGCCAGCGCGCCGGCGTGCGGCAGTCGGGCCGCCGCCGCGCGGAACCGGGCGTGCAGGTCCGGCCGGGTGGCCGGGGTGTCGGTGGCGAGGAGTTCGGTCGTCCTGGCCAGTTCCGCCACGACGGCGCGCAGGCCGCCGTACCCGGAGTCCTCCCCGGCGTCGGCCGCTGCATCGATTCCGGCCTCGGGCAAGGCGTCATGACATGCCGTCAGGAAGTGCGGGTCCTGGTCGTCCACGGGCAGGGCGGGGCCGAGCAGCCCGGCCCGGAGCGCCGCGCGCATGACCTGCTCGGCACGTGCGGCCGGGCAGTCGAGGGCCTCGGCGAGCCGCCCGGCCACCTCCTCCCACGCGTGTACGCCGAAACGGGCGACGGCGGTGAGTTCGGTCAGCTCCCGGCCTCGACGCAGTGTGACCTTGCGGGGGCGGGGGTGGGCCGGGGTGATGGCCATGAACGCCAGCTCGCCCGGCCCGGCCGGCAGCAGCGGGGCCAACCGCACGGGGCAGCCGGGCCGCGGCTCGGGCTCCAGGGCGGACAGCAGTGCGCCGCGCTGGACCTCCACCGTGCGCAGCACGACGGTGGGCGGCGCGGTCGCCCAGCGGGCGGCGGCCGCTCCCCCTTCGGAATCCAGGGGGGCTTCGGCAACCGGGCCGGCTTCGGCGACCAGCCCCGCCCCGAACGCCGGTCCGGCTTCCGCGGTCGAGAGGGCGACGGCCGTGAACCGGGAGCGCGGGCTGGTCCGGGTCATGGCCCGCAGCGCGTACGCGGTGATGCGCGGTTCGGACTTGCGGTCGGCCCGCGCGGCGTCGCCGCCGGAGTCGGCGTAACGCCGGACGGCGGCGCCCAGGTGCGGGCTGATCAGCTCGACGGAGGAGGCGAAGTCCTCCTCGGCGCACAGCCGGCTCAGGGCCTGCCGCTCGTGGGCGGCCACGGCGCCCCGGTCGTTAGCGACCTGCTCCAGCAGCGTGCGGTAGGCATCGGCAGCGGCCTGCCAGTGCGCGACGGCCGGGAGGTTCACGACAGCCGGGAGGTTCGAGGCGGCCGGGGGGTTCGCGGCGCCGTCGCCGGGCGCCGCCGCGGGGAGCGGGGTGAGGGGCTTGTCGCGGATGCGGCGGCGCGTGCGCAGGTACGCGGCCGGGGCGCCGGCCCGCCCGGCGGACTCGGCGAGCGCACGGTCGGCGAGGCGTGCCGCCGCCAGGGCGTGCTCCGCGGTCTCGGCGAGGCGATCCCACGCGGCGGCGGTCCGCGGCCGTACGAGCGGGGTGTACGGCAGGGGGTTGACCCGTGTGGCGGCCGTGTCGGCCACGACGAAGCGCCGCATGGCAGGCGGTGCCCTTCTGGCTTGTCCGGCCTGCCGGAAGTGGGGCCCGGCCGGGGGTGGTTCCGTGTCGGCTGGCACGCCGGGGGCCGTGACCGGCCCCCGGCGGTGGATCAGCTGCTGCTGCTGCAGCAGGAGCAGCTGGCCCGGCAGCACGAGGCTCCCTTGGAGGCCCCCATCACCGGCAGGCCGGTGGTGTCGGGCACATCCTCGACGGCGATCTCTTCGAGGGAGAACTCCTCGAAGTCGATGTCCAGAGCGTCCATGACGCCTCCTCGGATTCGTAGGTCCACGGCCGGGTGCGCCAAGGGTGCTCGACGGGCCGGCCGGTGACCGGTTCTTGTGGATCAGTCACCGACGCTACGATCCGATGATCTTCACAACCAAGAGGCGTATCGGACATTCCACTTCTGTCCGGCAAAGCCTGAGTTCCCCGGATTTCCGGGCCGTTACCGCCTCCGTCCACGCGATCCGCGACGCCTGGGGTGGCTGAACTTCACCGGTAAATGCCGGAATGATGCATGCCATTTCGGTCACCGCAGGGCACACGGCCCTGCCCGGCAGGCGCCCTACTGGTACGGGTCGAAGGGGATGCCGGCCGGCTTCGCCTCCGCAAGGTGAGGGGCGAACGAGCCGTCCTTCAGGCCGAAGTGCGCGCTGCCGAAGTCGGCCTGGCTGAGCTTGTCGCGCAGGGTCGCGGGATAGCCCGACCAGCCGACGAGGGCCGGGAACTGCCAGGCGCGCTTGTGGTTCTCCGGCGGCTCGTCGTTGGTGTTCGCGGCGCGGAAGCAGTGCGTACTGACGCCGTCCTTGTGGTAGACGATCTTGGGGTGAGTGCCGTCCCAGCGGATCTGGTCACGGGTGTGGATGTTGAAGTCGCCGTGGGCGGAGGTCGCGACGTACTTCGCCTCGTTGTTCTGGATCCACACCACCACGTGCTCCCAGTCGTGGCGGTGGCCACCGAGGCTGATGTAGGGGATGGCCTGGTCCTTCTCGAAGTACAGCGCGTACATCACGGCGCACCAGCCGTTGTTGCACTTCGCCCGGGAGTACCCGTTGGTGTTGTCGAGGTCCGAGGCGTCCCGGCAGCTGCCGTTGAGGGCCCCGGTGGGACTGAGGCCGCTGTTCAGGACGCCGTTCGAGCCGATCGCGGGTGTCGGGTAGCAGCCGTCGGTGTCGTAGTCGTACGCGGGCTGGAAGGTCCGCTCCACCAGGTCGGCGTTGGCCGGCAGGGCAGGGGGCGGAGCAGCGAAGGCCGTCTGGGCAACGCCGACGACCAGCGTGAGGGTGGCACCGACGACGACGAGCGATCTGGAGATGTGACGATTCGTCCGCAAAGCAGTCTCCCGGCCGATGGGGTTGGGGGTGGCGCACGCGACCGGCCGGTGCCGGGCGGCGCGCCCGGAGCATCATTGGCGAAGCGGGCGTGCGCGGCAAGGGCCGGGATGGTGAACATCGGCCGGGACGGGACGAGTTGGGCCAGCCGCGCACGCCGCACGGGCCGGCACCCGCTTCGAGGCGGGTGCCGGCCCGTGCGGCGTGCGGCGTGCGGCGAACCGATCAGTGCCTCAGGCCGCCGGCTGCAGGGTGTCGGCGAGCCGGGCCACCGTCTCCTCGTCGACGACGATGCCGAACTCCTCGCGCAGCACCTTCCCCAGCTCGCCCGGAGCGACCGTCCGCTCGGTGCGGGTGCCGTCGGGGAGCGTCGTGGTCCAGACGGCCGCGTCCAGCATCTGGTGACGGCCGGCGTCGAACCGCTGGGCCAGCAGCCGCCGGGTGAACGGCGAACGCGGATGGGTGCCGACGTAGTGGCTGCCGCCGACGAAGTCGATCGGGTACTGCGGGGTCAGTGTGAAGCTGTGCCGGTCCACCCACCCGTCCGGCCCGTCCTGGTGCAGCCACCACTGGTCGACGCCGAACTCGCCCGGGCGCCGCTCCAGCCGGTGCCGCCAGCCCCCGGCCTCCGACCGGGCGCCGTCGGCCAGTTCCAGCGGCTCCAGCGGGCCGGCACCGAACCCCACGTCGCACAGCCACCGCCGGTCGTCTCCGGGCACTTCGGCCAGCAGCAGCGCGTGGGTGGCGGGGGTGATCCTCTGCGAACCCAGCGTCACCCGCCCCGCCAGTGCCGTGAAGCCGAAGCCCAGCCGCTCCAGGGCGGCGGCGAACAGCGCCGCGTGCTCGTAGCAGTACCCGCCCCGGCCCCCGCGCACCAGCTTGTCCTGCACCGCCGGCACGTCCAGCGGGATCGGCACCCCCAACACGGCGTCGATGTTCTCGAAGCGCAGCGCGGTGACATGCGCCCGCACCAACTCCCGCAGGGTCCCGAGCGTCGGCGTCCGCTCCCCGTCGAACCCGATCCGCTCCAGATACGCCTCCAGGTCGAGCAGTTCACCCTGCCAGCCCGTGGCCCGTCCGCCTGTCATCCCCGTTACCCGTCCCGTCCGGTTCCGGTCGCGCGTACCGCCCCGTACGGCACCCGTCGATCCGATCTTCCTCAGGCCCGACCGTAGACGAGGAGCGGCGCCTTCCGCGTCGGTCCGCGGAACGAGCCGGCCTAGGCCTTCGGTCCTGGTCCGTCACGGCGTGGGGGTCAGGGCGGCGAGGCGGGTGCGGCAGGCGGCGAGCAGCGGATGGTCGGCGGACACGCTCCCCTCCACGGCGGCCAGGGCGCGGCGGACGAGTCCGAGGGCCTCCGCCCGCCTGCCACGGTCCTCCTGGACCAGGGCCAGGTTGTGCAGCGTCACGGCCAGCTCCGGATGGTCCGGGCCGAGCGCCTCCTCCTTGACGGTGAGGGCCCGGCGGAAGAGCTGTCCGGCCTCGGCGAGTGCGCCGCGCCGGTAGGCGAGGCAGGCCAGGTTGTGGCAGGTGACGGCGGTCTCGTGGTGCTCGGGGCCGTGGACGCGGACGAACACCTCCAAGGCCTGCCGCAGCAGCCTCTCCGCCTCCTCGCGCCTGCCCAGCGCGTCCAGGATCGCCGCGAGGGCGGCACGGTCGGCGGCCACCGCCGGGTGGTCCGGGCCCAGGGCCCGCTCGCGCAGCCTCACCGAGCGGCGGGCCAGGGGTTCGGCGGCGGCGAAGTCCCCGCGGGCGTGCGCCAGGCCGGCGAGGTTGTGCCAGACGGTGGCCAGCTCCGGATGGCCGGGGCCCGCGGTCCGCACCAGCACCGTCCGTACCCGCTCGTAGAGCCGCTCGGCCTCGGCGAACTCGCCGGTGTACTTGCAGGTGACGGCGAGTTCGTTCAGCAGGTACGCGTGCTCCTCCCGCAGGCCGCCCGGCCGCGGCACGCCTTCGGCCTCGGCCAGCGCCCTGCGCAACAGGCTCTGCGCGCGCCGGTAGTGGCCCTGCATGCGGTACACGGCTGCCAGCCCGCTCTGTGCCCGGGCCAGCAGCCGGTCCCGCTCGCCGGAGTGCGGATGCCGACGGCCGGCCACGGTGGCTGCCTGCCGGAAAGCGCGTTCCGCCCGCGCCAGGTCGCCCAGCGACCGGTGCCGATCGCCTTCGGCGAGCAGGACCGTGACCAGCGCCTCGGTGTCCGTACGACCGGTGCACTCAGTCACGGGTCAGGACGGTCTCGTTGTGGTTGTAGCTCAGCCCGCCGAGCGGACCCGGCTTGGCAAGGGCGCTGAGCAGGGACGGGTGGTCGCCGGGGGCCTGCGCCTCGGCGGAGGAACCCAGCGCCACCGCCGCGCCGGAGGTCAGCGCCAGAGCGGCCATCGCCACGGCGAGCCGGCGCCCGGCATCGGCTGCGGAGTTCTTGCCGGGCTTCCTGTCGGGCTTCCTGTCGGGCTTCCTGTCGGAGGTGGACATCACTGTGCTCCGTTCCTTCGGTCACTTCTGCGATGTCCTTCAGGGAACGGCGGGAAAGCGCGCGGATCCAGTCACGCGATCACGTGACTTGACAGAACTGAACGGGCTCAGCGATGTCCGGTGCGGTACCGCGCCCCGTCAGGGAACTGCGCGACCAGCCCCCACCGGCCCGCGGTTTCGTCACCGCACTTCCAGCGGAGCGCTCAGTCGCCTTCCGGGCACGCCGTGGGAGTGAGCTGGGTGAGGATCAGGAGGGCGTCCGCGAGGTCCTCGGCGGGGGCGCCGGTGGCCAGGCGGCGCAGTTGCTGGCCGAAGACCAGGGCGACGGCGGCGCCGGCCAGGCGTTCGGCGTCCGCCACACCGAGGCGGGTCAGGATGCGCGCGGCCAGGAGGTCGTACGCGGCGAAGCAGTCGGACGCGGCGGCGCGCAGCCGTTCGTCGCGGCCGGCCTGGACGTAGAGCTCGAACGGGGCGATGTGGCGGCTGTCGAAGGCGTTGCCGCCCGCGACCTGGGCCACCACCTCGGCCGCCTGCCCGATGTCGAAGCTCTCGTCGGAGCACTCGTCGGCGAGTGCCGTGAAGTGCCGGGTCTCCTCCGCCACGAAGTGCATCAGGCTCTCGCGCAGGAGCTCGTGCTGGGTGGCGAAGTGGTAGGTGACGGAACCGAGCGAGACCGCGGCCTCCTTGGCGATGCGCCGGTTGGTCACGGCGGCTATCCCGTCCTGC
Organism: Streptomyces bambusae; assembly: GCF_019400985.1. Taxonomy (GTDB): domain Bacteria; phylum Actinomycetota; class Actinomycetes; order Streptomycetales; family Streptomycetaceae; genus Streptomyces; species Streptomyces bambusae_A. The sequence goes on from NZ_WTFF01000190.1 coordinate 8,913, forward strand.
CCGATGATCCGCAGTACGGCGTCGACGATCTTCTGGCGGGTGTCGGAACCGCGGGTGTCGGAATCATGGGGCATGGCGGCATTCTGCCCCATCACCCGAGTGAGCCTGCCGGGCGCCCGGCAGGGGAGTCGGGCGGTGCCGGGGTGTGGACACGGACGCGACCCATCCCTACTGTTCGTTCGAACGAACAGTAGGGACGGGGAACGGGAGTCGTCGTGCACATTTCCGGATCGAACGTTCTGCTCACCGGTGCCACGGGAGGCATCGGGACGGCCTTGGCCGCGAGCCTGGCCGCCCACGGGGCCCGCCTGACGATCACCGGGCGGCGGGAAGGGGCGCTCAAGGCCACCGCGGACGCCTGCGGAGCGCGTGCCGTGGTCGCCGACCTCGCCGTCCGCGGCGACGTCGAGCGCCTCGCCGAGACCTGCGCGGAGACCGACGTCCTGGTCGCGAACGCGGCCCTGCCGGCCAGCGGCGACCTGCTCGACTACACCGAGGAGCAGCTCGACCGCGCCCTCGACGTCAACCTGCGGGCCCCCGTCGTGCTGTCCCGCCTGCTCGCCGCGGAGATGGTGGCCCGGGGCCGCGGCCACATCGTGCTGGTCGGCTCCATCTCCGGCAAGGCGGCGACCAAGTCCTCGTCGCTGTACAACGCGACGAAGTTCGGGCTGCGCGGATTCGCCCTCGCGCTGCGCCAGGACCTGCGCGGCACCGGCGTGGGGGTGTCCCTGGTCCAGCCCGGATTCGTGCGCGACGCCGGCATGTTCGCGGCCACCGGCGCCACCACGCCGAACCGCATCAGGACGGTCACCCCCGGGCAGGTCGCCGAAGGCGTCGTACGGGCCGTCCGGCGCGACCTGACCGAGGTCAACGTGGCGCCGCTGGAGCTGCGGCTGCTGAGCGCGGTCGCCGGGCAGTTCCCCCGCTTCGCGGAGCGGGTCCAGGCCCGGGGCGGCTTCGACGGGACCCTCCGGCAGATCGTCGAGGCCCAGCGGTCCCGGCGTTAGGCAACACGAGCGCCGGTACCAGCACCAGGCTCCTGACCCCGTCCCGCACAGCACCGCACCGCGCCACACCGCACCTGCACGCCTTCCACCACACGCCACGTGAACGGAGAGCCCTGCTGTGCCGAGTGACCGATTCCCCCCGAAGCCCGTGCCCGAGGATCCCGGCGGCCTGCGACGCGGCGACCCCGGCGCCCGCGTAGGGCGCCGGGCCCTGCTCCGGTCAGGTGCCCTGCTGGCCGCGGGCGGCGTCGCCGCGCTCGTGCCCGCGCCGGTCGCGCGAGCCGCGACGAGCGGTCAGGGGACCCGCGAGGTGACCACCACCTATCACGGCCGCTCGCCGTACGGGATCGACCAGTGGGCGTCCGTCGCCTTCGACGTCCCCGCGGGAGTGCAGCGGATCTCTGTCGCGTCGTCCTTCGACGCGGCCGCGGGCATCCTGGACACCGGCATCTTCGGGCCGTCGGGATTCCGCGGCTGGTCGGGCAGCGCCCGGTCCGAGTTCACCCTCTCCGGTGCGGACGCCACCCCGGGGTACGTACCGGGGCCCATCGAGCCGGGCGCGTGGTCCGTCGCGCTCGGCCCGATGGTCAGCGCCCTCGGCGGCATGGCCTGGTCGGTCAGCGTCACCCTCCACCACGGCGATCCGCTCACGCGGGCGCCGTACGACATCCTGCCGACGGCGCTGCCGGGTCGCGGGCCCGGGTGGTACCGGGGCGACCTGCACCTGCACAGCGTGCACTCCGACGGGCAGCGCACGGTGGACGAGATCGTCGCGGCCGCCCGCCAGGAGGGGCTGCACTTCATCGCCACCTCGGACCACAACACCAGCTCGACGGGCGTGTCGTGGCGCGGCGACGTCCCGGCCGACCTGCTGGTCATCAACGCCGAGGAGGTCACCACCCGGCACGGCCACTGGCTGGCCGTCGGACTCCCGCAGGGCGAGTGGGTGGACTGGCACTACGGCCCCCGGGACGGCGGGGTGTTCGACAGCCACACCCGGCGGGTCCACAGCCTGGGCGGGCTCGCGATCGCGGCGCATCCGTTGACCCCGGCGGCGGGTTCGTTCTGGGAGTTCGGCCTCGACCGGGTCGATGCGCTGGAGGTGTGGAACGGGCCGTGGACGCTGGACGACGCGGCCAACATCGCCGCCTGGCACGCCATGCTCTGTGTCGGCAAGCGCATCGCCGCCGTGGGCAACAGCGACGCCCACAGTCCTTCCGACGCCGTCGGCCGGCCGCACAACGTGGTGTACGCGAGCAGCCTGTCCACCCCGGCCGTCCTCGACGCCCTGCGCATGGGCCGCTCGTACGCCGTCGAGTCCTCCGCCGTCACCCTGGACTTCACCGCCCGCGGCGGCGGGGCGGTCGCCGGGCCCGGCCAGGAGCTCCCGCTGGGGTTCTTCGACGGCGTCGACGTCACCCTGGACGTCCGGGGCGCCCCGGACAGCGTCGCCACGCTCCACACCGAGTGGGGCATCATGGCCGCCACGTGGATCGACGGCAGCGGCCGGGGGCAGCTGCGCTGGCGCGGCTGGGGCAAGGCGTCCCTGTTCGCCCGCGCCGAGGTACGGCGGCTGAAGCCGGCCTCCACCACGCTGGACCAGCTGGTCGCGATCACCAACCCGGTCTGGTTCTACTCCGCGCACCTGCCTCCGTACGACGTCGAGCAGCGCACCCTGTTCCACACCGAGCGCCGGCCCGACGGGTCGTGGAGCAGCATGCGGCCGCTGCCCGGGGCCGGCGGCGCGGCCTCGTTCGCGGGGATCCGGACGGCCGCGGCCGGCATGGCGGACGGCTCGGTCGTGGTGCTCGGCATCGCGCCGGACAACAGCCTGTGGCTGACGTCCGTACGGGGCACGGCCGTGCTCCAGCCGTGGCAGCGCGTCGCGGGGCCGGACGGCACGGCGGCGTTCACCGTCCGCGAGGCGGACATCGCCGGGTTCCCCGACGGCACCTGCCAGATCGTGGCGACCGCGGCGGACGGAACCACGTACCACCAGCAGCGCCGGGCCGACGGCGGGCTGCCCGGCTTCCGGCCGGCGCCCGGCTCCACGGCGGCGGGCCGCTGGGGCGCGACGAAGGTGTCGATCGCCGCAATGCCCGACGGGTCCGCCCAGCTGATCGGCTACGGCACCGACGGCGCCATGTACCACTGCGTCCGCGGGCGCGACGGATCGTGGACGCCCTGGGGACGCCTGGCCGGCTACGGCGGGGCCCCGGCCTTCTCCGGCCCCGCCCTGGCGATCACCGGCATGCCGGACGGCTCGTCCCAGGTCCTCGCCATCGGGCTCGACGGCATGGTCTACCACCAGCTGCGCCGGCCCGACGGCTCCTGGACCGGCTTCCGGCCTCCGAGGGGGGTCACCACCGCCACCATGGGGGCGAGCTCCGTCGGTATCGCGGGGACACCCGACGGCGCCGCCCACGTCGTGGCGGTCGGGCTCGACGGGCGGGTCTGGCACAACATCAGGAGGCCGGACGGATCCTGGACCCCCTTCACGCGGATACCCGGTCCGAACGGAAGGGACCCCTTCCCCGCCGGTCAGGTCCGCATCACCGCCCTGCGCGACGGCAGCACGCACGTGTCGGCCGTCAGCGCCGGGTAGCGGGGCGCGGTACGCCGACCAGCGGGGCCCGTACGCCGGGTGGCGGGGCGCGGTGCGCCGGGTGTCACTTCACCGAGCCCGCCATCACGCCTTGCACGAAGTGCCGTTGGAAGGCGAAGAAGACGATCAGCGGGACCACCAGGGACAGGAACGCACCCGGTGCGAGGACGCCGATGTTGCTGCCGAACTGCCGGATCTGGGACTGCAGGGCGACCGTGAGGGGCTGGGACCCGCTGTCCGCGAAGAGCAGTGCCACGAGCATGTCGTTCCAGACCCAGAGGAACTGGAAGATGGCCAGGCTCGCGATGGCCGGGCGGCCGAGCGGCAGCACGAGCCGGAAGAAGATCCGCCACTCGCTGCCTCCGTCCATCCTGGCCGCTTCCAGCATTTCGCGCGGTATCTCGGCGAAGTAGTTGCGCAGCAGGAAGACGGCGAACGGCAGCCCGTAGGCGACGTGGAAGAGGACGACGCCCGCGATCGTGCCGAACAGTCCCACCGCGCCGAAGAGTTTGGCCACCGGCAGCAGCCCGATCTGCACGGGCACGACCAGCAGTCCCACGACCACCAGGAAGACGGCGTCGCGTCCGGGGAAGTCCAGCCAGGCGAAGGCGTATCCGGCGAGTGCCGCGATGCCGACGACCAGGACGGTGGTGGGGACCGAGATCAGGACGGTGTTCCCGAAGGCCGCCGCGATGCCGGAGTCCTTCAGCAGTGCGCCGTAGTTGTCCAGGGACAGCTGGGAGGGGTCGGTGAGCGCGGTCCACCAGCCGTCGGAGGCGTTGTCCTGCTCGGAGCGCATCGAGGACAGGAGCAGGCCCGCCAGCGGGGTGATCCATACGAGGGCCACCAGGATCAGCAGGCCCTGGACGACCGAGCTCCTCAGCAGGCGCTGCACGCGCGTGGCGGCGTGGTGGCTGCTCATGTTCCGCTCCTTCGGAAGCGCCGGATGTTGAAGACCATCGCCGGGACCACCAGCAGCAGGAGCAGCACGCTGAGCGCGCTGCCGAGCCCCTGGTCGTTGCCGCCGCCGAAGGAGACCAGCCACATCCGGGTGGCCAGGACGTTCGCCTCCTCCTGGACCGGTCCGGGGGCGATGATGTAGACGAGGTCGAAGACCTTCATCACGTTGATCACCAACGTCACGAAGACGACGGTGAGCACCGGTGCGAGCAGCGGTACGGTGATCTTGCGGAAGATCTGGCCCTCGGTGGCGCCGTCCATCCGCGCGGCCTCCAGCGCGTCGCGCGGGATCGCCGCGAGCCCGGCGCCGATCAGGACCATCGCGAAGCCGGTCCACACCCACAGGTAGGCGCCGATGATCGCCGGCGTCACCAGGGCGGGGCCCAGCCAGTTCACGCCCTGGTAGGGGGCCGCGAAGTTGGCCGCGGGCAGGCGGACGGTGTACTCGCCGTCGGGCAGGCCGGTGAGGCGGAAGGAGCCGTCGGCTGCGGTGGTGGCGGTGGCCGCCACCCGGCCGTCCCGTACGGCCTCGACCGCGATGCCGGGCAGGCCCTTCTCGCCCGGGTCGACCGCGCCCGGAGTGCCGGCGCCGCCGGGGGCGAAGTCGAGGTAGACGGCGCCGCCGATGCCGGCCGCGCCGGGCCCGGCGGGCGGGGCCGCGG
>NZ_WTFF01000191.1 GCF_019400985.1 Streptomyces bambusae
CGAGCGGTAGACCGTGAGCAGACCGTACTACTAACCGGTTTTTATCTAGTGCATTCATGCGGCGCTCCCCGGCATATACGCGCTAGGCCGGCGCGCCGGCGTCGGTGTGAATAAGTACACAGGCCCGCAGTCCCGCGGCCCCCCCGGGCCGCCGGCGAAGCCGTGCGGACCGCCGAAGCCGCCGTACGGGCCCGGCAGGCCGGGCATACCCGGCACGTACGGTCCCGCGCTGATGCCGTACGGCCCCGGGGCGACGCCCAGTCGGGGCGCGAGGTACCAGGAGACGATGCGGTGCAGCTGGGGCAGCCACTCCTGGAGGCGGGCGGCGCGCCGGGCGTTGACCTGGCACGTGTACGCGTTGCCGTCCCGCAGCGTGACCGTCACGACGAGGTGGTGGCCGCGCTGGGAGGGGACGTAGGTGATGCCGGCGACCTCGTCCCACGGGAAGTCCGCCTCTACGCCCTCGACTTCGAGGACGACGCCGGTGCCGTCGGCGATCACGCTGCTGCGGCGGTCGGCGATCACGACCTCCAGTGCGGCGGCCCCGGCGGGCCCGATCCCCCCGGCGGGCGCTCCGCCGGCCGGAAAGGCCGGTGCCATCGCGGGCATCGGCGGAACGGCCTGCGCGGGCGGCGGCGTGGCCTGCTGCGGCGGGGGCGGGGGCACCTGCGCCACGACCGGCACCGCGGACGGGGGCGTCTGCGGGGATGCGTACGCGGGCGTGTGCGAGGGCGTGTGGTGCGAGGGCGTGGGCGCAGGTGCCTGCGCAGGCGTGTGCGGCTCCACCGGCGGCGCGGCCATCGGGACCGTCGGCCTCCAGTCCCCGGGAATCCGGGCGGTCGGCGCTGCGCCGGGGCCGGCGTCGGCGTCGGCGTTGGTGAGCAGGTCCAGCAGCGCGGAGGGGGTCGGGCGGTCCGCCGGAGCCTTCGCCAGGCAGGCCTCGACGAGCGGGCGCAACGTCTCCGGCACGACGGCCAGACGGGGCGGTTCGTGTACGGAGCGGTACATCAGGCCCATGGGCGTCCCCTCGCCCCAGGCGCTGCCGCCGGCGGCGGCGACCAGGACCGCGCCGAGCGCGAACACGTCCGCGGCGCCCGTGACGTCGTCGCCCAGGGCCTGTTCGGGGGCGAGGTAGCCCGGCGTGCCGAAGGCGGTGCCGGTGGCGGTCATCCGGGTGGACTCCACGGCGCGCGCGATGCCGAAGTCGAGGACGCGCGGCCCGTCCTCGGCCATCACGATGTTGCCGGGCTTGAGGTCGCGGTGCACCAGCCCGCAGGCGTGGATGGCCTCCAGGGCCTCGGCGAGCGCGGCGGCCAGCGTGCGCAGTTCCGCCTCGTCCATGGGACCGTCGGCGGCGAGCCGGCCGGCCAGGGTCGGGCCGGGCACGAACGCCGTCGCCAGCCACGGCGGGTCGCCGTCGGGGTCGGCGTCCACGACCGGCGCGGTGTGGAAGCCGCCGACCCGGCGGGCCGCGGCGACCTCGGCCCGGAAGCGCTCCCGGAAGGCGGGGTCGCCGGCCAGTTCGGGCCGGGCCACCTTGACCGCGACCGCCCGTCCTCCGCGCGACCGCGCCAGGTAGACGGTGCCCATGCCTCCCTCGCCGAGCTTGCGCTCGACGACGTATCCCCCGATGTGTTGCATGCCCCCAGTATGGCGGTCGCCGACCGTGACGCCGCTGGTGGGGCAGGGAACCTACTTCGGGGAGAAGCGGAAGCTCGCGAAGGGGGCACGGGCCGGTGCCGCCTTGCCGGGTGCGAGCGTCGTCGCCGTTCCCTTGCACTTCTTCTGCGCGTAGACGACCACGGCGGTGTTGCTCGCGTTGCGGGCGCCGCGCGCCTCCTGCTCCATGTCGAAGCACCGGCCGTCGGGCAGGTCCTTGGCGTAGTACGGCTTGCCGGACGGGCCCGTCCAGTGGAACTCCCCGGTCGCGGCGGCGGCCGCGCCGGCGAGCGCGACGACGAGCGTGAGGCCGCCGAGGGCAGCGGCGGCCGGACGGCGCAGACACATCATGGCTTTCTCCTCCGTAATGCGGCGAGCAATGATCTCCGCCGGCCTCAACGAGGTCCGGCCGGGGGTGTTACGCGGCACTCGGCCGAACGGAGTCCCGGCCCGCCGCCGTGACCAGCGCGCCGACGTGACACGGAGGGTGGTGCGCGGGAGCATGCCGGGTGTGACGACGCGCGCCAATACCGTGCCGGAGGACCGGAGTTCGAGGGTGTGGGGGCGGCGCACGTTCCTCACCGGTGTCGGGGCGGCGGCCCTGTTCGCCACCGGTGTCCCCGCCTACGCCACCGATGCCGCCCGGGACGCCGCCGGGGCCGACGAATACGTCGACGTACAGCTGCTCAGCATCGCCGATCTGCACGGATACCTCCAGGGCGCGCCCGGCGGGAACTCCGTCATCACCGGCAACGGCGGGCAGCGCTACACGGTCGGGGGCGTCGCGTACCTGGCCACGCACCTGGAACGGCTGCGCGCAGGGCGGCGCAACTCGCTGTTCTTCACGCCGGGGGACGCCTTCGCCGGCTGGGAGTTCGACGCGGCGGCCTTCGCCGACGAACCGACCGTCGAGGCACTGGGCCGGATGGGCCTGGACTTCGCCACGGCCGGCAACCACGAGTTCGACAAGTCGCCCGCCATGGTGCAGCGGCACATGGAGCAGGGCATCCCCTTCCCGGTCGCGGGCCGGGACACCTCGTTCACCGACTCCTCCGGGCGGGCGTTCCACGGCGCCGACTTCCGCTACTACAGCGCCAACCTGGTGCGCACGAGCGACCGGCGGACGGTCCTGCCGCCGTACCACGTCGAGTGGGTGACCGCGGCGGACGGCCGGCGGCTGCCGATCGGCTTCATCCACCTCACCGCCGTGGGCACGGAGAGGTTCCCCGGCTCCTTCCAGCCGGGCCTGGCCACCCTCGACGAGATCGCCACCGCCGACGCCTGCGCGGCGCAGCTCAAGGCGCAGGGGGTGAACGCCATCGTGCTGAGCATGCACGACGGCGCGGTCGCCGGCACGGACTTCAACAGCGGCAGCGATCCCTCGGGCCCCGCCCTCGACCTCGCGCTGCGGGTCTCGCCGGACATCGACGCGATCGTCACGGGGCACTGGCACCGGCGGTTCACGATGATGCTCCCCGACCCGCTCGGGGTCCCGCGCCCGTTCGTCGAGGCCGGCTGCTACGGGCAGGTCGTCAATGAGATCAGCCTGCGGCTGGATCCCGTCACCGGGGCGGTGGTGCGGGAGCTGACCGTCTCCACCAACCACCCCAACACCCGTGACGTCGCCGCGCACCCGGAGCTGAAGGCGGTCGTGGACTACTGGGCGGGGCAGGCCGCCGACCGCGACCGGTCCAGGATCGGGCGGCAGACCGGCTCGTTCCTGCGGACGCGGAACACGGCCGGCGAGAGCACCATGGGCGACCTGGTCGCCGACTGGGCGCTGTGGGCGGGCCGGCGGCCCACCGATCCGGAGAACGACGCCAACGTCCACCCCAACGTGCCCGCCCAGCTGGCCCTGGTCGCCGTCGCGCCCCGGGTGGGGCAGACGGTCGTGGCGGGCGATCTGCCGCTGGACGCAGCCGCGGACGGCGCCGTCACCTTCGGGAGCGCCTGGCGGGCGGTCGGATTCGGCGACCCGGTGGTCAGCGCGTGGGTGACGGGGCAGCAGCTCCACGACGCGCTGGAGCAGCAGTGGACGCGGGAGGCGGACGGCACCGTGCGCTTCGCGCCGCTGGCCGTCTCCGCGAACGTCCGCTACTCCTTCGACGCCCTGCGGCCCGTCGGGGACCGGGTGGCGCCGGCGGACGTCTTCGTGGACGGCGTGGCGCTGGACCCCGCCCGCCGCTACCGGCTGGCGGCCCTGTCGTACACCCTGCTCGCCCATGACGGGTACCCGGCGCTGGAGGGCTTCGAGGAGCCGTACCGGCACCAGCGGGACTTCGAGAGCTTCGTGGCGTTCGTCCGCGAGAGCCAGGTGCTCGGGCCGCAGCCGCGCGACCGGGTCACGGTACGCAACGCCGGCCTGGCCGCCGCCGACGTGGGCACGGTCGTGGTGCCGCCGCCGCTGCTCCACGCCGACGGCACCCCGGTACCGCGCCCGGAGGCGGCGATCCTCACCTCGGGCCGCCCGGCACCCCACCGGAGCGGCCACCGGCCGCCCTGCTGACGCCCCCGGACGCGGCGTCGGCGCTACGCGCGCCAGACGGTTCCGCGGCGCTCGTACTCCAGGACCTGCTCGGCGAACAGGGCCGTCTCGGGGCCGAAGAACCGTTCGAGCAGCCACAGTCCGAGGTCGATGCCCGACGTCACTCCCCCGCACGTCACCAGGTCGCCGTCGTCGACGACCCGGCCGCTGACGACCCGTCCGCCCTGGGCCTTGAGGTCCTCGATGGCTATGTGGTGCGTGGTGCACGGGCGGCCGGCGGTGATTCCGGCGGCGGAGAGCAGCATGGTGCCGCTGCACACCGCTCCCAGCACCAGCCCGCGCCGCCGGGCCGCCGCCAGGGCCCGGGGCAGGACCCCGCGCCGTATCTCCCGATCGAGGCCGGAACCCTCCCCGTAGCCGGCGCCCGGCACCAGGATCAGATCGGCGGTGTGGGGTGCCCAGGGGGTGCGGCAGACGAGCTCCATCCCCGCGGACGTCTTCACCGAGCGGGGTCCGTCGGCCGTGACGAAGGACTGCGTGATGCGGTCCGTTCCGGCGGTCCCGAAGACCTCGATGTGGCCGGCGAAGTCCTGCTCCTCCACGCCGTCGTAGAGCACGGTGTGGACGCGCAGGGGCTGACGCGGCGGGCGCGGGGCCGCGGGCGCGGTGGCTGTGGCCGCTGCGGTGTTCGCGGACGCGGTCGTTGCGGACGCGGTCGTCGCGGACGCGCCTACGAGGCCCGCGCCGGCCGCCGCGGCGACGCCGGTACGCAGCAGGTTCCGCCTGTCCATGGGCATGCGATCCTCCGTGAAGAGAGGTGAACCGCCCCTCCCCGCACGGTCGTTCCGCAGGTCGCGGAGGGGGAGGGGATGACGCGGTCCAGTCTTCCGGCGCGGGCGGGCCGACGACACCGGCGCGCGTGCCCATGGTGCGCAAGATACGGCCAGGGCAGGTCCGCGAACTACATGCGGAACGCCGCCCGGTACGCGGACGGGGTCGTGCCGATGTGCCGGGTGAAGTGGTGCCGGAAGGCCTCGACCGAGCCGAAGCCGGTCGACTGTGCCACGCGTGCCACCGGCAGGTCGCTGCCCTCCAGGAGTTCCCGGGCGCGCTGGAGGCGGTGCGCGAGCAGCCAGCGCAGCGGAGTGGTGCCGGTCTGCGCGAGGAAGTGCCGGGACAGGCTTCGCCTGCTCATCATCGCGTGGGCGGCGATGTCGGCGACCGTGAGCGGCTCCGCGAGCTTGTCCCGCATCCACTGCATCGTCCCGCCGAGGTCGGCGGAGTCGCTCTCCGGGGCGCGGTACTCGATGAACTGCGCCTGCCCACCGGCGCGTTGGGGAGCCATGACCATCATGCGGGCGACCTGCGCCGCCACCGCCGCGCCGTGGTCCCTGCGCACCATGTGCAGGCACAGGTCGAGGCCCGCGGCGATCCCCGCGGAGGTCAGGACCCGGTCGTCGTCGACGAAGAGCACCGACGGGTCGACCCGGGTGCCGGGGAACCGGGCGGCCAGCGCGTCGGCGAAGCGCCAGTGCGTCGTCGCCCGCCGGCCGTCGAGCAGGCCGGCGTGGGCGAGGACGAAGGCCCCCGTGCAGATCGAGGCCACCCGCGCGCCCGCGGCCGCGGCCTCCTTGAGCAGCCGGACGATGCGCGCGGGCGGCTCCCGTTCGGCGGGGACGCCTGGAACGACGACCGTGTCCGCGTGCCGTGCGTCGTCCCACCGGTACGGGGACGAGAGCCGGAACGGCTCGGCGGGCCCCGCGGTGGCCGTGACGGCGCGCTCGGCGCAGACCCGGACCTCGTAGGCGGGGGTTCCGTCGGGATGCGTCGCGAGCGTGAACACCTGGCAGGGGATGGTCAGGTCGAAGGCCGACACACCGTCGAGTGCGAGTACCGCAACCGTATGCATACGGCCGGACCCTACGACACCGCCCCGGTACGGCCCCCGTGCGGGCCGGGGGACCCGGGACCGGGCCGGACCGGGACGGGCCGCGGAGCCGGTGAGTGGTGTCGCACACACTGCGCTCCGGTGATTTCGAGGGCCGCCGTGCGACCCGTCTTCGAACCGAAGGCCGTGTCCGGCTTCCCCCGAGGGAGTTCAGGGCCGCGGGCATCCCCGCCCGAGTCGCTGCACCGAAATTCCGGGGCCGCTGTCGGAGGTGGGTGGCAGTATCTGGCGCGGTGATCGCACCAGCTACAGGGGGTAGGCATGGCGAGCACGTACGCATGGCCGCGCGGGGCGACGACGGCGGACAGCTGGCAGCTGGAGAGCTGGCTGGCCCGGCACGGGTGGGAGGTGGACCCGACCGTGTTCATGGCGGGCGCACTGGGCCCGGCGGTGCAGATCCGCCGGTCCGGCGGTACGGGGGCGGAGGGCGAGGACGGTCTGCTCGTCCTGCCGGGCGAGACCGTGGAGTACGACGGGGAGCGGATGCGGATCGCTCCCTGGGACGCCGCGGTGCCGGCCGTCTGCGCGGCCCGGTAGGCCGTCGTCGCGGCTCGTAGCGGCTCGTGGCGGACCGGCACGGGACGGCCGGCGGCGGGATCGCGCTGTCGGCCGTCATCCGCCCGGCCGCACACCGGATGCCGCACGGGGGCGGAGGGGTCAGGCTGCGGTGGAGGGATGCCACCACCGCACAGACGAGGACCCGAGCCATGTCCCACCACCGATGCCTCAGTGTCGTCACCGGGGCGGCGCTGCTGCTCACGGCCACCGCGTGCTCGGCCGGCAAGACCACCGTGGGCGAGCTCAGCTTCCGCGGCCACGACTCCCCGATCGTGCTCACGTACTCGAACACTCCCGTCGAGGGCTGCCACAGGATCAGGCTTCCGCACGGTGCCGCGCACGTGGAGAACAACACGATCGTCGACGTGGTGATGTACCGGACGCCGAACTGCCAGAAGTCCGCCGAGGCCCAGGGGATCTACGTCCCCACCGAGACCTCCAACGTCACCGCGCCGGGCACGCTGCCGTGGCGCAGCTTCAGCGTGGTCCACTGACCGGGCCGGCCGGGGCGGCGGGCAGGTTCAGCTGCCAGGAGACGCCGAAGCGGTCGTTGACCCAGGCGAACTTGGGGCTGAAGCCGTAGTCGCCCACGGGCATGAGCTCCTGTCCCTGCTCGCCGAGGGCCTCGTAGAGGCGCATGAGCTCGGCCTCGCTGTCGCACTGCACGAACAGCGAGAGCGCGGGGGTGAAGCCGAACGCGTGCTGGACGTAGCTGTCGATGCACATGAAGCGCTGGCCGGCCAGCGAGAACGTGGCGTGCTGCACGGTGTCCTCGGCGCCCGGGCCTTCGGGGCCGTACCGGGTGATGTCGATGACCTCGGCGTCGTCGAAGAGCGTGAGGTAGAAGGTCATCGCCTCCTCCGCCTTGCCCTCGAACATCAGGAACGTGGTGATCTTCTGCGGTGCCGCAGCCATCCGGCCTGCTCCCTGAAGGTCGTGCGTCCAGCCTTGCGAGGCCGAGATTAGGGCATGGCTGCGGCCGACGGGCGGGTACAACACGGCCCACCCGCACCGGCCGGTCACTCCATGCGGAAGACCGGGCCGCAGGGCGTGAACGGCAGGACGGCGCCCTGCGGGACCAGGAAGGCGTGTTCGCGGCGGACGCGCAGGGTGTCGCACCAGCCGTCGGTGACGATCAGGACCGGCGCGTGCGCGGGGAAGTCCTCCGCCCGGTGGAGTACGTCGATGCCGGGCTGGAGCACGGTCCCGCCGCGGCCCCGGACGCGGACCCGCCCGGCGATCTCCTCGGGCGGCAGGTAGCCCGCGTCGTACGGCGCGGCGTCGCAGAACACCACGCGGGCCGCGGGTACGTCGCGGGCCTGCGCGTACGAGGCGATGGCCCCGAGCGCCTTGCCGAGCAGGGCCCGGTCCATGGAACCGGAGGTGTCCAGCACCACCCCGAAGGTGCAGCGGGCCACCTCCTCCGGCGGGAACCACCGCCCGGCCCGCGGGATGTCCGGGGTGGCGGCCTGCCGGCGCGAGGCGCGGGCGTAGCTGCGTACGGCCACCGGCCGCGGCACGTACTCGTCGAACCAGCGGGCGAGCTTGGCGTCCCAGGGCACCGGCGGATGGGCCAGGGCCCGGATCTCCTCGACCAGCCCGGCCGGCAACAGCCCCCGCTCCCCGGTCCGGTGCAGGTCGAAGCCCTGGACCAGGCCGCGGCGGTAGAACTCGTCCAGATCGGTGTACGGGCGGCTGTGCGGGTGGACGAGCGGCTCGCCGAGGATGTCGCCGCGGCCCTTGCCGCAGAGGGTGGCCAGGCGTCGGCGGCGGCGCAGGTCGGTCGCGATCCGGTCGTAGACCTCCTCCACCGACAGGCCGGTGAGCGCGGGGTCGTACAGCAGTCCGTCGGGCATCTCGCCGATGCCCATCTCCACCAGCCAGCCGTTGACGACGTAGTCGGCGGCCACGTTGTGCAGGTAGGGGTCGCGGGCGCCGCAGCGCTCGCCGTGCCGCAGGGCGGCGTGCAGCATCTCGTGGGCGAGGACGAACCGCCACTGGTCGTCGGTGAAGGTGCGCAGCGGGTTGATGTAGATCTCGCCGGCCCGGGCGGACACGGCGGCGATGGAGATGTCCCGGGCGCGGGCGAGTTCGGCGTCGGCGACCACGGTCAGGCCGGCGGCGATGCCGCCGAGCAGCGGGTAGGCGGAGACGAACCAGTTCAGGGCCAGGTCCCACGGCTTGCGCGGGGTCGCGGCGTCGCGCCCGCCGGCGGTGTCCATGGCGGCGGAGACGCTGCGGGTGAGGGCGGCGGCGAAGGCGGTCTGCCAGTCGGGGGCGGGGTCGCTCCAGTGCCGCCAGGGGCGCAGGTACTGGTCGGGCTCCTCGCCGGCGGTGCCGCAGCCCTCGTAGGCGGCGGGCAGCCCGTCGCGGCGCCAGCGGGCCGCGAGCTGCTCCTCGTCCCCGCCGGGGAGGTCGGCGGGGAGGGTGTCGGGGGCGGTGCCGACCGGGCTGGTGCGCAGGAAGCGGCTCACGACCACGCAGCGGGCGGCGAGGTCGAAGCGGTCCGGCTGGGCGCGCTCGTCGGCCTTGTCGGCGGGTACGTGGCCGAAGCCGAGGTGGAGGAGGCCGTGGGCGATGGCCCAGGCCCAGGCTCCGGGGTCGGCGCGGCGGGTGGGGTGGGCGTGCAGGACCCCGTTGGAGTCGATGCGGACCAGGCCGGTGCGCGGGCAGAGCCGGCAGCCCTGGTTGCGGCAGAAGTCGGCGTCCAGCGCGGCGAAGGCGGGGTGGTGGAGGACCTTGGCCCGGCCCTCCAGGTAGGCCTCGGAGGCGGGGTCGGCGGCCGGGGCGTCGCCCTTCCTCCGCTTGGCGTTGTTCGTGCGCTTCGTACGGGGCTTGCCGTGGGGTGTGGGCGTGCTCAACGGCGGGCCTCGACGAGGCGGGGCATGTCGCGTGCCGCCTCCACCAGGAACCAGGCGGGCAGCACCGGCTGCCCGTCGGCGTCGTCGGCGATGACGGTCTGGGCGACCTCGACGGAGATCTCGGCGAGCTGCACCAGCAGGGACTTGGCCCGGTGGGCGGTCTGCCGGAGGGCGGGCGAGACGTGTTCCTTGCGGGCGGGCAGCTCCTTGATCAGCCGGCCCCGGAACGCCTCGGCGAGGTAGTACAGCAGGTCGCGGTCCGCGGGCCGGGCGGGCCAGGAGGCGTCTCCCTTGAGGATCGCGTCGAGGCCGAAGGTGTGGCGCACGATCTTGGCGTAGCCGCAGAAGGACACGGCGTGCGCGGGCGTGAGGGTGCCGTGCGCGATCACCTTCAGCGTGTCCTCGTCCAGCGTGGGGCCGAAGGAGTGCAGGGCGTCGGAGAGCATGTGCCAGGAGCGCGGGGTGGAGAACGGCTCCTCCGTCTTGGGCGGCTTGGACCAGAGGTGGTCGGGCCGGTCGGTCAGGTAGTCGGTCACCCAGGGGTGGATGCCGTGCTCCCCCGCCCAGACCAGCCAGTCCCGGGCGGACACCTCCAGGTGGACGTGGGTGAGGCGGTTGACGAGGGCGGAGGCGAGGGGGCGGGCGAGGGCGTTGTCGGTGGCGCGGTTGCCGGCGCCGATGACGATGGAGCCCTCGGGCAGCTCGTAGGTGCCGATCCGGCGGTCCAGGATCAGCGAGTAGAACGCCTTCTGGACGTCCGGGGTGGCCGCGTTGAGCTCGTCGAGGAAGAGGCAGTACGGCTCATCGCGGGCGATGGCCTCGGGCGGGCAGAACACGCTGCGGCCGTCACGGATCTGCGGGACACCCATCAGGTCCTCGGGCGCCAGCTGGGTGCCGAGCAGGCTGACGCACTCCAGGCCCAGGGAGTCGGCGAACTTCCGCACCAGCGAGGACTTCCCGATGCCGGGCGCGCCCCAGAGGAACACGGGCCGCACGGTGGCGAGGCCGAGGAGGAGCTCGGGGATACGGGCGGGGGTGACGGTGACGGCTGCCTGCACGGGCGCAAGGGTCCTTAGGAGGGAGGGGTAGCGGGAGCGGAACGGGTCCGGTGCCCCCATCCGACCGCACCCCCGTGCCCGCCCGCACCCGATTTTCCGGTACAGCTGGTGCGTTCCCGAATCACCTTGCCGCGAGGGCGGGGGGCGTACGATCCTCGCGGCATGGACTTTCCACCGCAGCTGATCGAGCTCGACGACGACCTGGCCCTGCGCCGCTTCGAGGGCGAGGCCGACCTTCCGGAGTTCTTCCGGGTCATCGAGGAATCGCTGGAGCACCTGCGGCCGTGGATGCCGTGGGTCGCCGAGCACAGCCTGGCCAGGACCGCCGAGTTCCTCACGAGCCGGTGGCAGCGCTGGGAGGACGGGGCGGAGTTCACGTACGCGGTCGTGCTGGACGGGGCCGTGGTCGGCCTCGGCGCGCTCGTCCGGTTCGACGACACCTCGGACGGCGCCTGGGAGATCGGCTACTGGCTGCACCCCGCGGCCACCGGCCGCGGCGTCGCCACCCGGGCCGCCCGCGCCCTGGCCGAGCAGGCCTTCCGGCTTCCCGGCACCGCGTACGTCGAGATCGTCCACGACCGGGCGAACCTGGCCAGCGCCGCCGTCCCGGCCCGCCTCGGCTTCACCGAGCACGCCCGCCGCCCGGCCGAACGCCTCGCTCCGGGCGAGACGGGTGAGGTCCAGGTCTGGCGCCTCACCCGTCCGCCGCTGCCGGTCGCCCGCTGACGGCCGGCCGCCCTCAGGACGGATTGAGCTTGATCGCGAAGGCGTTGAAGATGTCCCAGACGTCCACCCACACCACCCACGCCGGATAGCCCGTCCAGCCGCCGCGGACGATGCCGTTGAGTTCGCGCGAGTCCGGGTGGTTGACCGTCACGACCGGTCCGCCGCTGTCACCTCCCCGGGCCGCCGTGAGGCCGTCCTTCTGCACCCCGACGGTGGTGAGCACGCCGCCGTGGTCGTACTCCACGTTGGTCACGCGGATGCCGCACACGACGCGGGAGTTGTAGCCGAGCTGGCAGACCTCGTCGTTCACCACGTTGCTGCGCACGCCGTTCAGGTAGCGCGAGTAGCCGGCCGTGTCGAGGCCGTCCCAGGTGCGGCGGTACGTCGGCGCCTCGATGAACGCGGCGTCCACCTGGGGCAGGACGCGCCAGACGTTGCCGATGTACCGGCCGCCGTTGGTGTGGACGGCGCTGCCCTCCGCGTAGCAGTGGCCGGCCGTGACCAGCCACTGGCGGCCGTCCCAGGTGCTGACCGCCGGGATGCCCGACGTACAGCGGGACAGGGGGCTGCCGACGTTGTCCAGTGCGGCGCCCGCGTAGAAGGGCGCGGAGTCGTCCTGGCGGGAGTGCAGGAGCGGCGCCGAGCCGGCTTTCGGCTCGCCCTGGAGGACCTCGTAGCGAAGTGCCGGCCCGTCACCTGCGCCGGTGCCGGCCGCCTTGCCCTTGCCCGCCTTGCCCTTGCCCGCCTTGTCCGCCGTACCCGTCCCGCCGTACCCGGGCCGGGCGGCCGGGTCGGAGGCGAAGTACGCCCTCGCGCGCTTCGCGTCGCTCGCCATGACCTGGATCTGCGTGCCGTCCACGGAGTGGCCGATGCCCTGGATCTCGAAGGGCAGCCGGGGTCCGAGCTCCTTGAGGCGCTTGATGTGGTTGCGCAGTTCGACGCGGGTCGACGGCGCGGCCTTGACGTCCACGAGCCGCAGGTCCGCCTTCGGTTCGAGGCTCTTGACCCGGGCCAGGAAGCTGTCCTTCTGGTGGACGTCGGTGAGGAAGAGTTCGACGGATCGGTGGTCGGGGGCGATGCGTACGCCCGTGAACACGTCCTGGCGCTGCTGCCGCCCGACCTGCTGGGCGGCGCTGCCGACCAGCCTGAGCGGATTGAGGACGGCGGCCTTCTGAGGGTCCGTCATCCGGTCGAGGCCGGCCTGGGAGAGCGGGGCACCGCGGTCCGGGGACCCGGTGGATGCCGGAGCGGCGGGCGTGACGGCCGCCGCGAGGAGGAGAAGGGAGACGGAGACAGCCGGGATTCCGAGCCGCTGCAACGGCTTGCGCATGTGACACCCCGAGGGCTACGTACTGCACTACCGGTTCGGTCATGGACGCTACCGGCGGGCCGGTCCGGGCGGACAGCGGCTGCGGCCCGGTTGGCCGATTGGCGTGCTGGAACGGCCCGTTGACGCCCCCGCCCACCTGCGCTTCTCGTACAGGGGTTGCAGGGTCGGCCCTCCGTGCGCAGGCGGAGGGCCGTGGCGTGCGGGCCCGCCGTCCGGGTGCCTCGCCACCTGTCGTAGGGTCCCGATCGTGCTGGAGGGGATCGACGACATCGACTGGGCCGCACTGCGCCACGCGTACGGGCCGGCGGACGACGTGCCCGGCCTGCTGCGGGCGGCCGGCTCGGCGGACGCGGGCGTGCGGGACGAGGCGCTGGACGAGCTGGCCTCCTCGCTCTGCCACCAAGGGTCGGTCTACTCGGCCACGGCCGCGGCCGTCCCGTTCCTGGCGCGGCTGGCCCTCGACGGGCCGGGAGACCGGTTGCGGCTGCTGTGGCTGCTGCACGGTGCGGCCGCCGGGTCGGGGCGCGAGTACCGCCGGGTGCGCCGGGCAGTGGCCGCGGCGCTGCCGGCGCTGCTGGGCCTGGCGGCCGACGAGGACCCGTCCGTACGGCGCGCGATGGTGTGGATCGTCGCCGCCGGCCAGGAGGCCTCGCTGCCGCTGCTGCCGCTGCTGAGGGCCCGGTGGGAGGAGGAGGGCGACGCCGGGGTGCGGGCCGACCTGGTCACTGCGCTCGGCCTGCTCGACGTATCGGCGGACGGCAGGGACGCGCGCAACCGCGCGCTGCTGTCGGCGCCGGAGCCGCCGGTGCGCACGGCGGCGGTGACGGACCTGCTGCGGACCGAACCGGTGCCGCTGCCGGCCGCGTTGGTGGAGGCGGCGCTCGACGCGCACGAGGCGGCGCCTGCCGACGACGACCACCATCCGTGGCCGGACACGTACCGGCCGCTCCTGGACCGGCTGATGGACGACCCCGACGCGGCGCTGCGGGCGGTGGCCCGCGGACTTCCGCTGGCCGGGGTGCTGACGGAGGTGTGGCGCGACCGCGAGCGGGACGTCCTGCCGTGGCTCGCGGCGGCGGCCGTGGACACCGAGGGCCTGTGCCGGGTGGCCCGGGCGGGGGCCGCGCTGCCCGGGGGTGAACCCGCGCCGTGGCTGGAGCCCCGTCTGCGGTCCGAGGACCCTGACGTACGCGTGGCGGCGACGCATGCCGCGCTGCGGCTGCGCGTGCCCGGTGCGGTCGGGCTCGTCCTGCGGCTGATGGACGAGTTGCCGGAGGAGGCCGCGACGTGTCGGCTCACCCCCTTGGCCGCGCCCGGCGCGGTCGTCCCCGCGGCGGCGGAGGTGTTCGGTGCGGCGGCCGAGCCGGTGGCCCGGCGGGTCGCGGACCGGCCGCGGGCCGAGTGGCTGGACGTCCTGCTGCACTTCCCCGCGCTCGCGGCCGGCTGCGTGGACGAGCTGGTCCGGCTGCGGCCCGCCTCGGCCGGGGTGCTGGCCTCGCTG
>NZ_WTFF01000192.1 GCF_019400985.1 Streptomyces bambusae
CGTTCGGGCTGCGCCGAGTTCCCGGGCGGCGCGGCGCGCTCGGCCCGGGCGGCGCGTTCGGGCTTGGCGGTGGCCACGGCCCGGTCAGCCGCCGCCCGGCAGGGAGCCGGCCAGCTGGAGCAGTTCCACGAAGGCGTCGATGCCGTCCGGGACCGGCCAGTCCAGGTCCCGCATCGCCGCGAGGTCGGCGGCGGCCCGCGCGGCCACGTCGGGCACCCCGGCGTCCACGGCCTTGGCGAGGACCGTCCAGCCCGCCTCCCAGCGGGCACGGGTCAGGTCGCTCTGCACGGCCGCGACGACGGCGATGAGGAAGGCCAGCTGCCGGTCGCCGCGCTCGGGCAGCGCGAAGGCGCCGGGGTTGGCCAGCACCTTGTCGGGATCGGGCAGGTCCAGGTGCTCCAGGTACGCCAGCAGCTCCAGCCCCGCGCCCTCGCCCACCGCGCCGGTCAGGGCGGCGGCCAGCGCCTCCCGCCCGGTCCCGGCGGCGTACCCGGTGGCCAGCAGCCGCAGCGCCATCTCCCAGGTGCGCGGGGACGGCCAGGCCCGCCCCCGGCCCTCGGCGTCGGTGGGCAGATGGTGGACGAGGCCCGGCCGGGCGGTCAGGAAGCCGGAGACCACACCGCGGGCGCGGGCGACCGCGCCGGACGCCCGGGCGGGGTCCACGGCGGGGACGGCCACCTCGGGCCAGGTGCCGGCCATGCCGCGGGCGACGGTGCGGGGCTGGTGCGTCCAGTCGAGGTGGACGAAGCGGTTGGCCAGGGGCGGGCTGAGGTGCCAGCCGTCGGCGGCGCTGGAGGGCGGGTTGGCTGCGGCGACGATGCGCACGGACTCGGGCAGGACCAGGCTGCCGACCCTGCGTTCGAGGACCACGCGCAGCAGCGCGGCCTGCACGGCGGGCGGGGCGGAGGACAGCTCGTCGAAGAACAGCAGGCCCTGGCCGGTGCGGGCGAGGCGGACCGCCCAGTCCGGCGGGGCCATGGGCACGCCGGTGGTGGCGGGGTCGTCCCCCACGATGGGCAGTCCCGCGAAGTCGGACGGCTCGTGCACGCTGGCGATGACCGTCTCCAGCGGGATGCCGAGTCCGGTGGCCAGCTGCTCCATGCCGGCCGACTTGCCGATGCCGGGCTCACCCCACAGCAGGACGGGCTGGTTGGCCGTGACGGCGAGGGCGAGCGCCTCCAGCTGGGGGTTGGTGGCGGGCTCGGTACGGGTCGCGCTCAGCCGGGCGTTGAGGGCGTCGGCGGCGGCCAGCGGCCCAGGGGCGGTGCCGGCGGCGGCACCGGGCGTACCGGGGTTGCCGGGGTTGCCGCTCACTCGTCGTCCTCTTCCTCTTCCTCGTCGTAGTACTCGCTCTGGTCGTCCATCCAGTCGTCCCACCAGTCGTTCCCGATGTCGGGGAACTCCTCCTTGACCCGGTCGCTGAGGAAGCCCAGGTCGGTGCGGTGGTAGCGGCGGATGATCTGCGCCAGCGACATGTCCATGTTGTCGACGATGTCGATGCGGGATCCGGCCTCGAGGAGCGCCCGTACCAGGCTCACCGAGCCGCCGTAGGTCACGGCCATCATCAGCGGGGTGCGGTCGGTCTTGTCCTTCGCCTCCAGGTCGAGTCCGGCCGCGAGCAGCCGGGGCAACAGCTCCTCGTGGTCGAGGAGGTGGAGCAGGTGGAGCAGGCTGCGGTCGTTCGGCAGCTTCATCCGCGGGTCGAAACCCGCGTCCAGCAGGGCGAGTACACCGGGGGTGTCGCCGTGCTGGGCGCGCAGCATCAGCTCCCGCCGCTGCTCGCGCAGCGCGCGCGGCAGCCTGCCGTTGCCCGTTGCCACGGTCTGCCGGACGGCGAAGCAGCCGGCGACCGCACCGCCGAAGGCGCGCAGCGCCTGCTCGCGCTGCTGCTCCTGCGGGGTGTGCGGCATGTCGAGTTCGCCGTCCCGGAAGCGGACCTCGTGCCACTCGCCGCGGCAGCGCACCCGTACGGGCGCCGGGGCCGCCGGGAGCGGCGGCCCGTCGGCGGGCCCGGCCTCCGGGAACAGGGCGGCCGCGACCAGCGGGTGCAGTTCATCCGGGGCGATCCGGCCGGCCCGTACCAGGTGCAGGTCGGGGTCGGGATGCCACGCGTATCCGGGCAGGCACGGCACGTCCTTCACCGTGTCACGGTCGACGAAGCCGACGCGCACCGGGGCCGAGGCGTCCTGTCCGTCTGCCATCAGCAGGAAGTGCCAGCGCCAGTGCACCGGGACCCGGAAGCGGTCGCCCGCCCCGGCCGCCACCAGGCGGCGGAACCCGTCGGCGATCCGCAGCAGGTCGGGCGCGGCCGTCGTCAGCATCCCGGCGGGGTCCCGGTAGTACCGGGGGGTGTTGCCGGCCTCGGCGGGGTCGAGCTCCATCCCGGCGACCGCGCAGGCCTCGACGCTCTCACCGCGGGAGAGGAGGACGGCGGCCCACTCCGCCCGGGCCGCGGGATCGGCGGTGCCGGGGTCCTCCGCGGGGAGTTCCTCCTCGGTGAGCGGGGTGCCGTCGGCGCGGAAGAACGGCAGCCGGTCCGCGCCGCCGGCGAACCGCGCGCGCAGCTCCGCCGCGTGGCGGGCGTCCCACAGGTGGCGGGCCCGCGTCCAGTCCGTGCCGGACCCGGAGAAGCGGGTGCCGATCGGCGCGCACACCAGCCGCAGCCGCTGCGGGCCCTCCATCATGGGCGTGGTGGTGACGTAGAGGCCCAGGAGCTCGGGCGAACCGGCTTCGGGGCCGTAGCACGCGAGCAGGACGCTGCAGTCCGTGTCCAGCGTCGTACGGCCGCCCAGCAGCCGGGGGAGGTGCCAGCGCATCAGATCCGGAGCGAGGTGCCGCAGGTCCTCGGTCACCGCCGCGGCGGCCGCCTCACCGAACCGGGCGGCGAGGCCGTCGAGGTCGAAGACGGGATCGACGGCGGCGGCCGCGCACGCGGCCCGCCAGTCACCGGCCAGCCGGTGCGCCGTCGCCTGTTCGATCATCCAACGGGGAACGGCGTAGCGGCGGATGCGCTGCCACACCGACACGTCCTCGGGGGCGAGACCACCGGGCATGGGTGCCGGCTTCACCGGTACACGCTGCCGATCGCACGCAGGTCGGGATGGGCGGCGCGGGCGGGCCGCAGCCGCTCGGCGAAGGAGCGCTTGACCCGGCGGGGCAGGCCGGGGCCGAGGCCCACGTACTCCAGCGGGGAGTCGTCCGGCACGGCGGCGAGCAGCGACTTGGCGCCGCGCCCGGTGAGGCCGGTGTGCCGCAGTTCGAGGCGGCGCAGCGGGCTGCCGGGCAGCGCGGCGGCCAGGGCCCGGGCACCGCAGTCGCCGGTCGCGTTCGGGGGCGAGCCGAGGCTGCGCTCCGACATGGGCCGGCCGAGGTCGAGGGTCTCGATGCCGCCGAGGGCGTCGGCCAGTGCTTCGGCGCCGCGGGGGCCGATGCCGTTGCCGCCGAGTCCGAGACGTACCGGCTGCTGCGGGTCCGCGGCGGCCACTGCGGCGGCCAGGACGGCGGTGCCTTCGTCGCCGAGGTGGTTGGCGGGCAGGTACAGCTCGCGCACGCCCGCGTCGCGGACGAGGGCGGCGAGCAGCGGCGCGGCGTCCGCGGCAAGGCCGTTGCCGCCGAGGAAGAGCCGCTCCAGGGGTGCGTCCCGGTCGGTCAGGGCGTCGAGGAGGAGGCGTACGCCGTCGGCCCCGATGCCGGTGTTGACCAGGTCGAGGGTGCGCAGGGCGGTGTTGCGGCGCAGCAGGGCGGCGAGGGTGGCCGCGCCGTCCGCGGTCACCGGGTTGCGCTTGAGCCAGAGGGCGCGCACGGAGGTGTCGTCGGCCAGTGCGTCGGCGAGGGCGGCGACGCCGTCGGGGCCGATCCGGTTGCAGCCGAGGTAGAGGGTGTGCAGGCCGTGGCCCGGCTCGTCGGTGAGGGCGCGGGCCAGGGCCCGGGCGCCGTCGTCGCCGATCCCGTTGGTGCCGAGCAGCAGGTGCGCGGCGTGCGCGGAGGCGGCGGCGACGGGGAGCAGCCGGGCGGCACCGGACGGGCCGAGGCCCTGCTTGCACAGGTCGACCCGGCCGTCGCCGCGCAGGGTGCCCAGGGGGTAGGTCTCGTCGTCCGTGACCGGGTGGTCCTGTGCCAGGCGGGCGAGCAGCGGATCCAGCGCGGCCGGGTCGGCGAGCGGCAGGTCGGGGTGCTCGATCGCGGGGCACCGTACGGGTATCGGCTGGGTCATCACCGCTCCACCGGTTCCTTCGCCGATGTCCGGCGTCCGCAACGACATGCATGATCGCGACGCCCGGGGGCGTCGAAGTGAGCGGCAAGGCCGGTCGGATTTGAACCGACGTCCTCCAGCTTGATGCGTGGGCGCGACGACCTCTGCGCTACGGCCTTGCCGCGGACGATCATAGCGGCCGCACGGCTGAACATCGATCACCAGTTTGCCCTGGAGGCCCATTTGTCCCGGTCCGCCCGCTGCCGTGCCGTCAGCCCGGATCAGGCCGTTCTGCGGTCGGCGGCCTCGTCCGGTGCGGCCGTGGGACGGGGGAGGTTCCGGAACTGGGCGGGGTCCGGGTAGGTGGCCTCCGCCGCCGTGAGGACCTGGTGGATGCGGTCCCGGAAGTCCGGCTCGAAGAGGGTCAGGGAGTGCAGGAGTTCGAGCGCCTCGGTGGTCGGCGCGGGCAGCGGGCGGGCCATGCGGTCGCCGCCGCCGAGGCCGATGAAGCCCTGCCCGGCGCGCCGGCGGTGGTGTTCCGCGCGCTCGTCCATGCCGGCCGTGGCGTACCCGACGGCGAGCGCGAGCTCGCCGAGCAGCTGTCCGGCGCCGCGGCACATGTCGTCCGCCCCCTGGAGCGTCTGCACGGGGCTCCCCGCCACCATCCACTGGTCCTGGTCCCGTGACACCTTGGCCGCCGCGAGCAGGTCGCGGGCCTCCTTGAGCAGGCGGTGCGCCCGGTCGGTGGCGGTCATGGCGGCGACGAGGGCGGTGGTGTCCACTGCGGGAGTCATGGCGGGGCCTCCGGATCGTGAGTGTGGGGGCACCGTAGCGGAATGATCGGCTCCGCGGTGGCCGGATCCGAAAGGCAGTACGGAATCCTCCCCGGGCCTCCGCGCTCCTCCCCGCTCCCCCGCGCTCCCCCGCACGCTCCCTCGCGCCGCTCTCAGCCGGTCCGGCCCGGGTCCGTCGCGACGAGCTCGACCTCGAAGCCGTCCGGGTTCTCCAGATACGCGGCCCAGGTTCCCGGGCCGCCGGCATGCGGGTGCCGTTCGGGGAACATCAGGGTCCAGCCGTGGCGCACCGCATCCGCGGTGAGCCGGTCCACCGCCGCCGGGTCCTCGACGTGGAACGCCAGGTGGTTCAGGCCGGGGCGGCAGCGGTCGTGCCGGTCCCCGGTCAGCGCCGGCGACTGCTCGAACACCAGGTACGTGGCCCCGAGTCGCCAACTGCGGCCGTCGGCCCACTCCTGGTACGGCACGTAGCCGAGGGCCTCCAGCAGCGGGCCGAAGGACGCGACGGCCCGCTCCAGGCTGGGCACCCAGATCTCGACGTGGTGCAGCGTCCCGCGGGCCGGCCCCGTCATGCCGAGCCCGCGGGCGCGTGTCGGTTCCGTCCGGGCACCGCGTCCTCGCTTCCGGGCCATCGCGGCCCACCGCGGGCCGCCCGCCCAGCCTAGTGCCGTGCCCCGGCGGCCCGGGCTCAGCGCTGTACGGCGGCCAGGACGGAGGCGGCGACCGTTCCCGTGGCCGCGACGGCCATGCAGGTGCGCGCTCTGCCCGCCAGCAGGCCGACGACGAACGAGGGGACGCCGGGCGCGCCCGGCGGGCGGCTCAGCAGGGCGCACCGGGCGCACCCGGGGTCGTGCCCGAGGACGTCCAGCCACAGCGCGCCGTCGAGCGGGGCCCCCGCGAAGGCGCCTTCTTCGTTGTATTCCGGACTCACACCCCCTCAACCGCGCCCCGGCCCGCCCGGCAACGGCAAGGCCGCGAGCCGAGATGCAACCGTTGCCGTCGGGCGCTGCGGCCGCGGTGTACCAGGGCTGGACTCCTTGCCTCGGGCCCATGTCCGGACCGGTCCCAACTGCCGTCCCCTCAGGCCGAGTAGAGCATTGCCCCGGCCCGGTGCGGCCGCCTAGGTTGAGCGCGCGCCGCGGCTGACGTCGGCGCTGTTGCCCACGACCGAAAGGGACTTCATGCGCTCGACGCTGCGCGCGGTGACGACGGCGGCCACGGCGGTGCTCGCCGTCATGGCGGCCCTGGCCTCGGCCCCCGGAGCCGCCGCCGATCCGCCCTCGCCCCGTACGGCAGCGGACGCGGGGCGGGTGGAGGTCGAGATCCCGGGGCCGGAGCACGGCGGGCAGGCCGGTTCGGGACGGGCCAGGGTGCCGGCGGCAGGCAAGGGCCGGACTCCGGGCCGGCTGACGGAGGCCGAGCGCGGCCTGGACGGTCAGGTCACCGCGCTGGTGCAGGGCGGGACCCCGGGCGACCGGCTCGACATCGTCGTGGTCGGGGACGGCTACACCGCCGCCGAGCTGG
The DNA here is from genome assembly GCF_019400985.1 of Streptomyces bambusae. Classification (GTDB taxonomy): domain Bacteria; phylum Actinomycetota; class Actinomycetes; order Streptomycetales; family Streptomycetaceae; genus Streptomyces; species Streptomyces bambusae_A. The sequence goes on from NZ_WTFF01000192.1 coordinate 6,511, forward strand.
CGAAGTTCCACGCCGACGCCAGGCAGAAGTGGGCCGAGATCACCTCGGTCGAGCCGTACACGACGTACCAGAACCTGTTCAACGTCTGGGCCGTCGACGCCGTCTCGAACGAGTCGGGGGTCTCCGGCGACCCGGACGCGGGCACCGTCCGCGACACCGCCCTCGGTTCCTCCTTCTGGTGCGAGGACATCGAGCGGCTGCTGTGCGTGGACCAGGCCAAGGTCGACGCGTACGTCGCGAAGGCCCCGGAGGCCGATCTGGTGCTGGTCCTCGCCAACAGCACCAAGTACGGCGGCGCCGGCTACAACGAGCCCAGCCCGGTCCTCGGCTACGAGGGCATATCCACCGCCTCGGCCGGCCACCCGAAGTCCGGGCAGGTCGCCATCCACGAGACCGGGCACTCGCTGGGCAAGCTGGCCGACGAGTACTTCTACGACGGCTACCCGGGCTACGAGCAGTACGAGGGGCCCGAACCCGCCGACGCCAACGTGTCCGTGCTCACCGCCGACGCGATGGCCGCGCAGCGCGCCAAGTGGCACCGCTGGCTGGGCGAGCCCTCGCCCGACGGCGGCACGGTCGGCGCGTACGAGGGCGGCGGCTACTACGTGAAGGGGCTGCGGCGGCCCACGGACAACTCGATGATGCGCTCCCTCGGCAAGCCCTTCAACCTGCCCGGCGTCGAAGCGATGATCGCCGGCTTCTACCGGCACGCCCGGACGGCCACGGCGCTCACCCCCACCGACCGGGTACTGCGGCCGGGCGGCTCCGCCGAGGTGGGCGTCCCCGCGCTGGCGGACCCGGGCGGCCGCCGGCTCACCGTCCGCTGGTACCTGGACGGCCGGGAGCTGCGCTGGTTCGAGGGCCGCAGCCGGGTGCGGGTCGGGGAGCTGACGGTCTGGCTGCTGGACCGGCGTGAGCATCGGCTGTCGGTGGTCGTCGAGGACGCCACGCCCGCGGTCCGCGACCCGCGGATCGCGGCGGGCCTGACCTCGAAGGTCGACTGGCGCGTACGGCTCTGACGGCGTACGACCGCGACGACCTCACGACCTCACGACCTGACGACCTGACGACCTGACGACTGTGGGCGCCGTACGCCGCTGAGGGACGCCTCCGAGGGCGTACGGCGCCTCAGTCGACGGGCCAGGTGTGCGCCGGGGCGTTCATGTGCATGAACTCCATGTACTGGCACGTCATCCGGCGCAGCGACTCGTGGCGGTGGCGGTGGCGGGCGTCGTCGAGGTGGTGGAACATCTCCGACTGCCAGACCGCGCCGTTGCGCCCGGACACGCAGCGCTGCTCGATCACGCCCAGCAGCGGCTCGCGCCACGCGTCGTCCATGCCCGCGGCCTCCAGCCCCCGGTGCGCCAGGGGCAGCAGCCGGCGCAGGACCAGTTCGGCGGTCGGGACCTCGCCCATGCCCGGCCAGTACAGGGAGGCGTCGATGCCGTACCGGGCGGCGGTGTGGAGGTTCTCCTCGGCTGCGGAGAAGGACATCCGGGACCACACCGGGCGCTCCTCCTCGACCAGGGCGCGGGTCAGTCCGTAGTAGAAGGCGCCGTTGGCCAGGATGTCCGCCACGGTCGGCCCGGCCGGCAGGACCCGGTTCTCCACGCGCAGGTGCGGTTTGCCGTGGGCGACGGCGTACACGGGCCGGTTCCAGCGGTAGATCGTGCCGTTGTGCAGGGTGAGCTCGGCGAGCTCGGGGATGTCGCCCGCTTCGAGGGTCTCGTGCGGGTCCTCGTCCTCGCAGAGCGGCAGCAGGGCGGGGAAGTAGCGCTGGTTCTCCTCGAAGAGGTCGAACACGCTGGTGATCCAGCGCTCCCCGAACCAGACCCGGGGCCGTACGCCCTGGACCTTGATCTCCTCCGGCCGGGTGTCGGTGGCCTGCTCGAACAGCGGGATCCGGGTCTCGCGCCACAGCTCCTTGCCGAACAGGAAGGGCGCGTTCGCGGCCAGGGCCACCTGCACCCCGGCGACGGCCTGCGCCGCGTTCCAGTAGTCGGCGAAGTCCTCGGGCGCGACCTGGAGGTGGAACTGGGTGCTGGTGCAGGCCGCCTCCGGGGTGATCGTGTCGGCGTACGCGCGCAGCCGCTCGACCCCGTCGAGGGCGATCCGCAGGTCCTCGCCGCGGGCCGCGAACACCTGCTCGTTGAGGTGGTGGTAGCGCGGGTTCTCGGAGAGGGCCTGCTCCCCCACGTCCTTCTGCTGGAGCGTCGGCAGGATGCCGATCATGACGAGGTGGGCGCCGATGCCGGCGGCCTTCTCCTCGGCGTGGTTGAGCGCGTCGCGGATCTCCCGCTCCCAGGCGTCGGGGCCGCCCTCGGTCAGCCGGCGCGGCGGGATGTTGATCTCCAGGTTGAAGCGGCCGAGCTCGGTGGCCCAGGCGGGGTCGGCGATGGCGGCGAGCACGTCGGTGTTGCGCATGGCGGGCTCGCCGGAGCCGTCGACCAGGTTGAGCTCGATCTCGAGGCCGACCTGGGGCCGCTCGATGTCGAACCGGGACTCGCGCAGCATGCGGGCGAGCGCGTCGAGGCAGGACTGTGTCTTCTCCCGGTAGCGGCGCCGGTCGTCCCGGGTGAACACCAGCGCCGGAACATCCCGTCCCATCGGACCTCCGAGTCCCCCGGGGCGCTGCTCCGGGCCGTCACGGGTGTTCTCGCTCCCTCCAGCGTCGCACGCCGCACGCCGCGCCGCCCGCGGCAGCGGGGGTCTCCTGGATTACGCTCGAAGGACGCGTGCACCGGACACGTGCGCCGGGAGCGTGCGAGAAAGGGGACGTGCCATGTGCCGTTGGCTCGCCTATGCCGGGACCCCCGTCCTGCTGGACGACGTCCTGTACAAGCCCGCCCACTCGCTGATCGACCAGAGCCTGCGGTCGAAGCTCGGCGTCGAGACCACCAACGGGGACGGTTTCGGCGTGGGCTGGTACGGGCTGGAGGGGCACGGGGAACCGGCCGTGGTCCGCGACATCGGCCCCGCGTGGAACAACCGCAACCTGCGGGAGATCTCCTCGCACGTGCGTTCGCACATGTTCTTCGCCCATGTCCGCGCCTCGACGGGGACGGCGGTGCAGCAGACCAACTGCCACCCGTTCCGGCACGGGCGCTGGCTGTGGATGCACAACGGCGCGATCACGGACTTCGCCCGGCTGCGGCGCGACCTGTGCATGGCCGTGGACCCGGCGCTCTTCGCGTCCATCGAGGGCTCCACCGACTCCGAGGTGATGTTCTACCTGGCCGTGACGTTCGGCCTGGACCAGGACGTGCCGGGGGCGGTGGGCCGGATGGCGGGCTTCGTGGAGCGGCTGGGCAAGGAGCACGGCGTGGTGCACCCGCTGCAGATGACGGTCGCCGTCTCCGACGGTGAGCAGCTCTGGGCCTTCCGGTACTCCAGCCTGGGACAGTCGCGTTCACTCTTCTACAGCAGCCGCCCGCAACAGGTTCGCGAGCTGCACCCGGACCTGGCCTTCCTGCGCGGCGCCTCCGACGACACCCGGCTGGTCGTCTCCGAGCCGCTGGGCGACCTGCCGGGCGTGTGGAACGAGCTGCCGGAGAGCAGCTACACCGTCTGCCCCTCGGGAGAGAAGGACTACCTGCCCTTCTGGCCGGAGCCGGTCTGACCCCTCCGCGGCCGGCGTCAGCGGCACCGGTGCGTCAGTGACCGGTGAGGACGATGACGCTGTCCTCCGGCTCGAAGCGGACCAGGGTGCTCTTGGGCGGGTTGATCCGGATGCCGTACGCCGGCGCCCGGGCGGCGTCGGCGCCGACGCGGTAGCCGAGGGCGGACTCCCCGCGGCGGCGGGCGGCCTCCACCACGGTGGCGAACGAGACCTCGGTGCCGGGCCGTACGTACCCGGCCGCGGGCCGCAGGCAGATCTCGCTGCCGCCGGGGGAGAACAGGATGTCGAAGAGACGGGCCAGATCGGCGTTCTCGGCGATCTGGGTCAGCAGCAGGGCGATCAGGCGGCCGTTGACGACGAAGTCGTCACCCTCGTTGACCGGGGCGAGGGCGCGGCTGCGGTCGTCGTTCATCTCGGCGACGACGTGGATCGGGCGGCCCAGGCTCCGCTCCAGGTCGCGCAGGTGCAGCAGGGTCACCAGGGTGCGGCTGTCGGCCTGCCAGGCGTCCGTGTCGTCGTAGCCGAGGACCACCACGTGGTCGTAGGAGCCGATGTCGAGGGCGTGCAGGGTGTGGGGGCTGCCGATGTCCCCCTCCCGGAAGGCGGTCTTCAGGGGGCTGGCGACGACCTCGTCCGGTGGGGCACCGCGCCCGGCGGCCCGTGCCCCGTCCAGCGCCTGCGCCCGTGCCTGTGCCGGGCCCGGGCCGTCGGCCACCACGTCCAGTACCGAGCCCTCCGTGACGTACCGCGCCAGCAGGTCGGCGATCAGCGGCGCCCTGCGGTTCCACCCCAGCATCAGCACGGACTCCGGCCGGGCGGGGCGTTCGACGGGGTCGGCCAGCGCCGTGGGGTCGACGGCGGGCGGGGTCTGGGCGAGGACGACCGTGTCGTCGTCGCGCGAGACGGCGATGATCGCGTCGCCCTCGCCGATCGGGGTCGCGGACGGCGGGTTGAGCAGGAGCGTGCCGTCCGCCGTGCGCAGTCCGGCCACGGCTGAGGTCTCGTAGGCCAGCAGCGCCTCGCCGTAGGTGCGGCCGGCCAGGCGCGGTTCGGCGGTGACGTAGAACTCGTCGCCCGCGTAGTCGAGCAGCTCCAGGTAGACCAGCGGGAGCCCGGGCTGGCGGCAGGTCTGGACGATCAGCCGCGCCATGATCTCGTCGTAGCAGAGCACGCGGGTGCGCGGACCGCCCGCCAGCCGGGCGGCCGTGAGGTTCGCGGCGTCCCGCAGGGCGGTCACGACGTGTCCGGGCCGCCGCTGTCCGGGGACCGCCGGGCCGCGGTTCAGGGCGAGCAGCGTCCGGACGATCTGGGCATCGGCGGTCGCGCCCTCCGGGGTGAGGACGATCACCGAGCGGGCGGTGCCGGTGCCGACCAGGGCGACGTCGGCGGGGTCGTCGGGCCGGCCGGTCCGGCAGATCACCCGGGTCGGGCCCGGCTTCGGGACCAGGGCGCGGATCTCGTCCTCCATCTCCGTCTTGTCGCGGTCGGCGAGCACGGCGACGGCGGCCCGGCGCAGGTTGGCATTGGCCTGCGCCAGCTCGGAGATGATCGGGATGGCCTGCTCGGACCAGCCCAGCAGCACGGTGTGCCCGTCCTCCAGCACCACGGAGCGGCCCTTGCGCAGGTCCATGATCTTCTCGTTGACCCCGGTGGTGATCAGGCCGACCAGGGTGCTGGCGAAGAACACGCCCAGGGCGGCGACCAGCACCGACAGCAGGACGAACACGGGGGTGCCGACGGGGCCGCCCAGCTTGAAGACGGTCCCGACGTTCTTCCAGGCCGCGAGGAGCAGGTTCCGCGGCGTCGTGGGGGTGTGCGCCTCCGCCCAGACCAGCAGCACGCTGACCGGGACCACGACCGCCGTGCACAGCGCGGAGAGCCAGCCGATCAGGGCCGGCGTACTGCGCGCCATGGTGTTGTCGAACCAGTACCTCAGGCGCAGCCTGAAGGACGGGGGCCGGGTGTGGCCCATGCCGGATCACCTCCGTGTCGCCTGTGTCCAGTTGCCGGTGTTCATGGGTGCCGGGGTCGGTGCCGGGTTCAGTCCGCCTGGTGGACCTCCAGGGCGGTGCGTACGGCGGACTCCAGCGCGCCCTCGATCCAGGCCGGCTTGATCGAGGTGTGGCAGCCCGCGAAGTGCAGGCGGCCCTCGGGGCGGCGTACGTGGGGGAAGAGCTCGGTGTGCTGGCCGGGCAGCAGCACCGAGGCCTCGCCGTAGGCGTACGGGTCGCGCATCCAGGACTGGGTGCGGCCGACGCCCGTGTAGAAGACCTCGATCCGCTGGCCGTAGACGTCCTGGAGCCCGGCGAGGGCGCGCGGGTAGCGCTCCTCCTCGTCGAAGGCGTCCCACTTCAGGGCGTCGTCGGCCCAGCTGTAGGAGGCGAGTACGACGCCGCCCGCGCTGCCCTCGACGGGGTACGAGGGCTGGAACATGAAGCGGTTGGGGTTGTCGGTGGTGGAGCCGCCGCCGATGACCCCCGCGGCCTCGGGCTGGTTCCGGCCGGGTACCCGGCTGGCCGCGTAGTGCACCCGCTGGGCGGGTGAGACGTGGCCCTTCGGCACGGAGGGGTGGGAGCCCAGCAGCGAGCCGTCGCCCGGGGTCCGGCCGAACTGGTAGTCGTCGTACAGGCCCTTGCGGACGGCCTCCAGCTCGCGCTTCCAGTCGGCCTCGTCGAACTCCCACCAGCGGCGGCTGAATTCGAGCAGCACCTTGGTCGCCGCGTCGTAGTGCAACTCCGTCACCGCGCGGCGCTTGCCGTACGAGAGCGGGGGCGTGACCGGGATGTGGCGCAGGCCCGAGAACGGGACGGTGACGACGGCGATGTCACCGGTGAAGGTCTCGCGTACCACGGGACGGCCGTCGCGCCCCTCGGAGACCGTCTCCACGGTCACGCTGCGCCGCCCGGTGTCCTGGGAGATCCGGGTGGCCCGGCGGTCGAGCCGGACCAGGTCCTTGACCCGGTCGTACATCGCGTCGGCCAGGGTGCCGGTGCCGCCGGGAAGTTCGAAGAAGGAGGTGTCCGGGCTGATCAGGGCGGAGGAGATGAAGGAGTGCAGGAAGGTGAGGTGGAGCCGGGAGGTGAGGTTCTCGACGGTGCCGATGAGGTCCACGGTGGCCTCGTCGAGCTTGGCCTCGTCGGTGAGGTAGCGGTACATCGACATGTGGCCGTAGCGCTGGACCACCCGCGCCCAGCCCTCGACCAGGTCCTTGCCCTGCTTGCCGTCGATCTCCTTGCGGACGGGGGCGAGGGCGCTGCGCACGATCTGGGCGGCGGGGACGGTCTCGTAGGCCGCCGGCACGCCGAAGGACCGGTTCACCGCGCGCGGGTCGCGGACGTAGTCGGCGCGGCGGACCCGGATGCCGTTGACGAACAGCCAGGTGCGGTAGGCGGGGTGGCCGGCGCGGTCCACGTCCACGAGGTGGAAGCGGCGTCGCTTCAGGCCGAAGGCGTCCATCAGGCCGGTCACCAGCGGGTGGCTGTCGGGGATGCGCATGGCGCCGGCCTCGGCGTACTGCTTGGGGTCGGCGAAGGGGGCCGGGGACTTCTCGTGGCCGCCCGCGCGGAAGGTCTTGATGCGGCCGCCGACCCGGTTGGCATTGGCCTCGATCACGGTGACCCGGTGGCCGGCCTCGCGCAACAGGTGGGCGGCGGTCAGACCGGCCGGTCCCGCGCCGACGACCAGCACCTTCTTGGGCCCCTTGCGGGACCTGGGGAGCCCCGAACGGAGCAGGATGTCGGCGTACCGGGGCACCAGCGGCCGGTCCTGGTCGTCGTGGACCAGGACGGCGCGGGCGACGGTCAGGCAGGTGTCCCAGTCGGCGGAGGGCGCGGAGGCGGGCGCGGCGGAGGAGGGGAACGCGGCGGCGGCGCCGCCGGCGACCGCCAGCGCGCCGGCGCCGGCGCCGGCCAGTAC
>NZ_WTFF01000193.1 GCF_019400985.1 Streptomyces bambusae
CGACACACCCCCCGGCCAGCTCCCCGAGCTCGGCCGGTCCGGCTTGTGCGCGGCCGGAGTCTGCGGGCTGGTCGCCGTCCTGGGGGCCCTGCGGGAGGCGCTGTCCGGCGAGCACCCGGACTCGCCGGCGGTGCCCGGCCGCACGGCGCCCGCGCCGCAGCCGGAGCAGCCCTGCACGGCGCAGGAGCACGACGGCCCCGCCTACGAGGTGGTCTACCTGCTGGAGGCGGGCGACGAAGCCGTCGCGGGCCTGCGCGACCGGCTCGACGGGCTCGGCGACTCCCTGGTCGTGGGCGGCGGCGACGGGCTGTGGAACGTCCACGTCCACGTCGACGACGCAGGCGCCGCCGTGGAGGCCGGGATCGCCGCCGGCCGGCCGTACCGGATCCGCATCACCCACTTCGCCGCCGACGACAGCCACCGCATCCACGCCGAGCGGGTCCAGCGGGCCGTCGTCGCCGTCGTCCAGGGGGAGGGCCTGGCCGGGCTGTGCCAGGAGGCGGGCGCCACCGCCGTCCTCGCGCGCCCCGGGGAGCCGCCGGCCGCCTCCGACCTGCTCGACGCCATCCGCCGGGCCCACGCCCGCGAAGTGGTCCTGCTGCCCAACGACGCCGACCTGCGCGCCACCGCCGCCGCGGCCGCCGAAGCGGCCCGCGCCGAAGGCGTCCGCGTCTCCCTGATCCCGACCCGGTCGGCGGTCCAGGGCCTGGCCGCGCTCGCCGTGCACGAGCCCGGCGGCAGCTTCGACGAGGACGTGGTCGCCATGACCGCCGCGGCGGGCGCCACCCGGTACGCGGAACTGGCCGTGGCCGAGCGCCGGTCCTTCACCTCCGCCGGCATCTGCCAGGCCGGGGACGTGCTCGGCCTGATCGACGGCGACGTCGCGGTGATCGGCTCCGAGGTGCCCGGGACGGCCGAGGCCGTGCTCGACCGGATGCTGGGCTCCGGCGGGGAACTGGTCACCCTCGTCCTCGGCCCGGACGCCCCCGACAGCCTCGCCGAGCGCCTGGAGGCGCACGTACGAGAGGCCCACCTGGCCGTGGACACCGTCACCTACCATGGCGGCCGCCACTCCGCTCCGCTCCTGATCGGCGTGGAATAGCAGCGCGCACGATCCAGCCCCGCCTGGGGGCACCTCCCAGCGGTAGCTGGGGGAGTTCGAGGCGCGGGGGGCCCGGGGGCCACCCCCCGGTTCGGGAAGGGGCGGGGAGGGGAAAGGCTCCGCGCAGCGGCAGCCACACGTCGCGGCCCCGCTGTCAGCGCGATGGTGTGCAATAGGACACGTGCCCGGACTGGATGAACCGCTCAAAAAGACACTCGGCCCCGCCACCGCCAAGGTGCTGGCCGAGCAGCTCGGCCTGCACACGGTCGGCGACCTGCTGCACCACTACCCCCGGCGGTACGCCGAGCGCGGCGAGCTGACCTCGCTGGCCGAGCTCCACGACCAGCTCGACGAACACGTCACGGTCGTCGCCCAGGTCGCCGACGCCCGCGTGCACACCTTCAACGGGGGCCGCGGCAGACGCCTGGAAGTCACCCTCACCGACGGCGCCGGCCGGCTCCAGCTGGTCTTCTTCGGCTCCGGCGTGCACAAGCCGCACAAGGAGCTGCTGCCGGGCACCCGCGCGATGTTCGCCGGCAAGGTCGGCATGTTCAACCGCAAGCTCCAGCTCTCCCACCCCGCGTACGCCCTGCTCGGCGGCGGCGGGGACGGCGACGAGGCCGCCGACCGGGACGCGGTGGACTCCTTCGCGGGGCAGCTCCTGCCCATCTACCCGGCCTGCGGCAAGCTGGAGAGCTGGAAGATCTCCAAAGCGGTCGACGCGGTGCTGCCCAGCGCCGGCGACGCCGTGGACCCGCTGCCGCCCGCGCTGCGCGAGGGCCGCGGCATGCTCCCGCTGCCCGAGGCCCTGGAGAAGATCCACCGGCCGCGCACCAAGGCCGACATCGCCCAGGCCCGGGACCGGCTCAAGTGGGACGAGGCCTTCGTCCTCCAGGTCGCCCTGGCCCGCCGCCGGTTCGCCGACAGCCAGCTGCCCGCCGTACCGCGCCGCCCCGCCCCCGGCGGACTGCTCGACGCCTTCGACGCCAAACTCCCCTTCACCCTCACCGACGGCCAGCGCACGGTGTCCCGGGAGATCTTCGACGACCTCGCCACCGAGCACCCCATGCACCGCCTCCTCCAGGGCGAGGTCGGCTCGGGCAAGACGCTGGTCGCGCTGCGCGCCATGCTCGCCGTGGTCGACTCCGGCGGCCAGGCCGCCATGCTCGCGCCCACCGAGGTGCTCGCCCAGCAGCACCACCGCTCGGTCACCGAGATGATGGGCGAGCTCGCCGAGGGCGGCATGCTCGGCGGGTCGGACCTCGGCACCAAGGTGGTGCTGCTGACCGGCTCCATGGGCGTCGCCGCGCGCCGGCAGGCGCTGCTGGACCTCGTCACCGGCGAGGCCGGGATCGTCATCGGCACCCACGCCCTGATCGAGGACAAGGTGCAGTTCCACGACCTCGGACTGGTCGTCGTCGACGAGCAGCACCGCTTCGGCGTCGAGCAGCGCGACGCCCTGCGCTCCAAGGGCAAGCAGCCGCCGCACCTGCTGGTGATGACCGCCACCCCCATCCCGCGCACGGTCGCGATGACCGTCTTCGGCGACCTGGAGACCTCGGTCCTGGACCAGCTGCCCGCCGGCCGCTCCCCGATCGCCACCCACGTGGTGCCCGCCAAGGACAAGCCGCACTTCCTGACCCGCGCCTGGGAGCGGGTGCGCGAGGAGGTCGAGAGCGGCCACCAGGCGTACGTGGTCTGCCCGCGCATCGGCGACGGCGAGGACGAGCCGAAGAACGGCAGGAAGAAGGTGGCCTCGCCCGAGGACGAGGCCGAGAAGCGGCCGCCGCTGGCGGTGCTGGAGGTCGCGGAGCAGCTCGCCGCCGGCCCGCTCGCCGGACTGGCCGTGGAGGTCCTGCACGGGCGGATGGACCCGGCCGACAAGGACGACGTCATGCGGCGCTTCGCCGCCGGCCAGGTGCACGTGCTGGTCGCCACCACCGTCATCGAGGTCGGGGTGAACGTCCCGAACTCCACCGCCATGGTGATCATGGACGCGGACCGGTTCGGCGTCTCCCAGCTGCACCAGCTGCGCGGCCGCGTCGGCCGCGGCTCCGCACCCGGCCTGTGCCTGCTGGTCAGCGAGATGCCCGAGGCCAGCCCCGCCCGGGCCCGGCTCGCCGCCGTCGCCGCCACCCTCGACGGCTTCGAACTGTCCCGGATCGACCTCGAACAGCGCCGCGAGGGCGACGTCCTCGGCCAGGCCCAGTCGGGCGTGCGCTCCTCGCTGCGGATGCTCGCCGTCATCGAGGACGAGGAGATCATCGCCCAGGCCCGCGAGGAGGCCACGCGGGTCGTCCGGGCCGACCCGGAGCTCGCCGGCCTGCCCGGGCTGCGCACCGCCCTGGACGCCCTGCTGGACACCGAGCGGGAGCGGTACCTGGAGAAGGGCTGACAATGGGGGGTGCCCGCCCCTGCCGGGGCGGGCGTACCCCCTCGCAGACCGGCGGGCGTACACCCTCGCAGACCGAAGGACCCCAGATGACCCGCGTGATCGCCGGCACCGCCGGCGGGCGACGCCTGGCCGTGCCGCCCGGCACCGGCACCCGGCCCACCTCGGACCGCGCGCGCGAAGGCCTGTTCTCCACCTGGGAATCGCTGCACGGCATCCACGGGTCCCGGGTGCTCGACCTGTACGGCGGCTCGGGCGCGGTCGGCCTGGAGGCGCTGTCGCGCGGCGCGGCGCACACCCTGCTGGTGGAGTCCGACGCCCGGGCCGCGAAGACCATCCGCGACAACATCCGGACGCTGGGCCTGCCCGGCGCCGAGTTCCGGGCCGGCAAGGCCGAGCAGGTGGCCGCCGCGGCCGCGTCCGGAGACCCGTACGACATCGTCTTCCTGGACCCGCCGTACGCCGTCACCCACGGCGATCTTGGCGAGATCCTCCTCACACTCCGCTCCAACGGCTGGCTCACCGACGATGCGCTCGTCACCGTGGAACGCAGCACGAGAAGCGGTCCGTTCCCCTGGCCCGACGGCTTCGAGCCGCTCCGCTCCCGGCGGTACGGCGAGGGCACGCTCTGGTACGGTCGCGCCGCCTTCACCAGCGAAGAGTCATGATGACCGCACCGGAGAGCGAGGGAATTCAGTTGCGCCGCGCCGTCTGTCCGGGGTCGTTCGACCCCATCCACAACGGACACCTCGACATCATCGGACGCGCCTCCAGGCTGTACGACGTCGTGCACGTCGCCGTGATGATCAACCAGTCGAAGCAGGGCCTGTTCACCGTCGAGGAGCGCATCGAGCTCATCCGCGAGGCCACCGCCGACTACGGGAACGTCCAGGTCGAGGCCTTCCGCGGGCTGCTCGTCGACTTCTGCAAGCAGCGCGACATCCCGGCCATCGTCAAGGGCCTGCGCGCCGTCAGCGACTTCGACTACGAGCTCCAGATGGCGCAGATGAACATGGGCCTGTCGGGCGTCGAGACGCTGTTCGTGCCGACCATCCCCACCTACAGCTTCCTGTCCTCCTCACTGGTCAAGGAGGTCGCGGCCTGGGGCGGCGACGTCTCGCACCTGCTGCCCCCGCACGTCCACACCGCACTGATGGAACGTTTGGCCAACCGCTGACGCGGGCGCCGGGGCCACCCGGCGCCGTCCGGCGGTGTCCTGGCGCCACCCCCTGGCCGTACAGTCGTCCCGTCCGTCTCGGGAGCCACCCCGGGGCCGAGAGAGTGCGAGCCGCCTTGGACGTCCAGAAGAAGCTCGACGAGATCGTCGCAGCGGTCGCCGGCGCCCGGTCCATGCCCATGTCCGCCTCCTGCGTGGTCAACCGGTCCGACCTGCTCGCCCTGCTGGACGAGGTGCGCCAGGCACTGCCCGACTCCCTCGCCCAGGCCCGGGAGCTGCTCGGCGGACGGGACCGGATGGTCGAGGAGGCCCACCGGGAGGCCCAGCGGATCATCGAGTCCGCGCACGCCCAGCGCGGCACGCTGATCTCCGACACCGAGGTCGCCCGCCGCTCCCGGGACGAGGCGGACCGCATCCTGGCCCAGGCCCGGCAGGAGGCCGCCGAGATCCGCGCCGAGGCCGACGACTACGTCGACAGCAAACTCGCCAACTTCGAGGTCGTGCTCACCAAGACCATCGGCTCGGTGGACCGCGGCCGCGAGAAGCTGCTGGGCCGCGGCCCGGGCCTGGACGAGCACGGCTACCCCGATGCGGAGGCCCCCGAGCGCAGCCACGACCCGGAGGTCCAGCGCCGCCAGGCCGACGAGTACGTCGACACCAAGCTGGCGACCTTCGAGGCGGTGCTCTCCAAGACCCTCCAGGCCGTCGGGCGGGGCCGCCAGAAGCTGCTGGGCCGCTTCCCCACGGACGACCTGGGCGCCCACATGGCGGCCCAGGACGCGGCCGGGGCGTCCCCGGGGCGGGGCGGCAGCGACGCGGACTTCCTGGCCGGCCTGGCCGAGCCGGACGCCGTGGCCCCGCCCGTCGCGATCCCCGCGCAGGCGCCGGAACCCGCGTACGAGACGTACTCCTACCAGCAGCCGTACCAGGCCCAGTACGACGGCTACCAGCAGCCCGACCCGTACGCGGCGGGCGCCTACCAGCAGCAGCCCGACCCCTACGCCGCCGCCGGCTACCCCTACCCCGTGCCCGCGCAGGGGCAGCCGGCTCTGGACGAGACCAGCTTCTTCGACACGAGCATGATCGACATGGAGCAGCTGCGCCGGTACGAGCAGGGGCGCTAGCCCAGGCGCAGCCCGGTTCCGGCCGCGCGCGGGACGGCTCGGACGGCCCGGATTGGGCTCAGAGCGAAGCGCCGGGTATCCTGGCTCTTCGGTCGCGCGTATGCGACGCGCTCCACGCTGCCCGCCGGCAGCGCTCCTCAGCGATTTCACGAAAGCAGGAACGGCCCTGAACGCCCGCCTCGACCACCGCAACCCCCTCGTGTTCGACACGCACGAGCTGGGTCGGCGTCCTGGTGCCATGCAGCGGCTGTCCCGCGAGATCGCGGCTCCGGCGGACTTCGGTCTGGACGGGGTCATCGGGGTGCCGGAAGGCGCGCCCGTCGAACTCGACCTCCGCCTGGAGTCGGTCATGGAAGGGGTGCTTGTCACAGGCACCGCCCGTGCAACCGCCCTGGGGGAGTGCGTAAGGTGTCTGGAGGCCGTGGAGCGCGAGCTCGACGCGGACTTCCAGGAGATGTTCTCGTACCCTGACGCCGACGACCGGGGCCGCCCCAAGGCGGACGCCGGCGACGACGCCGAGGACGACGAGGGCATGCTCTTCCTCGAGGACGGCTTGTTCGACCTCGAACCCGTGCTGCGGGACGCGGTGGTGCTCGCACTGCCGCTGCAGCCGGTGTGCCGGGAGGACTGTCTCGGACTGTGCCCCGACTGCGGGGTCAGCCTGAATGAGGACCCGGACCACCACCACGACGCCGTCGACATCCGTTGGGCGGCACTGCAGGGACTCGTCGTGACCGATCAGGACGACGAGAAGGACAACATGAGCGGCACAGCTTCTGACGTAGACGTCCGGGGCGCCGCCGAGAAGCAGGAGAAGTAGCCGTGGCTGTTCCGAAGCGGAAGATGTCGCGCAGCAACACGCGCCACCGCCGGTCGCAGTGGAAGGCTGCGGTCCCCACCCTGGTTGCGTGCGAGCGCTGCCAGGAGCCGAAGCAGCAGCACATCGCGTGCCCGAGCTGCGGCACCTACAACAAGCGCCAGGTCCTCGAGGTCTGAGCGGCTGGTGAGAGGCGCAATGTCTGAGCTTGCCGGCGAGAAGAAGCAGGCAGACAGCAGCAACGCGGCCTCGTCCCACACGCTTCTGGAAGGGCGGCTCGGGTACAAGCTCGAGTCCGCCCTTCTGGTGCGTGCGCTGACCCACCGTTCGTACGCGTACGAGAACGGCGGTCTGCCCACCAACGAGCGGCTGGAGTTCCTCGGGGACTCCGTGCTCGGCCTGGTGGTCACGGACACGCTGTACCGCACCCACCCCGACCTGCCCGAGGGCCAGCTGGCCAAGCTGCGGGCCGCGGTGGTCAACTCGCGTGCGCTGGCGGAGGTCGGGCGTGGCCTCGAACTCGGGTCCTTCATCCGGCTCGGCCGGGGTGAAGAGGGCACGGGCGGCCGGGACAAGGCCTCCATCCTCGCCGACACCCTGGAAGCGGTGATCGGCGCTGTCTACCTCGACCAAGGCCTCGACGCGGCCTCGGAGCTGGTCCACCGGCTCTTCGACCCGCTGATCGAGAAGTCCTCCAACCTCGGGGCCGGCCTGGACTGGAAGACCAGTCTCCAGGAGCTCACGGCGGCCGAGGGCCTCGGCGTGCCCGAGTACCTGGTCACCGAGACCGGTCCCGACCACGAGAAGACCTTCACTGCTGCCGCCCGCGTCGGTGGTGTCTCGTACGGCACCGGCACCGGCCGCAGCAAGAAGGAAGCGGAACAGCAGGCGGCCGAGTCCGCATGGCGCGCGATTCGCGCGGCGGCGGACGAGCGGATCGCGGCGGAGGCCAAGGCGGCCGAAGCCGGGACCGGCGCCACCGCCCAGGACGAAGACGGCGGGTCGCCGACCCCCGCCGGCACGCCCTCGGCCTGAACCGGATTCCTTCACGGACGACCCCGTCGCACGACTGTGCGGCGGGGTCGTCCCGTTCACGGCACGGCAAGGGGGAGGGCCGCCCCGCAGTTGGGGCCGCACCGCCGAGGCCGGGCACCTGCGCCGCTACGGGCCGACGCCCGACGGCCGGGCCGAGGAGGCCCGATAAGCTGATCGTGTCCGCCCTGTCCGCGCCCGTCCGTCGAGGAGAGACCGTGCCCGAGCTGCCCGAGGTCGAGGTCGTCCGCCGGGGGCTGGAGCGCTGGGTGGCCGGGCGGACCGTGGCCGGCGTCGAGGTGCTGCACCCGCGGGCCGTACGCCGCCACCCCGGTGGCGGGGCCGACTTCGCGGCGCGGCTGGCCGGGCAGACGTTCGGGGTGGCGATGCGGCGCGGCAAGTACCTGTGGCTGCCGCTCGCGGACCGCGACCTTTCCGTGCTGGGCCACCTCGGGATGAGCGGGCAGCTGCTCGTGCAGCCCGAGGGCGCGGCGGACGAGCGCCACCTGCGTATCCGCATCCGGTTCGCCGACGACCAGGGCACCGAACTGCGCTTCGTCGACCAGCGCACCTTCGGCGGGCTCTCGCTGCACGAGAGCGTCCCGGGCAGCGCGGAAGGGCTGCCCGACGTGATCGCCCACATCGCCCGGGACCCGCTGGACCCGCTCTTCGACGAGACCGCCTACCACCTGGCGCTGCGCGCCAGGCGCACCACCGTCAAGCGCGCCCTGCTCGACCAGTCCCTGATCAGCGGCGTCGGCAACATCTACGCCGACGAGGCGCTGTGGCGCGCCAAGCTGCACTACGAGCGGCCCACCGCCACCCTCACCCGTCCCCGCAGCAGCGAACTGCTGGGCCACGTGCGGGACGTGATGACCGCCGCCCTCGCGGTCGGCGGCACCAGCTTCGACAGCCTCTACGTCAACGTCAACGGCGAGTCGGGCTACTTCGACCGGTCGCTCGACGCGTACGGACGCGAGGACGAGCCGTGCCGGCGCTGCGGGACTCCGATGCGGCGCCGGCCCTGGATGAACCGGTCGAGCTACTTCTGCCCGCGCTGTCAGAGGGCGCCGCGCGCCTCGTCGTAGGTCTGCCGGGCGGCGAGCACCTGCGGCATGCCGTCCTCCAGAAAGTGGATGAGGGTCAGCAGCCGTTCGGCGACCTGGTGGCCCATCGGCGTCAGCTCGTAGTCCACGCGGGGCGGGTTCGTCGCCTGCGCCTCGCGGTGCACCAGGCCGTCGCGCTCCAGCGCGTGCAGGGTCTGGGACAGCATCTTCTCGCTCACGCCGTCGACGCGGCGGCGCAGCTCGTTGAAGCGGCGGGGGCCTTCGTGCAGCGCGCCCAGAGTCAGGCCGCCCCAGCGGCCGGTGACGTGCTCCAGCGTCTCGCGGGAGGGGCAGGCACGCGCGAAGACGTCGAACGGCAGGTCGTCGCTCGCGGTTGCTCCGGTGCTGACAGGGGTCTCCATGGGGCCAGCGTACCCCTGGATAGCGCTAACTCGCAGCTTGCGCTTTCAAAAAGATAGTGCTTTTCTCTTTCTCACCGCCGCACGGCGACCACCCGGCACCTTCCGAGGAGAGATCCGCATGTCCACCGCCACCGCGCCCGCGATCGCCCCCGTCGTCTCGATCGCCTACCACTCGGGCTACGGCCACACCGCCGTCGTCGCCGAGGCCGTCCGCGACGGGGCCGCCGACGCCGGCGCCACCGTTCACCTGATCAAGGTCGACGAGATCGACGACGCCCAGTGGGCGCTGCTCGACGCCTCCGACGCGATCGTCTTCGGCTCGCCGACGTACATGGGCACCGCCTCGGGCGCCTTCCACGTCTTCGCGGAGGCCAGCTCCAAGCGCTGGTTCCAGGACGCCTGGCAGGACAAGCTCGCCGCGGGCTTCTCGAACTCCGCGTCCAAGAGCGGCGACAAGCTGAACACCCTGCACTACTTCCAGACGCTGGCCGCCCAGCACGGCATGAGCTGGATCAACCTGGGCCTGAAGCCGGGCTGGAACTCCTCCCAGGGCTCCGAGAACGACCTCAACCGCCTCGGTTTCTTCGCGGGCGCCGCCGCCCAGACCAACTCCGACGAGGGCCCGGAGGCCGTGCACAAGGCCGACCTGGCGACGGCCGAGCACCTGGGCCGCCGGGTCGCCGAACAGGCGCGGGTCTTCCTGGCCGGGCGCGCCGCGCTCGGCGCCTGAGCCGGGGCCGGGGTCAGGGCCCGGGCCGGAGCCGGGGCCGGGGTCAGGGCCCGGGCCGGAGCCGGGGCCGGGGTCAGGGCCTGAGCCGAGGCCGGGGCCCGGCGGTCGGGACCGGCCCCGCGGGGAGGGCGGGGCCGGCCGTCAGAAGCCGAAGTCCTGGGTCCACCACGGGCCGCCGGCGGCCACGTGCACGCCGACGCCCAGGGTGCGGAACTCGCAGTTGAGGATGTTGGCCTTGTGGCCGGGGCTGTTCATCCAGGCGTTCATCACGGCCTGGGCGTCGCCCTGGCCCCGGGCGATGTTCTCCCCGCCCAGGCCCGAGACGCCGGCCTTGGCGGCGCGGTCCCACGGCGAGTTGCCGTCGGGGTCGGTGTGGGAGAAGAAGCCGCGGACGGCCATGTCCTTGCTGAAGGCGCCGGCGAGGGCGGCCAGCGGCGGGTTCGCCCGTACGGCCGGGCAGCCCGCCTTGGCCCGCTCCGCGTTGACCAGCTCCAGTACGGCGCTCTCCTCGGCGGAGTGCCCGGTCGGGACGGGGATCGACGTGGCCGGGCGCGGCGCCGGCGGGACGGTCTTCGGCGCCGGCTTCGCAGCGGGCTTGTCCTCCGCCTTGGCGGAGGGGGACGGCGTGGGCGAGGCCGACGCCGATGCGGAGGCCGACGGGGACGGCGAGGCGGAGGGGGACGGGGAGGCCGACGCGGACGGGGTCGGGGAGGCGACGGAGCCGGGACCCGCGGAGGCGCGGCCGGAGAGGTTCGCCAGGCCGCCCTGTTGCTGGAGGTCCGTGGCCGCGACCGGGCGCGGCGTGGGCTTGGCCGTCACCTTGCCCGTCTCGCCGATGTAGGGGAAGGAGTCGCCGACCGGCACCACGCCGGTGGTGACGGCCGCGGTGGTTCCGAGCGCCGCCGCGACACAGCCGCCCAGCAGGGTGTTGCGCACGACGGAGCCGCGCGTGCGGCGCGGCGCGGGAAGTCGGTGGCGTCCCATCTGCGAAGCCTTCCAAGATCGACCTTTACTCACCCAAATGGGTGAAGTCATTGGTGCGCGACTGTACGCCATGGGGCACGGGGGGTGGCGTGAAGGAAATGTGGCCACCCGGTTAGCGTTCGCCCATGAATGAAGATGTCCGCATGACCGCCTGGGTGCGCGGCCGTGTACAGGGAGTGGGCTTCCGCTGGTTCACCAGGGAGAACGCTCTGGAGATCGGGGGGCTGTGCGGTTTCGCGCTCAACCTCGACGACGGGCGAGTGCAGGTCGTGGCCGAGGGTCAACGTGAGAATTGCCACCGGCTGCTCGACTGGATGCAGTCGTCCGACACGCCGGGACGGGTCGATGGAGTGACCGAGATCTGGGGTGTGCCGCGCGGCGGCTATGCCGGCTTCGCCATCCGCTGATCATGTACTGATCAGATCTCCATGCCGTCGGATCTGCGCATTCGTCTCCGACGCGTTGCCGCGCCCGCCGGTCCGTGCAAGGCTCGGAGGCGAGGATGATCTCCACAGGCCTTGTGCGGACCGGGTTGCCCGCCGATACGGGGCGTGATCGTGTTGACCGTCAAACTTTTTGGTGAGACGCTGGAAGTCCCCGCGCACCTGAGCTGTTTGGCCGTGGTGGCACCAGTAGCGCAGAGGCTGACCGTCACTGCCAGACACCGCGGGTGCGATTCCCTCACGACCCACACCGCTTCGGTCGGTCACTCAGTGTGGAGGACCATCCATCATGGCAAAGGCGCTTCTCGGTTACGTCGGCGGTTCCGACCCGCGACTCCTCGCCGAGATGCGACGGCTTCAGCAGCGCGTCCAGGACCTCGAGTCCGAGCTCGTACGGATTCAGTCCGAGAACGACGCGCTGAACGCGGCCGCCGCTCAGCACGGAGACTCGCTGCTGGACAGCATCGACATCGACGTACCCAAGGCGGAGCCTGCGCTCACCTGATCCGCGCCAATCTCGTCGCTCGACTCCAGCCCAGCACGATCTGCAAGGGACGCCCCGGCGTCCCTTCTTTCTTTGGGCGGGTCCGCGGTTCCTCCGGGCAGTCCTCGAAGTCCTCGCAGTCCCTCGAAGTCCTCGAAGTCCTTGCAGTCCTTGCAGTCCGCGTGCTCCCTCGCCGGCTCTCCGGGCGCTTCCCCGGCCGCACCCTCTCGTTCCCTCCCGGCCTCCTCGCCGTCACCTGACGACGACTCTGCCCCGCACCTTCATGGGTGAAACCGAACCCGCGAGGTAGAGTCCGGCGGCGTGCACCTCAAGGCCCTGACCCTGCGCGGTTTCAAATCCTTCGCGTCCGCGACCACCCTGCGTTTCGAGCCCGGCATCACCTGTGTCGTGGGTCCCAACGGCTCGGGCAAGTCGAACGTGGTGGACGCGCTGTCCTGGGTCATGGGCGAGCAGGGAGCCAAGTCCCTGCGCGGCGGGAAGATGGAGGACGTCATCTTCGCCGGTACGACCGGCCGCCCGCCGCTCGGCCGCGCCGAGGTGTCGCTGACCATCGACAACTCCGACGGCGCCCTGCCGATCGACTACGCCGAGGTCACGATCACGCGGATCATGTTCCGGGGCGGCAGCAGCGAGTACCAGATCAACGGCGACACCTGCCGCCTGCTCGACATCCAGGAGCTGCTGTCCGACTCCGGCATCGGCCGCGAGATGCACGTGATCGTCGGCCAGGGCCAGCTCGACTCCGTCCTGCACGCCGACCCCATGGGCCGCCGGGCCTTCATCGAGGAGGCCGCCGGCGTCCTCAAGCACCGCAAGCGCAAAGAGAAGGCGCTGCGGAAACTGGACGCGATGCAGGCCAACCTCGCCCGGGTCCAGGACCTGACCGAGGAACTGCGGCGCCAGCTGAAGCCGTTGGGCCGGCAGGCGGCGGTGGCCCGGCGGGCCGCGGTCATCCAGGCGGACCTGCGTGACGCGCGACTGCGGCTGCTCGCCGACGACCTCGTGACCCTGCGGGCGGCGCTGGCCGCGGAGATCGCCGACGAGGCCGCGCTGAAGGAGCGCAAGGAGGCCACCGAGGCGGACCTCGCGGCGGCCCTGGCCCGGGAGGCCTCTCTGGAGGCGGCGGTCCGCGAGCTCGCCCCGCGCCTGCAGCAGGCCCAGCAGACCTGGTACGAACTGTCCCAGCTGGCTGAACGGGTACGCGGCACGGTGTCCCTGGCCGACGCCCGGGTCAAGAGCGCGACGGCGCCCGTCGAGGAGGAGCGGCGCGGCCGCGACCCGGAGGACATGGAGCGGGAGGCCGCCCGGATCCGCGAGCAGGAGGCCGAGCTGACGGCCGCTCTGGAGGCGGCGTCGCGGGCGCTGGAGGACACCGCCCTGCACCGCGCGGAACTGGAGCGGGCGCTGGCGCAGGAGGAGCGGCGGCTGCGGGACGCCGCCCGGGCCATCGCCGACCGGCGCGAGGGCCTGGCCCGGCTGACCGGCCGGCTCGCCGCGGCCCGCTCCCGGGCCGGCGCGGCGCAGGCAGAGATCGACCGGCTGGTGGCGGCGCGGGAGGAGTCCGCGGAGCGGGCGGTGCGGGCGCAGGAGGAGTACGAGGCGCTGGCCGCGGAGGTCGAGGAGCTGGAGGACCCCGCGCTGGCGGGCGACCACGAGGAGGCGCGCGCCGCGCTGGCCGCGGCGGAGGCGGAACTCGGCGCCGCGCGGGAGGCCCTCACCGCGGCGGAACGTTCCCGTGCGGCCGTCTCGGCCCGGCACGACGCCATGGCGCTGGGGCTGCGGCGCAAGGACGGCACGGGCGCGGTGCTGGAGGCCCGCGAACGCCTCGCCGGGCTGCTCGGCCCGGCCGCCGAGCGGCTCTCGGTCACCCCCGGCTACGAGGTGCCGGTCGCCGCGGCCCTGGGCGCGGCGGCCGACGCCCTGGCCGTGACCTCCCCGTCGGCAGCGGCGGAGGCCATCCGGCACCTGCGCGAAACGGACGCGGGCCGCGCCACCTTCCTGATCACCCCGCACCCCCCGACCGTCCCGGCCCAGCCACCGGCCCCGGGCGGGACCACGGCCACCACGACGGCCCAGGCCGACTCCTCGACGACCGGGACGGCCCCGGCCCCGGGCCCCGGCCCGTCCGCGTCTGCCGGGGCGACCCCGGCCACGACCCCGGCGCCGGGCGC
>NZ_WTFF01000194.1 GCF_019400985.1 Streptomyces bambusae
CCACCGCCGCCAGCACCCGGCCGCCCCGCATGCCCCCGCCTCCGAACCGCAGACCCCCGCCTCCCAACGGCAGACCCCCGCCTCCGAACAGCACCCGGCCGACCCGCCGGCCCCCGCCGCCCCGCAGGCCCCGGCCGCCGATGAGCCCCGGGCCGCCGCTCAGCACCCGGCCCAGCGCCCCTGCCCCGTAGCGTCCTCGTCCCTCGCGCATCGTCCCGCTCCCTTCCGGTCCCGGCGGTCCCCACCGTCCGGGGACCGCACCGTCACCCGTCTCAACAGGACAGGCATTCCACGGAGTTCCGGCATTCGCACACCCGATCGAGTGAACATGGAACGGCGCCGAACGGGGAAGGGCCTCAGTCCCAGGCTCCCACCGCCACCGGCAGCGCCGCGATCTCGGCCAGGTCCCGGGCGGTCAGCAGCACCTGTGCCGCGCTCGCGTTCTCCGCCGCCCGCCCCGCCCGGCAGGCCCCCGGCACCGGGACCACCTGCGGCCCCTGCGCCAGCACCCAGGCCAGCGCCACCTGCGCGGCCGTGACCGTCTCCCCGTGCCGCGCCGCCACCCGCCGCAGGCCCGCCACGATCACCTGGTTCGCGGCCATCGCCTCCGCCGTGAACCGCGGGTGCCGGGCCCGCGCGTCCGCTTCCTCGAAGCCCTGCCCGGGCGTCAGCGTGCCGGTCAGGAACCCGCTCCCCAGCGGCATCGCCGCCACGAACCCCACGCCCCGCGCCGCGCACCACGGCAGCAGCTGCCGGGCCGCCTCCGGCGACCACACCGACAGCTCCGCCTGCACCGCGGTCACCGGGAACACCTGCTGGGCCCGCTCCAGCTGCCGCAGCGTGACCCCGTACGCCCGGTCCCCGCTGCGCCCCGCGCCCGGGCCGGCCCCCGCCCCGACGGCGCAGAAGCCCAGCGCGCGCACCTTCCCGGCGCCCACCAGCTCGGACATGGCGCCCCAGGTCTCCTCGACCGGCACCTCCGGGTCCACCCGGTGCAGCTGGTAGAGGTCGATCACATCGGTCTGGAGCCGGCGCAGCGACGCGTCGCAGGCCCGCCGCACATAGCTCGGCCGGCCGTTGGCCACCACGTGCTGATCGCCCACCCGCAGTCCGACCTTGGTCGACACGAAGGCCTCGGCGCGCCGCTCCTTGAGCACCCGCCCCACCAGCAGCTCGTTGGTGAACGGCCCGTACATGTCGGCCGTGTCCAGCAGGTTCGCGCCCAGGTCCAGCGCCGTGTGCACGGTCCGCAGCGACTCCGCGCCCTGCCGCCGCGAGGCGGCGTAGCCCCAGCTCATCGGCATGCAGCCGAGCCCGATCGCGCCGACCGACAGCGCCGACGCCCCGATTGACCTGCGCTCCAACGCCCTTGACCCCCTCCGTCTGCCGCCCCCCAAAGTAACGGCTTGATCGCGAAGCCCTTCGCATAGCCTCGGTTTCATGACTTCGACGACCGCAGACGTGTGGCTGCCCTTCCCCGCCGACGAGATCCCCGGGCTCCCCGACGCCTTCCGCTACCGCCGGTGGGACGGCGAGGACGAGTTCCCCGCGGACCCGGCCGACTGCGTCTTCTACGTCACGCCCTACATGAAGTCCCAGGAGGTCACGCTGCGCCCGCTGGCCCGCATGCCGCGGCTGCGGGTGGTCCAGACGCTCACGGCCGGCATCGACCACGTCCTCGGCGCGGTCGGCGACCTGCACCCGGGGGTGTCGCTGTGCAACGCGCGCGGCGTCCACGACGCGAGCACCGCCGAGCTCGCCCTCACCCTCACCCTGGCCTCGCTGCGCGGCATCCCGGGCATGGTGCGCGGCCAGGACGGCGAGGAGTGGCGCTTCGGCTTCTACGAGGCCCTCGCGGACAAGTCGGTCCTGATCGTGGGGTACGGAGCCGTCGGCGAGGCCGTCGAGGACCGGCTCGCGCCCTTCGAGTGCGCGCGGGTCATGCGCGTCGCGCGCTCCGGGCGCACCACCGTGCGCGGCCCGGTGCACGCCCTCGCCCAGCTGCCCGGCCTGTTGCCCGAGGCGGACGTGGTGATCCTGTGCACCCCGCTGACCGAGGGGACCAGGGGACTGGTCGACGCCGGCTTCCTGGCCCGGATGAAGGACGGGGCCCTGCTGGTGAACGTGGCGCGCGGCCCCGTCGTGGTCACCGGCGACCTGGTGAAGGAACTGCAGGCCGGGCGGCTGCGCGCGGCCCTCGACGTGACCGACCCGGAACCGCTGCCGGCCGGCCATCCGCTCTGGCACGCCCCGGGTGTCCTGATCACCCCTCATGTGGGCGGCAGCAGCTCGGCGTTCGAGCCGAGGGCCAAGCGGCTGCTGGTCCGTCAGCTCACCCGCTTCGCCGCCGGCGACCCGCTGGAGAACACGGTACTGATCACGCGTTGAGCCCGAACGGGCACATTGTGCACACTCTGTATCTATTCAGATGCGGACCGTGTCGCCAACTCCTCATATGGTAACGCAGCGTAGAGCATCTATATCCCTGAGTGACGAAAGTGGTGTATCGTCCGGACCAAGGGGCTGCGCCACGAACGTCTGGCGCTGGGGAGTGATCGGACATTTTGGGGGGCGACGGGCGATGCACGGCCAATGGACCAACGATCCGACGCGGCAGAGCGGCCCGGGGCGACGCGGGCGCGCACCGGAACCAGCCACCGAGGAGTCCCGGTGAGTGCCCCCGGGACGGCGCTCCTGAGCCGGCCGCCCGCCACCGACGGCAGCGGCAGGAGCCTGGTGGCCCAGCTCGTCCTCGCCCTGGTCTGCGGCGGCTACGCGGTCGGCGCCGCCCTCGGCTGGGGCTCGCAGACCCTCGCACTGGTCATGGGCGACTTCGGACTGTGCGCGGCGGGGGTGCTGGCGGCCGTCTCCTGCTACCACTACGCGCGCACGAACCGCAGCCGCGAGCGCCCCGCCTGGCTGCTGTTCGCCTTCTCCTCCCTCATGGGCGCCTGCGGAAACGCGGTGTGGGGCTGGTACGAGGTGGTGCTCGGCCAGGACGTGCCGCAGCCCTCCGCAGCCGACTTCGCCTTCCTCTGCTTCGCGCCGCCCGCCATCGTCGGCCTCCTCGTGCTCGCCAAGCGGCCGGTCACCCGGGCCGGCTGGGTCTGCCTGGCCCTCGACTCCTGGCTCATCGGCGGCTCGCTGCTGACCCTCTCCTGGAGCCTGGCCCTCGCGCACGCGACGCAGACCGCCCAGTCCGGGGCGCCCGGCAGCGTCCCGCACGCCGCCCTCTCGCTCGCCTACCCGCTGCTGGACATCGCCCTCGTCTCGATGGTCCTGGTCCTGCACTTCCGGCGCTCCCCGGGCAACCGCTCCGCGGTCAACACCGCCATCGCCGCCCTCGCGCTCACGGTCCTCAGCGACGCGCTGTTCACCTCCCCGCTGCTGCGCGCCAACTACGAGTCGGGACAGCTGCTGGACGCCGGCTGGTTCGCGGGCTCGCTGCTCCTCGCCTACGCCCCCTGGGGCGCGCGCCGCTTCGC
Organism: Streptomyces bambusae; assembly: GCF_019400985.1. Classification (GTDB taxonomy): domain Bacteria; phylum Actinomycetota; class Actinomycetes; order Streptomycetales; family Streptomycetaceae; genus Streptomyces; species Streptomyces bambusae_A. The sequence goes on from NZ_WTFF01000194.1 coordinate 3,486, forward strand.
CTCCCAGGGCCCGGAGGGATCCGGCCAGCCCCGCGGCCAGCGCCCGGTCAGCCGCCCCATCACCGGCTCGCTGCCCGCGCTCACGCCGTACCTCGCGGCCGCCGTGTGCACCCTGGGGATCCTCTACAACGTGGACGGCCGCAAGGTCGACCGGATGGTCGTCCTCACGGGCTGCACGGTCGTCCTCGCCCTCGTGGTCCGCCAGGGCATCATGCTGCTGGACAACATCGCGCTGACCCAGGAGCTGGCCCAGAAGGAGAACCACTTCCGTTCCCTGGTCCAGGGCTCCAGCGACGTCATCATGATCGCCGCGCCCACGGGGACACTGCGCTACGTCAGCCCCGCCGCGGCCGGGGTCTACGGGCGCGACGCCGAGGAGCTCGTCGGCTCCCAGCTGTCCGACCTGATCCACCCCGACGACCTGGGCAGGGTGGTCCACGAGGTCCGCCGCTTCCTCGCGGCCCCGCCCGCCGAGGAGCCCACCACCCGCATCGAGTGCCGCTTCAAGTCCGGCAGCGGCGAGTGGCTCAACGTGGAGTCCACCGTCAACCGCCACCAGGGCGGCCTGATCCTCAACAGCCGGGACGTCACCGAGCGGGTCCGCCTCCAGGCGCAGCTCCAGCACAGCGCCGAGCACGACCCGCTGACCGACCTGCCCAACCGGGCCCTGTTCACCCGCCGGGTCCGCCAGGCCCTGGCCGGCCGGCGCGCCGGCGACCACAGCACCGCGGTCCTCTTCATCGACCTCGACGGCTTCAAGGCCGTCAACGACTCCATCGGCCACCAGGCGGGCGACGAACTGCTCGTCGAGGCCGCCCGGCGGCTCCAGGACTCCGTCCGGGCCGGGGACACTGCCGCCCGCCTCGGCGGCGACGAGTTCGCCGCGCTGATCCTCGGCGACGGCGGCCGCGACCGCAGTGCCCGGGAGTACCAGGTCCGCGAGATCGCCGAGCGGCTGCGCGCCACCCTCTCCCAGCCGTACCGGATCGGGGGCGGCGAGGTCCGGGTGGCCGCCAGCATCGGCGTGGCCTTCGCCGACCCCGGCATCACCCCGTCGGACCTGATGCGCAACGCCGACCTGGCGATGTACCGGGCCAAGGCCGGCGGCAAGGACCGGGTCGAGCTGTACGCGCCCCAGATGCAGGCCGAGGTCGTCCGCAAGGCGGAGGTGGCGGGCCGGCTGCGCAGCGCGCTGCACGACGGCGAGTTCGCGCTGCTCCACCAGCCGGTCGTCTGCCTGTCCACCGGCGAGATCACGGCGGTCGCCGCCCAGGCCCGCTGGCGCTCCGCCCAGGGGATCCTCTTCACCCCCGCCGAGTTCCTCCGGGTCGCCGAGCACAGCGAGGGAGGCCCCGCGTCCGACCGGGTGACCGGCGCCGACCGGTCCCCTGCCCCCGACCGGTCCCCGGGCCCGGCCGGGGCGGGGGTCGACCGTACGGGTGATATCGGCCGGTGGCTGCTGGAGGAGGCCGTGGAGCAGGCCGCCGACCGGCGGCACGCGGGGCACGACGTCCCCGTGGCCGTACGGATGACCGCCCAGCGGCTGCTCGACAAGGCTGTGCCGCCCGGCTCCGTGGAGGCCCTGCTGACCCGGCACGGGCTGCCCTCGGGGGCCCTGCTGCTGGAGCTGGCGCTCTGCGACCCCCGGGTGCCCTTCGACGACCTGGAGCGCCGCCTGACCGCCCTGAGGCGGCTCGGCGTACGGATCGCCCTGGACGGCTTCGGCAGCGGCTACGCGGCCATCAGCGCCCTGCGCAGGCTCCCGGTGGACGTGCTCAAGCTGGACCGGGGGCTGGTCGAGGGAGTGGTCGAATCAGCCAGACTGCACAAGATCACGGCCGGATTGTTGCGCATCGCAAATGACCTGGGCATGCAGTCGGTGGCCGACGGGGTGGACCTCCCCGAGCAGGTGATGGCCCTGCGTGCCATGGGCTGCAGCCACGGCCAGGGCCAGGCGTTTTCCGGCCCGCTCGACGAGTACCGGCTGCGCCGGGCCCTGGCGAGGAGTACGTTTCCAGTACCGGGCGGGGCGGCCCAGCCCGCCTTGGCCGGCGGTTCCCTGGGGGGCTCGATGGCCATCCGTAGAGGCTCAAATAATGAGACGCCCGTCCCACCCACTTGACATCGACCTCCCGCCGGAGGGAGGGTCAGTGCCATGCGCACCCGAATTCTCGTACTTGGAAAGCGCGTCGGCTGAAGCCGGGACCAGCATGTCCCTGCTCGACACACCCGACGCGCTCCCCTCGCTTGCCTCCTGGCACGAGGGGTTTTTTGTTGCACTGGCACATGTCGCACACGCCGAATCCTCGTAAAACCCTCAGCTTCGAGAAGAGAATGCCGATGACCGAGCAGGCCACCGGGGCCCACCATCCGCAGCCGCGGGCCCGTTCCGGCGGACAGCAGCCCGCCGCAGTTGAGCACGTCACGGGTGCGCAGTCCCTCATCCGTTCTCTCGAAGAGGTGGGGTGCGACACCGTCTTCGGCATCCCGGGCGGCGCCATCCTCCCCGCGTACGACCCGATGATGGACTCCACCAAGGTCCGTCACATCCTGGTCCGCCACGAGCAGGGCGCCGGCCACGCCGCCACCGGCTACGCACAGGCCACGGGCAAGGTCGGCGTCTGCATGGCCACCTCCGGCCCGGGCGCCACCAACCTGGTCACGCCGATCGCCGACGCCCACATGGACTCCGTCCCGCTCGTCGCGATCACCGGCCAGGTCTCCTCCAAGGCGATCGGCACCGACGCCTTCCAGGAGGCGGACATCGTCGGCATCACGATGCCGATCACCAAGCACAACTTCCTGGTCACCAAGGCCGAGGACATCCCGCGGACGATCGCCGAGGCGTTCCACATCGCCGCCACCGGCCGTCCCGGCCCGGTCCTGGTCGACATCGCCAAGGACGCCCTCCAGGCGCAGACCACCTTCAGCTGGCCGCCGGCCATGGACCTGCCCGGCTACCGGCCGGTCACCAAGCCGCACGCCAAGCAGATCCGCGAGGCCGCCAAGCTGATCGTCCAGGCCAAGCGCCCGGTCCTGTACGTCGGCGGCGGCGTGATGAAGTCCGGCGCCACCGCCGAGCTGAAGGTCCTCGCCGAGCTCACCGGCATCCCCGTCACCACCACCCTGATGGCGCTGGGCTCCTTCCCCGACACCCACCCGCTGCACGTCGGCATGCCCGGCATGCACGGCGCGGTCACCGCCGTCACCGCCCTGCAGAAGGCCGACCTGCTGATCGCGCTCGGCACCCGCTTCGACGACCGCGTCACCGGCAAGCTCGACAGCTTCGCCCCGCACGCCAAGGTCATCCACGCGGACATCGACCCGGCCGAGATCGGCAAGAACAAGCCCGTGGACGTCCCGATCGTCGGCGACGCCCGCGAGGTCATCGCCGACCTGGTCCAGGCCGTCCAGGCCGAGCACACCGAGGGCAACGCCGGCGACTACACCGCCTGGTGGAAGGACCTCAACCGCTGGCGCGAGACCTACCCGCTCGGCTACGACCTGCCCGAGGACGGCATGCTCTCGCCGCAGCAGGTCATCGAGCGGATCGGCCAGCTGGCCCCCCAGGGCACGGTCTACGCGGCCGGCGTCGGCCAGCACCAGATGTGGGCCTCGCACTTCGTCAACTACGAGGAGCCCCGCACCTGGCTGAACTCCGGCGGCGCCGGGACCATGGGCTACGCGGTCCCCGCCGCGATGGGCGCCAAGGTCGGCATGCCGGACCGCACGGTCTGGGCGATCGACGGCGACGGCTGCTTCCAGATGACCAATCAGGAACTGGTCACCTGCACGCTGAACAACATCCCGATCAAGGTCGCGATCATCAACAACGGCGCGTTGGGCATGGTCCGCCAGTGGCAGACCCTCTTCTACAACCAGCGCTACTCCAGCACCGTCCTGCACGCCGACGACACCGGCCACGACGCCGTCGGCTCCCAGCTCGGCGAGTCCACCGCCCCCCGCCAGGGCACCCGCGTCCCGGACTTCGTCAAGCTCTCCGAGGCGATGGGCTGTGTGGCCCTGCGCTGCGAGGACCCGGCCGACCTGGACAAGGTCATCGCCGAGGCCAACGCGATCAACGACCGTCCGGTGGTCGTCGACTTCATCGTCCACGAGGACGCCATGGTGTGGCCGATGGTCGCCGCCGGCACCTCCAACGACGAGGTCATGGCCGCCCGGGGCGTCCGCCCCGACTTCGGCGACAACGAAGACGACTGAGCCGAGAGAGCGAAAGAGAGAGAACGACACACATGTCCAAGCACACGCTCTCCGTCCTGGTCGAGAACACGCCCGGCATCCTGGCCCGGATCGCCGCCCTGTTCTCCCGCCGCGGGTTCAACATCGACTCCCTCGCGGTCGGTGTCACCGAGCACCCCGACATCTCCCGCATCACGATCGTCGTGAACGTGGAGGACCTCCCGCTGGAGCAGGTCACCAAGCAGCTCAACAAGCTGGTCAACGTGCTCAAGATCGTCGAGCTGGAGCCGGGCTCCGCGATCCAGCGCGAGCTCGTCCTGGTGAAGGTCCGCGCCGACAACGAGACCCGCTCCCAGATCGTCGAGATCGTCCAGCTGTTCCGCGCCAAGACGGTCGACGTCTCCCCGGAGGCCGTCACCATCGAGGCCACCGGCGGCGCCGACAAGCTCGAAGCCATGCTCAAGATGCTGGAGCCGTTCGGCATCAAGGAGCTCGTCCAGTCGGGCACGATCGCCATAGGGCGTGGCGGCCGGTCCATCACGGACCGCAGCCTGCGGGCCCTGGACCGCAGCGCCTGACCGACCCCGACCCGCCCGCCGTACGGGCCCGTTCACGGGCCCGCATGGCGAGACCGTAAACCACGATTGCCGTCCCCGCCGTACGGTGGGAGCAACACCAGCGCACCAAGGAGATATCCCAGTGGCCGAGCTGTTCTACGAGAACGACGCCGACCTGTCCATCATCCAGGGCCGCAAGGTCGCGGTCATCGGCTACGGCAGCCAGGGCCACGCCCACGCGCTGTCGCTGCGCGACTCCGGTGTCGACGTCCGCGTCGGCCTCCAGGAGGGCTCCAAGTCCAAGGTGAAGGCCGAGGAGCAGGGCCTGCGCGTCGTCTCCGTCGCCGAGGCCGCGGCCGAGGCCGACGTCATCATGATCCTGACCCCGGACCCGATCCAGGCGAAGGTCTACGAGGAGTCCATCAAGGACAACCTCAAGGACGGCGACGCGCTGTTCTTCGGCCACGGCTTCAACGTCCGCTACGGCTTCATCCAGCCCCCGGCCAACGTGGACGTCGCCCTCGTCGCCCCGAAGGGCCCGGGCCACCTGGTCCGCCGTCAGTACGAGGAGGGCCGCGGCGTTCCGTGCATCGCCGCCGTCGAGCAGGACTACACGGGCAACGCCTTCCAGCTCGCGCTCTCCTACGCGGCCGGCATCGGCGGCACCCGCGCCGGTGTCATCAAGACCACCTTCACCGAGGAGACCGAGACCGACCTGTTCGGCGAGCAGGCCGTCCTGTGCGGTGGCGCCTCCGCGCTCGTCAAGGCCGGCTTCGAGGTGCTGACCGAGGCGGGCTACCAGCCGGAGATCGCCTACTTCGAGTGCCTGCACGAGCTGAAGCTGATCGTCGACCTCATGTACGAGGGCGGCCTGGAGAAGATGCGCTGGTCGGTCTCCGAGACCGCCGAGTGGGGCGACTACATCACCGGCCCGCGCGTCATCACCGACGCCACCAAGGCCGAGATGAAGAAGGTCCTCGCCGAGATCCAGGACGGCACCTTCGCCAAGACCTGGATGGCCGAGTACCAGGCCGGCCTGCCCAAGTACAACGAGTACAAGAAGGCCGACTCGGAGCACCTGCTGGAGACCACCGGCAAGAAGCTGCGCAAGCTGATGAGCTGGGTGGACAGCGAGGAGAGCTGAGCCTGACGGCGGGGCCGGGACGGATGCGTCCCGGCCCCGCCGTGCACCGGGCTCCGGCCGGATTCCGGGACCTCTCCAGGACCGGTTGTCCACCCCGGCCAACCCCGGAAGGGTGATCCTTCCGGACAGGCGGAAAACCAGCGCCGCACCGCCACTACACTGCTCAACACATACGCGTCAGGCCCACAGTGTCGTGCGTCTTCCACGCGGCTAGCCCCTCCGTCGCCTGCGGCCGTATCGGGACGGCCGTCCGCACTGGACTTGTGAGGACCCACGTGAGCTCGAAACCTGTCGTACTCATCGCCGAAGAGCTTTCGCCTGCCACCGTCGAGGCGCTCGGCCCCGACTTCGAGATCCGGCACTGCAACGGCGCCGACCGCGCGGAGCTGCTGCCCGCCATCGCCGACGTCGACGCCATCCTGGTCCGCTCCGCGACCAAGGTCGACGCCGAGGCGATCAGCGCCGCCAAGAAGCTCAAGGTGATCGCCCGGGCCGGCGTCGGCCTGGACAACGTGGACGTCTCCGCCGCCACCAAGGCCGGCGTGATGGTCGTCAACGCCCCCACCTCGAACATCGTCACGGCCGCCGAGCTCGCCTGCGGCCTGCTGATCGCCTCCGCCCGCCACATCCCGCAGGCCAACACCGCCCTGAAGAACGGCGAGTGGAAGCGCAGCAAGTACACGGGCGTCGAGCTCAGCGAGAAGACCCTCGGCGTCGTCGGCCTCGGCCGCATCGGCGTCCTGGTGGCCCAGCGCATGTCCGCCTTCGGGATGAAGGTCGTCGCCTACGACCCGTACGTGCAGCCCGCGCGCGCCGCCCAGATGGGTGTCAAGATGCTCTCCCTGGACGAGCTGCTGGAGGTCGCCGACTTCATCACGGTGCACCTGCCCAAGACCCCCGAGACCATCGGCCTCATCGGGGACGAGGCGCTGCACAAGGTGAAGCCGTCCGTCCGCATCGTCAACGCCGCCCGCGGCGGGATCGTGGACGAGGCCGCGCTCTACTCGGCGCTCAAGGAGGGCCGCGTCGCCGGCGCCGGCCTCGACGTCTACGCCAAGGAGCCCTGCACGGACTCCCCGCTCTTCGAGCTCGACCAGGTCGTCTGCACCCCGCACCTCGGCGCCTCCACGGACGAGGCCCAGGAGAAGGCCGGTATCTCGGTCGCCAACTCGGTGCGCCTCGCGCTCGCCGGCGAGCTGGTGCCGGACGCCGTCAACGTCCAGGGCGGGGTCATCGCCGAGGACGTCCGCCCGGGCCTGCCGCTCGCCGAGAAGCTCGGCCGGATCTTCACCGCCCTGGCGGGCGAGGTCGCCGTCCGCCTCGACGTCGAGGTCTGCGGCGAGATCACCCAGCACGACGTCAAGGTGCTGGAACTCTCCGCCCTCAAGGGTGTGTTCGAGGACGTCGTCGACGAGACGGTCTCCTACGTCAACGCCCCGCTGTTCGCGCAGGAGCGCGGTGTCGAGGTGCGCCTGACCACCAGCTCGGAGTCCCCGGACCACCGCAACGTGGTGATCGTGCGCGGCACCCTGTCCGACGGCCAGGAGGTCTCGGTCTCCGGCACGCTGGCGGGCCCCAAGCACCTCCAGAAGATCGTGGGCGTCGGCGAGTACGACGTGGACCTCGCGCTGGCCGACCACATGATCGTGCTGCGCTACACCGACCGCCCGGGCGTGGTCGGCACGGTCGGCCGCGTGCTCGGCGAGGCCGGTCTGAACATCGCGGGCATGCAGGTCGCCCGTACGGAGGAGCACGGTGAGGCGCTCGCCGTCCTGACCGTGGACGCGACCGTCCCGGCGACCGTCCTGACGGACATCGCCGAGGAGATCGGCGCCACCTCCGCCCGCTCGGTCAACCTCGGCTGACGCGCACGGCACGATCCGCCTGAAGGGCCTGGGACCTCCTCCCGGGCCCTTCGGTCTTTTCCAGCAGCCTCGCGGCCAGCAGGGCGGCGGCCAGCAGGAGCCCGGCCCCGGCGAACGCGGCGTAGTGGAAGCCGTGGACGAAGGCCTCCCGGGCCAGGCCCAGGACGTGCCCGCCCGCCTCGCCGCCAAGCTGCTGGGCCACCGCCGAGGCACTGCCCAGGGTCTCGCGCACGGCGGGGTCGGCGCCGGCGAGGTCGGCGCCCGCGAGGTCGGCGCGGTAGACGGCGGTGCCGAGGCTGCCGAGGAGCGCCATGCCGAGGGCGCCGCCGAACTCCTGGCCGGTCTCCAGCACGGAGGCCGCCGAGCCCGCCTTCTCCGCCGGCGCGCAGGCCAGCGCCAGGTCGGAGACCAGGGACATCACCGTCACGATGCCGCAGGCCAGGGCCGCGCAGCCGGCCAGCAGCAGCCACAGCGAGTCGGTGCCGACAAGCGCGAGCAGGCCGAACCCGGCCGCGCCGATCACGAACCCGCCGGTGACGACGGCGGCGCGGCCGGCCTTCGCGGCGACGGCCCCGGCAGTGGGGGCGGCGGCGCCGACGGCCAGGGACGGGGCCAGGCTCCACAGGGCGGCCTCCAGGGTGCCCATGCCGAGAACGGACTGGAGGTACTGGGTGGTGAAGTAGGCCGAGCCCATCATGGCGAACGCGGCGATCGTGTTGAGGGTGACGCCGGCGCCGAAGCCCCGGCCGGTGAAGAGCTCGCGGCTGATCATGGCGTGCCGGTGGGTGCGCTGGCGGTGGACGAACACGGCGCCGAGGCCCAGGCCGACGGCGAGGAAGGCGAGCGGGACGGGGGCGAAGCCCTCGGCGGCGATCTCCTTGAGCCCGTGGACGACCGGCAGGACGGCGGCCATGGACAGGGGCACGCTCAGCAGGTCGAAGCGGCCGGGGGCGGGGTCCTTGAACTCGGGGACGAGCACCGGCACGAGGACCAGCAGGAGCACCATCGCGGGCACGTTGACCAGGAAGACCGAGCCCCACCAGAAGTGGTCGAGCATCAGACCGCTCATGACCGAGCCGAGCGCGATCCCGCCGGCCATCGCCCCGCTCCAGATGCCGATCGCCCGGGTGCGCTCCTTGTCGTCCTGGAAGAGGTTGCGGACCAGGGCCAGCGTGGACGGCATCAGGGTGGCGCCGCCGACCCCCAGCAGGGCGCGGCAGGCGATGAGCATCCCGGCGCTGGACGCGTACGCCGCCCCGACCGAGGCGAGGCCGAACGCGCCGGCCCCGATCAGCAGGAGCCTGCGCCGCCCGATCCGGTCACCGAGCGAACCCATCGTCAGGAGCAGGCCGGCGAGGGCGAAGGCGTAGCTGTCGAAGATCCACAGCTGCTGGGTGGCGCTCGGGTCGAGCTCCCGGGTGATGGCCGGGATCGCGAAGTAGAGGACGGAGACGTCCATCGAGACCAGGAGGAGGGGCAGCAGGAGGACGGTGAACGCGGTCCATTCCCTGCGGCCGGCGCGGGGCGCGGCGGAGTTCGTCATGCGGAGCAATGTACATCCGTCATAAACACCTGTCTATGACGAATGTATAAGTCGATCGTCCAAGACGAATGTATGAGACGAGTGTCTTGCTACTGTGTGGACATGGGACACCGCGAAGATCTGCTCGAAGGCGCCAAGAAGTGCCTGGTCGAGAAGGGTTTCGTGCGGACGACCGCGCGCGACATCGTGAACGCCTCCGGCGCCAACCTGGCATCCATCGGCTACCACTACGGCTCGAAGGACGCCCTGCTCACCGAGGCCTTCATCGCCCTCATGCACGAGTGGGGCGACGGCTTCATCGGGGAGATCGAGGGCGAGGACGGCTCGCTGGAGCGCTTCCGCTCGGTGTGGGAGGGGGTCGTCGCGCAAGCCGGCCGCTCCGGCCCGGTCTGGGCCGCGAGCATGGAGGTTGTACTGAGCGGGAACCGGCTGCCGCAACTGCGCGAACTGCTCGCGGCCAGCCAGGAGGAGGGCCGGCGCGGCCTGATCTCGATGTTCACCGGCATTCCGGAGGACAAGATCGACGAGCGCGACCGCCGCACACTGGGCGCCTTCTACCAGGCGCTGCTCAACGGCCTGATGATCCAGTGGCTGTTCGACCCGGAGACGGCGGCCACGCCGGAGGAGATCACCGAAGGCATGCGACGGGCGGCGCAGTCCGTGCTGGGCGACGGCGGACAGCCGGCCTGAGCCGGACCGTGACGACGGCCGGGGGGCGAGCCGCCCCTCGGCGGACGGTCGTCACCCGTACAGCCGGGCCGACTTGAGGGCCATGTGGAGCAGCAGGCGGTCCTCGCCCTCGTCCAGGTCGAGGCCGGTGAGCTGCTCGACCCGGGACAGGCGGTAGTACAAGGTCTGGCGGTGGATGCCCAGGGCGGCCGCCGCCCGGCCGGCCTGGCCGGCGCAGTCGAGGAACACCTCGGCGGTGCGCGCCAGTTCGGGGTGGGCGGGGTTCAGCAGGGTGCGGGTCGCCGGGTCGGGCGGGGCGACGGAGGCCAGGGCCGCCAGCATCCGGTACGCGCCGATCCCCGACCAGGGGGCCACAGGACCCAGCCGGGGCTGCGCCGCGGCCGCGCGGGCCGCCGCGACCGCCTGGCCCCAGGCTTCGGGGCTGCCTCCTATCAACATCCGACGCCGCCGA
>NZ_WTFF01000195.1 GCF_019400985.1 Streptomyces bambusae
GGCCCGTACCGCCTCGGCGAGCCCGGGGTCGCCGGGCTGGTGCCGGGGCATCGGCCAGGCCCGCAGGTCGGCGCCGTCGCCGGCGGCCTGGGCGAGCCGCTGGGCGGTGCCCAGCACCTTCTCGTCGCCGGCGCGCACCTTGGCCTCGGCGGTGCGGCGCCGCTCGGCGAGCAGGGACTCGACGGCGGCGAAGCGCCGGGTGTCGAAGAGCCGGCCGAGCAGCCGGCCGCGGGCCTCGGCGTCGGCGCGCAGGAAGCGGGCGAACTCGCCCTGGGGCAGCAGTACGACCTGGCAGAACTGCTCCCGGCTCATCCCGAGGAGCTGTTCGACCTCCTCGCCGATCTCCTGGTGGGAGCGGGAGAGCGCCTGCCAGCCGCCCTCGCCCGTGTGCTCGCGCAGCCAGCTCTGGGCCTTGTCGCGGGTGGTGCCGGTGCCGCGCTTCTTCGGGCGGTCCTGTTCGGGGCGGCGGGTCAGCTCCAGGCGGCGGCCGCCGACGGTGAGTTCGAGGGAGACCTCGGTCGGGGTGCCGGGGTCGGCGTGGTCGCTGCGCAGGCTGGCGCCGGGCGACTGGCGCGGTCCGGGCACCGAGCCGTACAGGGCGTAGCAGACGGCGTCGAGCACGGAGGTCTTGCCCGCGCCGGTGGGGCCGTGCAGCAGGAAGATCCCGGCGCCGGACAGGGCGTCGAAGTCGATCTCCTGGGCTTCGGCGAACGGCCCGAACGCGGTGACCTTGAGCCGGTGCAGCCTCATCGGGCCCTCTCCTGGCGGGTGTCGTCGGCGCGTACGTCGTCGAAGGCGGCCCGCAGCAGGGCCCGCTCGGCCTCGTCGGCGGCGCCGCCGCGGACGTGGGCGACGAAGTCCTCGGCGATCTCCTGGTCGCTGCGGCCCCGCAGCCGCTGCGCGTACGAGGCCTGGCCCGCCTCGTCCCGGTCCTCGGGGTCGAAGGCGAGGCTGAGGGTGTGCGGGAACCGGGCCGCGACGCGGGCCATCGGGTCGTCCGGGCGGACCGGGTCGGTGAGGGTGGCCTCGACCCAGGCCTGCTCGTGGACGGCGAGGGCGGGATCGGCGAGGAGGTCGTCGATCCGGCCGCGGATCCGGGCCAGCGGCCGCGGCACGGGGGTGTCGATCCGCTCGGCGCCGAGTTCGCCGGCCGGCCCGAGGTCGATCAGCCACATCGACTTGCGGTGGTCGGCCTCGGAGAAGGAGTAGGCGAGCGGGGAGCCGGAGTAGCGGATCCGCTCGCCGATGGTCTGGCAGCCGTGGAGGTGGCCGAGGGCCACGTAGTCGACCCCGTCGAAGACGGCCGCGGGGACGGCCTCGACGCCGCCGACGGTGATGTCGCGCTCGCTGTCGCTGGGCGTGGCGCCGGTCACGAAGGCGTGCGCGAGGACGACGGAGCGGGTGCCGGCCGGGCGGCCTGCGAGGTCGGCGCGGACCCGGTCCATGGCGGCGCCGAGCACGGCCTCGTGGCTGACCCGGTCGGCGGCGAACTCGTCCTTGACCAGTGCCGGCTCCAGGTACGGCAGCCCGTACAGGGCCACGTCCCCGTGCGCGTCGGCCAGGACCACCGGCTCGGCGCAGCCCGCCGGGTCGGTGCGCAGGTGGATGCCGGCCCGGCCGATCAGTCCGGCGCCGACCCCGAGCCGGCGGGCCGAGTCGTGGTTGCCGGAGATCATGACGGTGGGCACGCCGAGGTCGGCCAGCCGGTGCAGGGCCCGGTCGAACAGCTCGACGGCGGGCAGCGGCGGCACGGCCCGGTCGTAGACGTCGCCGGCCACGAGGACGGCGTCCACCTCGTGCTCGGCGACGGCGGCCACGAGGTGGTCGACGAAGGCGGCCTGGGCCCCGAGCAGGCTGACCCGGTGGAAGGCCCGGCCGAGGTGCCAGTCGGAGGTGTGCAGCAATTTCATGAAATCGCCCTGACCTGCACGTTTCCTCCTGACGGATCCCAAGAACCAGCACCAACCAGCACGGGCTCCCGGTTGGCAACCACCACGCTAACGCCTATACGTCGCCGATCCACCACGGGTCACGGCTGGCCACCCACCCCCTGAACGGCAAATTGCCACAAATGTCCATAATGAAATTGGTTGACATAATTCTTCCGATGTCCCCTGCTGGTGGCGCTCCTGGACTCGGCGGCCGCGTTCACCGGGAGCCCTGGGATCTCAGGGCTCCCGCGTGAGCGGCTGTGCGTGGCGTCAGCGTGCGAACTTTTCGATGGCCGCCGGGGTGACGGGGGTGAAGAAGTTGACGAGGTTGCCGTCGGGGTCGCGGAACAGCAGCGACCTGTTGCCCCAGGGCATCGTGGTGGGCTCGTTGACGAAGTCGGTGACGAAGCCGGTCAGGTTCTGGTGAACGCGGTCCACGTCGTCGACGAGGAACTCGGTGATCACGCTGTGATTGTCCGCCGGGCGGGCAGAGTCCGGGGCGAACAGCGGGACGGTGCGGGTGCCGGCGATCGCGAGGGTGGCGCCCGCGGTCTTCAGTTCGGCGAAGTCCTCGGTGGCCCACACTGCCCGCGCCCCTGTGGCTCGCTCGTAGAACTCGACGAGGCGCGCCACGTCGCTGGTGATGATGCGGATCGAGACGAAGTCCATGGGGATCTCCTTGGCTGTGCTGGAAGCGTGCACGTCGCAGGCTAGGAGAAATAGTGGACAGAATCGGTCCTGTATTCGCGGTAGGTTGTGCACATGCCCCGACCCACCGCCCGCGTGCTGACACTGCTGGAGCTGCTGCAGTCGGGCGGCACCCGGACGGTGGCCGAACTCGCCGACCGGCTCGGCGTCGAAGGGCGCACCGTGCGGCGGTATGTGGACCAGCTGATCGACCTGGACGTGCCCGTGGAATCGGTGCGCGGCCGCTACGGCGGGTACCGGCTCGCCCCCGGGTACCGCTTGCCTCCGCTCATGCTCAGCGACGACGAGGCGCTGGCCGTGCTGCTCGGCCTGGTCGCCGGCCGCCGAGCAGGGCTGACGACGACGCAGCACACGGCAAGCGAGACGGCGTCGGCGAAGATCCGGCGGGTGCTGCCCAAGCACATCGCCCGTCGGCTCGACACGCTCCTGGCAGCTCTCGCCTTCACGGATCAGCCCGGCGAGTTCGACACCCCGGACGCTGGGGTCCTGCTCACGATCGCCGACGCGGTGCGTCACCGCCGACCCGTCTCGGTCCGCTACACCGACCGTGACGGACGGCGCAGCGAACGCACGCTGCACGCGTACGGGATCGTCGCCCATGCGGGCCGGTGGTACGTCACGGGCAAGGACGCCCGGATCGGCGAGGACCGAACCTTCCGGCTCGATCGCATCGCAGACGCGCGGACCCTGCCCGGCTCATTCGAAGCGCCAGTGGGTCCCGGTCCGGAACAGCGCGTGCTGTCAGGGTTCGCCACGGCCGAGTACCAGCATGAGGTGACCTTGCGGATCCACGGGACAGTCGATCAGATCCGCGCCCACCTTCCCGTCAGCGTCGCGAGCCTGGAGGAGCACGAGCCCGCGGCCGGCCAGGACCCGGCGGCCGAGCGCTGGCTGCGCGTCGAGCTGCGGGCGGAGCGGCTCGACTGGCTGCCCCCGGTACTCGCTTCACTCGACCGGCCGTTCGTCATCGAGCGCCCCGATGAACTCCGCGACCTCGTCATCGCGCTCGCCGACCGCCTCACGTCCTGTGCCCGCCGAGCCTGCGTGCAACGCTGCGCGGACACACCGCCGGGGTGAAGGCCTTGACCGTCGCCCCCGACGGAACCTGGACCGCCTCGGCGGGCGAGGACGCCGCCTTGCGCGTGTGGGCCCGGCGTTCGGGCCAGGCAGCGGCGGCCATGCGGACCGAGGGGGCCTTGTTCGCATGCGCCTGGTCCCCCGACGGCCGCGCAATCGCCACCGGCGGCGAACGCGGGCTGTACGTCTACGGGTTCCGGCCCGGACTCGATCAGTGAACGTCGAACTCGTATCCGTGTCGCATGTCCACAGGGCAGCTGAACACGCGCAGGTCTCCCCACCTGCCCACCGTGATGCGCGTGGTGCGGTCGCTGGCGACGGTGAACAGGAGCCTCATCGAAGCGTCACATTCGCGGCAGCGTACGTCCCAGGGGTGGCTGAGGTGCCAGGTGGGCCAGCCACCGAACTTGCATCCGGCGACACGCGTGATGATGTCACCGCCTTCCTCACCACCGGTCTCCTTCACCAACCGTTCCACGCTCTCCCTGACGTCGTCCGGTAGCTCCTGCGGGTAGGGAAAGTCCGTGAGCGGTACCGGTGTCATCGTGCACGGTCGGGGCGAGAAGCCGTAGTCCTCTTCCTCCTGCCGCACGGGTACCGGAGCCGAGCAGGGAACCTGTGGCAGGTCGGCAGCCCGTCGCCACCGGATCTCCACGACCGGACTGACGTCCGCCTGCGGAACCGGCGGGTCCCAGTGTGTGTTCGGGCACCACAGGAGCTGGAACACGTCGGCGTCCTCCGGCCACCACTCTCCCGGCGCGTCCCGTCGGAAGACCTGTGCCACCGGCACCATCGCCACGGGCGGCAGCCCGGACTGCTCCAGTTCATCGGGTACGGAGCAGTGCGGCCACGGCTCGTCCACGGGCCAGAGCAGGGGGCCGGCGATGGAGCTGTCATTGAGGCCCGGCTCTCCCTGCGTCGGATACAGGACGACCGCCGGCCGCGCGTAGGGGGCGAGGGCTGGTACGGCGGCGAGTATGGCATCGGCGGAAGGCCTGCTCGAGTAGGGCAGTGGCATGGCTGGATCTTAGGGTCCCGTCCGCGATGCTCCTCACCGGGCCGCACCCGCTCTCCCCCTGCCTCAGCGGGACAGAGCCACGAGATGGCCGGATACGGCGGCCCCGGTGTCGGCCGTGGGGAAGCGGGCCGCGAGGTAGCCGTCGGGGCGTACGACGAAACGGGTGCACCCCCGCATGACCTTGGCCGTGCGTGTCGCAGCTGACCGCCGCCGGGTGCTCAGCGGCAGAGGGCCTTGTCCAGGACGCCCTCCATGGCCTCAGCGGCTTCGTAGCTCTTCGGTTCGGCGGTCATCGTGACGCTGGCGGCGCGGTCGCCCTTCCGGGTGGCGCCGGCCCAGGTCCCGTAGCCGGGGATGGCGCCGTTGTGGCCCCAGACGACGCGGCCGCACGACAGCCGCGTTCTCATGATTCCCAGGCCGTATTCGACGCCGGGCTTCGGTGTTTCAACGGTGGCACGCATCTGGTCGAGCTGGGGCTTGTCAAGCAGGTGGCCTTCCTTCATGAGCTCGGAGAAGAACCGGGTGAGGTCGGAATCGGTGGATACCATCGCGCCCGCCGACCAGCTCGCGGAGGGATCGACCTGGGTGACGTCGCGCAGCGGGGCGTCTGCCCGGTCCTGGCGGTAGCCCTGGGGGTGGCGTTCGCGGATGGTCGTCTCGCCGGGGTCGGGAAAGTAGGTGTGGCGCAGCCCGATCTTCCGGATCACGCGCTTGTCGACCTCTTCGGGGAAGGGCCGTCCGGTGACCTTCTCCACGATCAGCCCGGTCACCAGGTAGTTGGTGTTGCTGTATCCCCACTTGGCCTTGCCCCACTTGTCCTTCTCCCCGGGGGCGAAGACGGCTTCGTGCCGCAGCGCGATGTCCAGGGCGTCGCGGGGGGAGAGGTAGCGGCGCTCGACGATGTCGTCGGTGACGTCGTCCTCGTAGTCGGGAAGTCCACTGGTGTGCTGCAGGAGCTGACGCACCGTGATGCCGTGCCCGTCGATTCCCTTCCCGCGCACGAGATTCGGCAGGTGTTTCTCGACCGGGTCATCGAGGTTGATCTTGCCCTCGCCGACCAGTTGCAGTGCGACTACCGCGGTGAACGTCTTGGTGGTACTGCCGATCCGCACCTGGCCGTCCCGGGGCATCTTCGCACCGGTGACCCGTTCGGCGACGCCCGCGGTGTAGGTACGGGGCTTCTCGCCGGGGGCCTTCACCGTGGCCGACGCACCGGGCACGCGATCGGGGTGCACCGTCGCGTCCAGGGCTCGCTGCACGGCGTCGGGTCCGGCGGCGGTGGCGGGCACCGCCGCACTGACCGTGGCAGCGGTGGCCAGGGCCAGGGCGGTGACGGCAAGACGTGAACACATGGGGTTCCTCCAGAGCAGTGTCGGGCCTCGATGACTGGATCAACGCTGGGGGGAGCCGTGCAGGGCCCGGTGCATGGCCTGCCCGTACCGTGTGGGATCGGCCGCACTGTCAGATCTTTGAGGGCCTGAAGTCGCCCATCGCCGGTCAATTCCCGGTGAACTGCTGGTGGACGCACTGCGTGTACTGCTGGAAACTGTCGGGCCGGTAGCACTCCTGCGTCTTGTTGGCGTACCAGACGAAGAAGACGGCGACCAGGACGGACACCACGATCGCGATGGCCGACGTCACCACGCCGGTGAGGGCCTTGCCCCGGCCGATTCCGGTCCGCTCGGCCGTCGTCAGGGCGACGATGCCCAGGATCAGGCCGATGCATCCGAGCAGGCCGCCGATGAAGACGATCGACGTGCTCAAGCCGATGACGCCCAGCATCATGGCGGCCCTGGCCGGGCCGTTGTTGCCGCCCGTAGGCCGTATGCCGTGGCCGCGGCCCTGAGGGGCGGGGGAATGCGGGTCCGCCTCAGCGGACCAAGTCGATGCCGTGCGAAGGGGCGACATCTCTGTTCCTTGCGTGTTCATCAGACGTCCTCCGGTCAACTGTGCAGGGCACGATCCTGGCTTCCGGGGTCGCGGATGTGCATCGCGGGAAGGCGGGAGAACGTGCTCCCTCGATCGGGGGAGGCCATCGGTGAGCTGCCCGGTCATACTGGGGCGATCATGATCAGGGGACTCCGGCCGCTGCTGCGCGGCTCCACCTATTCGGGCATGCTGTTCGCCTATTGCGGCGCGTTGGCGAGCCTTTCACTGCTGCCTTTCGCACTGCTGCCGACACTGGCGTGGCCGTCCGCTCCGTACGGAGTGCAGGCCGTCCTGGTCCTCCTGGTCTGGGCGGCACTGATCGGCTCGGTCGGGCTGGCACGCGCCACGCGGCGGGCACTGATCGCGTTCGCCCGCCGGCTTCTGAGGGTGCCGTTGTCGGCCCCGGTGATCTCACGTCGGCCCGCGGGCTCCCCCGGCATCCGGTCGACTCCTCCCACGCCGGCCTCTGCCGTGCCGTCCGGTGCCGACCTTTGGCGGACTCCCCTCTGGCTGCTGCTGCACGTAGCGCTGGGGTGGACGGGGACGCTGGCGAGCGGTGTGCTGATCCTCATGGGGATTGCCCTGCCCGGGGGTTGGCTCGGTGCCGAAGCGGGGCTGAGTCTGTTCGGCCGGTCGTTGCGGTCCGACGGCGGATGGCAGAGCTGGGTGGTGGCGCTCGGCTGCCTGCTGCTGGCGGCGGTCGTGTGCGTGGTGGTGACGAGCGCGCTGCGGTGGCTGGCGCCGAGGCTCTTGGGGCCTTCGTCGGCCGAGCAGCTCGCGCTGATCGCTGAGCGGGAGCAGCGGCTGGCCGAGCGCAACAGGCTGGCCCACGAACTGCACGACTCGATCGGACACACGCTGACCGCGACCACGATCCAGGCGGCGGTGGCGGGCGAGGTGCTCTCGGCCGACCCGGGGGCGGCGCGGGCCGCGCTGCGCAGCATCGAGGAGTCGGCCAGGGCCGCGCTGGAGGACCTGGACTACGTACTGGGCGTACTGCGCGAGGAGAAGGCGGAGACGGCACCGACCCGGACCCTGGCCGACCTGCCCGAGCTGCTCGGCCGGTTGCGGCACGCGGGCGCGGTGCTGGAGGTGGAGCTGTCGGGCGAGTTGGCGCAGGTGCAGGGGACGCTCTCCCGGGCCGCGTACCGAATTCTGCAGGAAGGGCTGACGAACGCGTTGCGGCACGGGACGGGCGGTCCGATCGGGGTCCGGGTGGCGGTCACGCCGGACCGGCTGGAGCTCGGTGTGGTCAATGAGGCGGGCGCGGGCACGCGTACGGGCACAGGTGCCTTCCGGATGTCCGGGCACGGCCTGCCTGGGCTGGCCGAGCGCGTACGGCTGCTGCACGGTGGGATCGAGGCCGGCCCGGATGGGCCGCGGCACTGGCGGCTGGCGGTCCGGCTGCCGGTACGGGCGTCGGCATGATCGGCTCTGACGCGAACTCAGCCGTCATGACGGGCGCCGGCTCCCGCCCTGCCACCACCGGCCCTGCCGATACCCCCGTCACACTCTTGATCGCGGACGACGACGAGGTGACCCGCAGCGGTCTGCGTACATTGCTCGCGGCGCAGCCGGGGATCGCGGTGGTCGGGGAGGCCTCCGACGGCGTCGAGGCGGTCGAGCAGGTGCGGCGACTGCGGCCGGACGTGGTCCTGATGGACGTGCGGATGCCGCGTCGCAACGGGATCGAGGCCACCCGGCAACTCCTTGCCGAACCGGCCGAACCGCCGAAGGTCGTGGTGATCACCACCTTCGAGAACGACGGCTACGTCACCGCGGCGCTCGGCGCGGGGGCCAGCGGGTTCGTCCTCAAGCGGCTTCCGGTCCGGCAGATCGCCGAGGCGGTACGCGTGGTGGCGGAGGGGGAGGCGATCCTCTTCCCGGCGGCCCTGCGCCGGATGGTCGCCGCCCGCCCGCTGGGCTCCGCCGAGGCGTTGCCGAAGGCGGCGCTGACGGAGCGGGAGGAGGAGGTGCTGCGGCTGATGGCCACCGGCCTGTCCAACCCGGAGATCGCGCAGTCGCTCCTGGTGAGCCTGGAGACGGTGAAGACGCACGTCGGGAACGTGCTGACCAAGCTCGGTGCGCAGAACCGGACCCACGCGGTGGTGATCGCGTACGAATCAGGTCTGGTGGTCCCGGGGTTCACCGGCTGAGGACCGGGCGACCGGGGCGAGACCGCGGACCCGCTGACCGGACGCCTGGACACCGGACGCGCCGCGGTGGCCGGCCACTCCCTGGGCGGCCGGCCGCACCGAGAGCCCGCGCGTCGTCACCGGAGCCACCCTCGCCTTCTCGTCACCGGAGCCACCCTCGCCTTCTCGTCACCGGAGCCACCCTCGCCTTCTCGTCACCGGAGCCGCCCTCGCCTTCCTGGACGCCGTCCTGCGAGGCCGCCCCGGCGACCCGTTCGATCGACGTCCCAGTGTCTCAGGGCGCGTACGTCTCCCCGCCCAGCGTCAGGGTGGCGGTGCCGGCGGTGGCGTCGGCCAGCCAGGCCTCGAAGCCGGGCAGGTCGGCCTCGGGGAGGGCGATCTCGATCTGGACGTCGGCCCCGTAGCGCAGGTCGACCACGGTGCGGCCGGTGGATCGCAGGTCGTTCTGGGTCTTGCCGGCCCGCTGGTGGTCGACGGTGACGGTGGCCAGCCGGTAGCGGCGCCGGGTGACGGTGCCCAGCGCGTCCAGGGCCTCGCCGACCACGCCGCCGTAGGCGCGGATCAGGCCGCCGGCGCCGAGCTTGACCCCGCCGTAGTAGCGGGTGACGACGGCGACGGCGTAGCGGATGTCGCGGCGCATCAGCATCTGGAGCATGGGCACGCCGGCGGTGCCGCCCGGCTCCCCGTCGTCGCTGGCCTTCTGCACGGAGGCGTCGGCGCCGACGACGTAGGCGTAGCAGTTGTGCGTGGCGGTGGGGTGCTCCCGGCGGATGCGGGCGACGAATTCCTGGGCCTCCTCCTCGGTCGCCGCCGGGGCGAGCGCGCAGATGAAGCGGGAACGGTTGATCTCGGACTCGTGCACGCCCTCGCGGGCCACCGTCACGTACTGGTCTGCCTTCACTTCTCCACCTTACGGGGAATCGGATACCCGTCCGGCCGGTTGTTCCGGGTGCGACCGGGCACCGTGCCCGGCCCGGCGAAGAGCAGGAGGCGGCGCCCGTGTACGGCGACCCGGAAACCATCCGCAGGATCCTCACGCAGGCCGGCGACACCTGGGCGGTCGTCGGGCTGTCCACCAACAGGGACCGGGCCGCCTACGGGGTCGCGCGCGTCCTGCAGCGGTTCGGCAAGCGGATCGTCCCCGTGCACCCGAAGGCGGAGACGGTCCACGGCGAGCAGGGGTACCCGTCGCTGGAGGCGATCCCGTTCAAGGTGGACGTGGTCGACGTGTTCGTCAACAGCGAGCTGGCCGGCGCGGTCGCCGACCAGGCGGCGGCGGTCGGGGCGGACGCGGTGTGGTTCCAGCTGGGCGTGGTCGACCACGAGGCGTACGAGCGGACCCGTGCGGCGGGCCTCGACATGGTCATGGACCGGTGCCCCGCCATCGAGATCCCGGCCCTGTGACCCGCTGAGGTGCCGGGCGCCGGGTGGGCCCGTACGCCGAGGCCGGCTACCCCCGGGGCGCCTCCGCGGTCTGCTCTACGTCCGCCAGCGCGGCCAGCGCGCGCAGCTGGGCGGGGGTCACGCCCTCCGGGACGGGCTGGGGCGCGGGGGTGCGCAGCGGCGGCTGCCAGCCGGTCTCCGGCTCCCAGCGCCGTACGATCCGGGCCGGCGCGCCCGCGACCACCGCGTGGTCGGGCACCTCTCCGCGGACCACGGACCCGGCGGCCACCACCACGTTGCGGCCGAGCCGGGCCCCCGGCAGGACCACCGCTCCGGTGCCGAGCCAGCAGCCCGGGCCGATCTCGACGGGGGCGCTGCGGGGCCACTGCCGGCCGACGGGCTCGTGCGGGTCGTCGTAGCTGTGGTTGGTGGAGGTGATGTAGACCCCGGGCCCGCAGAAGACGTTGTCGGCGATGGTGATCCGGGTGTCGGCGATGACGTGGCTGCCGCGGCCGAGGACGACCCCGTCGCCGAGGACCAGCAGCGGCTCCGGGCCGAGGTCCAGGTCGGGCATCATGCCCGCGGTCAGGGTGACCTGCTCGGCGATGATGCAGCACTCGCCCAGCCGGATCCAGGGTTCGCCGAAGACGGTGCCCTGCGGGAAGGCCAGCCGGGTGCCGGCGCCGATGGCGCCGAAACGCAGCCGTCCCGGGGTCTGCGCGGTGACGGCCCCGGCCTGCTGCATCCAGCGCCAGCCCGCGTGGGCGGCGCGGCTGGCGAGCCGGCGGCGCAGGACCCCCAGGGATGAGAACGTGTTTCTGTTCTTCGGCACCCGGCCACGGTAGTGCGCCGCGCCCCGGGCGTCCGTGCCGCAGCCCTGTGATCTTCACCCCATCGGCGGTACCGCGCGGCGCGTGCCCTACGGTGCAGGGAGCGCGGCAGCACAACCGGCGTCCGGCAGCCGGCGTACCCGGTACCGGCGAGAGCAAGAGGAACAGATCCATGACGCACCAGGCGCCCCAGGCGCACCAGGCACTCGTGGCGGGCGTGGGCGGCAAGAGCCCCAAGATCCACCCGGAGGCCTTCACCGCGCCCACCTCCGTCGTGGTCGGCGACGTCACGCTGGCCGCGGGGGCGAGCGTCTGGTACTCGGCCGTCCTGCGCGGCGACTGCGGCCCGATCACGCTCGGCGCCGACAGCAACGTCCAGGACAACTGCACGCTGCACGTCGACCCCGGATTCCCGGTCTCCGTCGGGGAGCGGGTCTCCATCGGCCACAACGCGGTGGTGCACGGCTGCACGGTCGAGGACGACTGCTTGATCGGCATGGGGGCGACCGTCCTGAACGGCGCGGTCATCGGCGCCGGCTCCCTGGTCGCAGCCCAGGCCCTGGTCCCGCAGGGCATGGTGGTCCCGCCCGGCTCGCTGGTCGCCGGCGTCCCCGCCAAGGTCAGGCGCCCGCTCACGGAGGAGGAGCGCGAGGGCCTGCGACTCAACGCGGCCATGTACACCGAGCTGGCCGGGCAGCACCGAGCCGCGGTGGCCGAGGGAGCCTGACCCCGCGGCGTACGGCGGACCGGTCGGTCGCGGGCGGCGGACGGGGGCACGTACGTCCGTCGCGGGCGGCGGACCGGTCAGGCACGTACGGCGGACCGGTCAGTCGCGGGCTGCGGCCGCTGCGGGGGCCGGCTCGCCCCGGGCCGGCACCGGGGCCGCCGCCGTGGCAGCGGCGGCGGCGTGGGCCTTCTTCGCGCGGCTGCGCAGGATCAGCATCGACGTCAGGCCGACCAGCACCGCCAGGACCAGGCCCACCCACGAGAACCGCTTGATCCAGGCCTCGGCCACCATGCCGACGTAGTAGATGACGGCGGTGGTGCCGCCGGCCCACAGGATCCCGCCGAAGACGTTGGCGATCAGGAACTTCCAGTACGGCATGCGCAGCACGCCCGCGAGCGGCCCGGCGAAGATCCGCAGCAGGGCCACGAACCGCCCGAAGAAGACGGCCCACATGCCCCACTTCTCGAAGGAGCGCTCGGCCATCGCCACGTTGTGCTCCCCGAAGTGCTTCGGGAAGCGCCGGCCGAGCCGCTCCAGCAGCGGCCTGCCGCCCCGGCGTCCGATCGCGTAGCCGATCGAGTCGCCGACGATCGCGCCGGCGGACGCGCAGATGCCCAGTACCAGCGGGTCGATGTCGCCGTGCTGCGAGGCGAGCAGGGCCGAGCTGACCAGGATGATCTCCCCCGGCAGCGGAATGCCGAGGCTCTCCAGTCCGATGACCACCCCCACCAGGAGATACACACTCACCGCCGGCACGGTCTCGAGCCATTCCTGGATGTGCACCGGTACGTCCTCCCGTCCTCGCGCCTCCCCTGCGAAGCGCCGACCGCACAGCCTACCGACTGCCCCTCATCTGACCAGCGCCGTGGCCCGCAGCGGCAGGTCCCGGGACGACCGTCCGGCGAAGACCTCCCGCAGCCCCTTGCCCACCACCCACGTGTGCTGCTCGGCGTCCCAGGAGGACAGCGCCCGCGCGTCCAGGTCCAGCGTGATCCGCTGCGACCGGCCCGGCGCGAGGGTCAGCCGCCGGTAGCCGGCCAGCGCCCGCACCGGCTGGTCCAGGCGCAGCTCCGGGGAGGGGCCGACGTAGACCTGGGCCACGTCGGTGCCCTTGCGGCGACCGGTGTTGCGTACGGTGAACTCCACGCGCAGGCCGCCGCGTTCGGGCCGTACGGTGAGCTTCTCGTAGCGCCAGGTGGTGTACGACAGGCCGTGCCCGAAGGGGAACAGCGGGGCCGCCTCCTGTGCGTCGTACCAGCGGTGGCCCACGTGGATGCCCTCGGTGTACTCCTGGCGGCCGCCCACGCCCGGGTAGCGTGCGGGGTCGCCGGCGACGGGGTGGACGTGCTCGTCGGCGGGGAAGGTCTGGGTGAGCCGCCCGCCCGGGTCCGCGTCGCCGAACAGGACGTCGGCGGTGGCGGCGGCGCCCTCCTGGCCGGGGTAGTACATCTGCAGGACGGCGCCGGTCCGCTCCAGCCACGGCATGGTGACACCCGCGGGGGTGTTGAGGACGACCGTCGTGCGCGGGTTGGCGGCGGTGACCGCCTCGATCAGCGCCGCCTGTCCGCCGGGCAGGGCCAGGCCGGTGCGGTCGGCGCCCTCGCCGGCGTCCTCGTAGGCGAACAGCACGACGCTGCGGGCCGCCTTGGCCGCCTTGACGGCCTCGGCGAGGTCCGCGGCCCGGCTCGCCCGGGTGGTGCGGCGCAGCCTGAAGCGCTGGCCGCGCGCGCCGCCCTGCGCGGTGACGGAGAGCCGGTGGCGGCCGGCCTTCAGCGTCAGGGTGCGGCGGCGGACGGCGAGCCCGTCGGGGGCGGTGGCGAGGAACCCGCCGGTGTGCTCCTCGGCGGCGCCGGGTTGCCGGGGGAACAGCTCCTCGCCGTCGAGGCGTACGTCGGGCCGGCTGCCGCCGTGGTGGACGAGCAGGGTCCACTCGTCGTCCTCGGCGAGGGTGAAGTCCGCTTCGTGGGTGAAGGTGCGGCCGGCCTCGACGGTCCGGTTCTCCAGGTCGACGGGCGGGGTCAGCAGGGCGGCCGGGACGGGCTTGCCGTAGACGTCCTCGCCGAGGGCGTAGCGGACGGCGGCCGTGCGGCCGGCCCGCCGGCGGATCGCGGTCCAGGGGCTGTCGGCGCGCTCGGGCACGACG
>NZ_WTFF01000196.1 GCF_019400985.1 Streptomyces bambusae
CCGCCCTGGGTCTCGGGGCCCCGGAGATGGGTAAAAGAGACGGGGCCCCGCCGGTGCCCATCAGGACGCGCCTCGCGCGGCCGCCGGCCGGGTGGTGCGGGCGGCGGCCGCGCCCGCGGCGAACGGCTGCCCGGACTTCTCGTGCTCCCCGTGCTCCCCGTGCTCCTCGGGCTTCCCGTGCTCCCCGGGCTCCCCGTGCAGGTAGCGGCCCAGCGCGGTGAGCGGGAACACCTGCCGGTACAGGTGGTAGTTGATGGAGAAGTCCCAGGGGAAGCCGGTGCCGGTGAAGTGCGGCTCGTCCCACGAGCCGTCGGCGAGCTGCGTGTCCACCAGGTAGCCGATCCCCCGCTCGACCGCCGCGCCGTCCCGCTCCCCCGCCGCCAGCAGGGCCAGCAGCGCCCAGGCGGTCTGGGAGGGGGTCGAGTCGCCCTTGCCGGCCCAGGAGCGGTCCTGGTAGGAGCGCTGGTCCTCGCCCCAGCCGCCGTCGGCGTTCTGTACGGACTCCAGCCAGGCCACGGCCCGCCGGACGGCCGGATGCGCGGGGGCGATTCCGGCCGCGGTCAGGGCGGGCACCACCGAGCCGGTCCCGTAGACGTAGTTGGTGCCCCAGCGGCCGAACCAGCAGCCCTCGGGCTCCTGTTCGGCGAGCAGCCAGGCGATGCCCCGGCGGGCCCGCGGGTCCCCGGTCCTGCCCTCGGCGGCGAGCATCTCCACAACATGGGCGGTGACGTCGGCCGACGGGGGGTCGATGACCTCGCCGAAGTCGCAGAACGGCAGCTTGTTCGGGAGGGTGCTGGTGTTGTCGGCGTCGAAGGCGCCCCACGCCCCGTTGCGGGACTGCATCCCGAGGGTCCAGGCCACACCCCGGGCGACGGCCGCGTCGAGGCGCGCCGGGTCCGGGTGGCGGACGCGGCGCAGGGCCAGGACGACCTCGGCGGTGTCGTCGATGTCGGGGTAGGTGTCGTTGTGGAACTCGAAGGCCCAGCCGCCGGGGGCGAGCCCGGGGCGGCGCACCGCCCAGTCGCCGGGGCGGTCGATCTCCTCGCCGAGCATCCAGTCGGCGGCCCGGACCAGGGCGGGGTGGTCGGCGGGCAGGCCCGCGTCGGCGAGCGCGATCACGGCGAGGCAGGTGTCCCAGACCGGGGACTGGCAGGCCTCGACCATCCGTACGGGTGCGCCCTGCGGGGTGTCGGTGTCGCCGTCTGGCCCCGCGGGCCCGTGGCGCCAGACGGCGAACCGGTCGAGCGACTCCAGGCCGGCCCGCATCACGGGGTGGCCGAGGTCGTAGCCGAGCAGGTGCAGGGCGATGACGGAGTACACGGCGGGTGGCTGGATTCCGCCCCAGCAGCCGTCGTTCTCCTGGCGCTCGATGATCCAGCGGGCGGCGGCGGCCATGGCGGCCTTGCGCAGCCGGCGCGGGGCCACCTTCCGGTACAGGTGCAGGCCCTTGTCCATCCGCTGGAAGGCTCCCTCCCAGCTGAGGGGCCGCGCCATGGGCGTGCGGGGGAAGGGGGTGCGGGCGTCGGTGTGCAGCTCGTCGAGCGTGAAGGGGGCGGGCCGTACGGGGCGCTGGGCCGAGACGACGGTCAGCGGCACGATGGTCTGCCGGGCCCAGCAGCCGAAGTCGTAGATGTTGAGCGGTACCCAGCGGGGCAGGAGGACCAGCTCGGGCGGGAGTTCGGGCAGGTGGTCCCAGCTCCACCAGCCGAACAGGGCCAGCCAGATCCGGGTGAAGACCCGGGCCGCGGCGATCCCGCCGTGCGCCCGGATCCAGGCGGAGGCCCGGGCCATGTGCGGGGCGTCCGGTGCGTCCCCGGCCAGTCGCAGGGCGACGTAGGCCTCGACGGTGGCGGACAGTTCGGGCGGGCCGCCGTGGAAGGTGGCCCAGGTGCCGTCGGGTTGCTGCTCCCCGCGGATGAAGCGGGCCGCGGCGGCGGTGGTGGCCTCGTCGCGGATGCCGAGGAACTGGCGCAGCAGCAGGTCCTCGGCGTCCATGGTGACGTTGGTCTGCAGGTCGCCCTTCCACCAGCCGGCGGCGTCCTGCCGGGCCAGCAGGTACCGCGTCGCCCGGGCGGCGGCGTCCTCGGCCCCGCGCCGCGCCGGGCCCGGTCCACCGGCCGCACCGTCCGCATCCGCACCGTCCGCGCCCGGCCCATCCGCACCCGGCCCGTCCGCACCCGGTCCGGCCGGGTGCCGGGCGGCCGGACCGGACGACGCCCCGCCGGCCACGCCTCCTACGCCGGCGCCGCTCGCCCCGCCGGCGCCGCTCGCCTCGCCGTCGTCGGTCGTCGCTGTCATGGCTTCCCCTTCGTGCAGTCGTTGCCTCTGCTGTGCTGGGGTCTGCCGTCGGCCGGAGCCGCCGATTCGTCAATCGGCGGCTCCGGTCGGCGACTTGCGCGTCATATCCACCGGCGCGTGACGGCTGCGGTGGTCACTTCTTGCGGACGACGACGAAGTCGGCGAGGGCGACCAGGGCCTCCCGCACCCGCTGCGGCACGTCCACCTCGTCCAGTGCCCGGACGGCGACGGCGTGCTGGCGGCGCGCCTCGTCCTCGGTCCAACGGCGGCCGCCCGCCTGCTCGATGAGGGCCGCGCGGTGGGCGAACTCGGCCTCCGAGAAGTTCTCGAAGTCGCTGCTCTTGGCGTCCTCGGCCAGCAGCCGCGCCAGCTCCTCCGAGGCCGGTCCGCCCGCCGCGAGCGCGGCGACCACAGGCAGGGACTTCTTGCGCTGGCGCAGGTCGCTCCAGGTCTGCTTGCCGGTGGACTCCGGGTCGCCCCAGATGCCCAGCAGGTCGTCCACGGCCTGGAAGGCCAGGCCCAGGTGGTAGCCGTACTCCTCCAGCTTGTCGGCCTTGCGGTCGTCCGCCCCGCCGAGCACCGCGCCGATGGAGATGGCGCACGCGAGCAGCGCGCCGGTCTTGTTGCCCTCCATCTCCAGGCACTCCTCGACGCTGACGCGCTCGCGGTGCTCGTAGGAGATGTCCTGCGCCTGTCCGTCGATGAGCTTGCGGCTGGCGGTGGTCAGGCGGCGCGTGGCGCGGCCCGCGTCGACCGTGCCGAGCTCCAGCAGCACCTCGTTGGCCAGGGCGAAGAGGGCGTCGCCGACGAGGATGGCCTGCGCCGGTCCGTGGACCTTCCACACGGTGTCGCGGTGGCGGCGCTGCTCGTCGCCGTCCATCAGGTCGTCGTGCAGCAGGGAGAAGTTGTGGACGAGCTCGACGGCGACCGCGCCGGGGATGCCGACCTCGGCGGGGACGCCGGCGGCCTCCGCGGAGAGCAGTGCGAGGGCGGGGCGCACGGCCTTGCCGCTGTCGGCGTCCGCGGGGTTGCCCTGGGCGTCGATCCAGCCGAAGTGGTAGGCGGCGACGGTGTCCATGGGCGGCGCGAGGCGCTCGACGGCCGCCCGGAGCGCGGGGGTCGACAGCGTGCGGCCGCGCTCCAGGAGCGCGAGCGTGTCCGCCGCCCCGCTGCCACCGGTGTGCGCCGCGTTCTCGGCAGCCGGATTCCCCGGGTTCACTGGCTCTCCTCTGGTTCCTGTACGTGCGGCGGCTGCGCCGGGCGTACCGGGCGTGCTCGTGGTGGGCGTGTTGATGGTGGTCATGCCGAGCTCCTGCTGGGGGTTCCCCCTGTGGAGCTGGGGGGAAGACTGGTGCGGTGGCGGCCGAGCGCGGCGAGTGCGGCCTGGGCCGCGGCGGAGCCGCTTCGGACGGCGCCCTCCATGGTGGCGGGCCAGCCGGTCGCGGTCCACGCCCCGGCGAGGTAGAGCCCGGGGGCGTCGGTGCGCGGCCCCGGGCGGAGCCGGCCCACGCCCGGGGTGGGGGCGAACGTCGCCGTCCGCTCACGGGTGACGAAGAAGTCGCGGATCTTGGCGCCGCGCGCGGCGGGCAGCAGCCGCTCCAGTTCGGGCAGGTACTTCGCGCGCAGCACGGAGACCGGCTCGTCGATGTCGTCCTGCGCGGCGGACTGCGACAGCGCCAGGTACTGGCCGCCGTCGGTGAGCCCGGAGGCGTCGGTGCGGTCGAAGACCCACTGGACCGGGGTGCCGAGGGCCGCGAAGAAGGGCCGGCGCAGCACCTTGCGGTCGTAGACGACGTGGACGTTGAGGATCGGCGCGGTGGCGATGTCCAGCAGCTTGTCGGGGTCGGCCAGGGCGCCGTGCGGCAGCAGGCCGTGGGCCTCGCGCTGCGGTACGGCGAGCACCACCGTGTCCGCGGCCAGCGAGTCGTGCTCGGTCTCGACCCGCCAGCCAGTGCCCCCGGTACGGGAGGCCTCGCCGGTGCGGGTGACGGAGGTGACGCGGGTGCGCAGCGCGATCCGTACGCCTGCCGCCTCCAGGGCCTTGCGGGCGAGGGTGTCGTGCAGGTCGCCGAGCGGTACCCGGGCCCAGCCGATGTCGGCGGCGCCGGGCTCGGAGAGCAGACCGGTCTTGAAGACCTTGGCGGCCAGGCCCAGGGACGACTGCTCGGCGGTGGCGTTGAGCGTGGCGATGCCGACGAGGTCCCACAGCGCCTCGACGGCCCGTCCGGACTGCCCGTAGCGGCCGAGCCAGGTGGCGAAGTCCAGTCCGTCCAGTGCGGGGTCGGCCGGGTCGAGCCTGCGCAGCGCGAGTGCGGCCCGGCCGACGGAGGCCCGCTCGGCCAGGGACAGGTGCGGGTAGCGGGCCAGGGAGCTCGCCAGGTGCAGGGGTACGGGCAGCGCGGTGCGGCGCAGCCGGCCCAGCCGGGGGCCCTTGGGGTGGGCGGCGTCCAGGACGGGTACGTCGAGCCGGTCCTGGAGCGGGGCGAGGGCGGCGCCGTCGATCCGGTCGAGGAACCCGCGGTAGGCGGTGCAGCAACGCAGGTACACGTGCTGGCCGTTGTCGACGGTCAGCTCGCCGCGCTTGAAGGAGAACGCCAGCCCGCCGAGCCGGGGCCGGCCTTCGAGCAGGGTGACCCGCAGTCCGGCGTCGGCGAGTTCGAGGGCCGCCGTGACGCCGGCGAGTCCGCCGCCGACGACGACGGCCGTCCGCTGCGCGCTCATGCGGCCGCCCCCGCTCGCCGGTCCGTCGCCGGGGCGCCGGCACCGGCCTGCATCCGGATGCTCACAGGCTCCGCCTCCTCGTGCTCTGGCGTGAGATGGTGCGCGCGTCCAGGCCCGACAGGCCGCGCACGGCGACGTACGCCTTCTCCCGCACGGGCAGCGAGACGCGGCCGCGCAGGACGGCCTCGGGCTCGCGCTCGATGCGGTCGAGCAGGCGCCGGTAGATGCCGGCCATGGCGGCGACGCAGGCGCCGCTGCGCCGGTCGAGCATCGGCAGCAGCCGGTAGCCCTCGACGAACAGCGCCCGGGCGCGCCGGACTTCGTGGTGGACGAGACCGGCGAAGTCGGATCCGGCGGGCGGCCGGTCGCCGTGGAAGCCGCCGGAACAGCCGAACTTGGCGAGGTCCTCGGCGGGCAGGTAGGTGCGCCCGTTGGCGGCGTCCTCGCGGACGTCACGCAGGATGTTGGTGAGCTGGAGGGCCAGACCGAGCGTGTCGGCGTACTCGGGTGCGCGGTCCGCCTCGCGCGCGCCCGGTGTCGTACCGAAGACACCGAGCGAGAGCCGCCCGATGGCCCCGGCGACGCACCGGCAGTACTCCTTCAGGTCGTCCCAGGTCTCGTACTCGACGCCGCGTACGTCCATCAGGACGCCGTCGATCAGCTCGTCGAGCCCCTCCAGCGGGATGGGGAAGCGGCGTGCCGCGTGGGCGAGGGCGACCGCGACCGGGTCGGTGTCGTCCTCCTCGACGCGGCCGTCGCGGATCCGGCCGAGCAGGGTGCGGGTCTCCTCCAGCCGGGCGAGCTTGGCCTCGGGTGCGAGCGTGCCGTCGCCGATGTCGTCGACGCGGCGGGAGAAGGCGTAGAGCGCCGACATGGCGTGCCGCTTGTCGGCGGGCAGCAGCCGGATGCCGTAGGCGAAGTTGCGCGCCTGGGATCCGGTGACCGCCTCGCAGTAGCTGTAGGCGGCGACCACCGGTGCGGACGCGTGGTGAGGACCCTCCACGGTCGGGCTCACCCCTTTCTCGGCGTTGGGCGCAGGACGGCGGCCATCTCGCGGAGCAGACCGGCCTTGGTGGGCTTGGGCGGGCCGGGAGCCACGTCGAACCCGGCGGCGGTGATCGCGCCCAGGGCGGCGCGCCCTCCTCCCACGAATCCCGCGAGGAGCAGTCTGAGGCGGCCGTGCACGCTGTGCACGAGCGGGGTGCCCTCGTCCAGCAGGTCGTGGGCGCGCTGCGCCTCGAAGGCGACCAGGGCGCGCACCGACGCGCCGGCGGTGGGGGCCTTGAGGTCCGCCTCCGTGACGTGGAAGCGGCGCATGTCCTCGGCGGGGAGGTAGATCCGGTCGCGGCCGAGGTCCTCGGTGATGTCCTGGAGGTGCTCGACGATCTGGAGGGCGGTGCAGATCCGGTCGGAGAGCCGGACGCGTTCGGGGGTGCTGGTGCCGGTGAGCGCGAGGACCAGGCGGCCGACGGGGTCGGCGGACAGCTTGCAGTAGGCGAGCAGGTCGTCGTAGGTCTCGTAGCGGGTGGTCAGCTGGTCCTGGCGGTTGGCCTCGATCAGGGCGAGGAAGGGCTCGGGGGTGAGTGCGTGGCGGCGTACGACGGGCTGGAGGGCCTGCAGCAGCGGGTGGCGGGGGGTGCCGTCGAAGACCCGGCGCAGATCGGCCTCGAAGGCGTCGAGCAGCACGAGCCGGTCCTCGGCGAGGTCGCCCTCCACACCCAGGCGGGCCGCGTCGCCGCCACCGGGTGCGAGGTCGCCGTCGCCGATGTCGTCGACGAGGCGGGCGTAGCCGTAGACGGCCATGAGGCCGTCGCGCCAGGCGCGCGGGAGGAAGGCGGGGGCGACGGGGAAGTTCTCCGCGGCGGCCTTGTCGAGGGTGGTGCGCGGGTCGGCCGCGGCACGCGGGTCCGTAGCCATTGCCGTCACATCTCCCGTTCTACACTGCCGACCCAATACATCCCATTTCGGACACGCCGCCGGAGTTTTCGTCCGCAGATGGCGCGATTGAGCGGACCGCTCCAGCTTACGTTGTACAACGCCGACCGCCCGTAGCGGGTGTTCGCCCCGCCACGGGATGTCGCGGCCCGCACGGCGAGACCCCCGCCGCGGTGCGGTGGGGGTCTCGCCGTGCAGGCGTACGGAACTAGTGGCCGGTCTCGCGCTCGTACGCGGAGACGACTTCCTCCGTGGGCCCGTCCATCAGCAGCTCGCCCTTCTCCAGCCACAGCACCCGGTCACAGGTATCGCGGATGGAGCTGTTGCTGTGGCTGACCAGGAAGACCGTACCGGCCTTCTTGCGCAGCTCGCGGATCCGCTCCTCGGAGCGGATCTGGAACTTGCGGTCGCCGGTGGCCAGGGCCTCGTCGATCATCAGCACGTCGTGGTCCTTGGCGGCCGCGATGGAGAAGCGCAGGCGGGCCGCCATGCCGGAGGAGTACGTGCGCATCGGCAGGGAGATGAAGTCGCCCTTCTCGTTGATGCCCGAGAAGTCGACGATGTCCTGGTAGCGCTCCTTGATCTGCTCGCGGGACATGCCCATCGCGAGTCCGCCGAGCATGACGTTGCGCTCGCCGGTCAGATCGTTCATGAGTGCGGCGTTGACGCCCAGCAGCGAGGGCTGGCCGTCGGTGTAGACCTTGCCGGACTCGCAGGGCAGCAGGCCCGCGATGGCCCGCAGCAGGGTGGACTTGCCGGAGCCGTTGGAGCCGATGAGGCCGATGGCCTCGCCGCGGTACGCGGTGAAGGACACTCCGCGCACGGCGTGGACCTTGCGCACGCCGGGGGCGTCGCCCTTGCGGCGGATTATCTTGCTCAGCGCGGCGGTGGCGCTGCCCTTGCCGCCGCCGCCGGCGTTCACGCGGTAGACGATGTGGACGTCGTCCGCGATGACGGTGGGGACGCGCCCCTCGGTGTTGTCAGCCACGGCCGTAACGCTCCTCAGCCTTCCAGAAGTACACGAAGCCGCCGAGGCCGATGACCACGGCCCAGCCGACGGCGAAGGCCCAGACGTGCGGCGGCAGGTTGGACGCCGCGTAGTCGTCGATGAGGGCGAAGCGGACCAGGTCCATGTAGATGGCCACCGGGTTCCACAGCAGGACGTCGCTGATCCACTGCGGCTGGTCCTTGAGGTAGGCCGCGATCGGGAACATGACGCCGGAGGCGTACATCCAGGTGCGCATCACGAACGGCATGAGCTGCGCGAGGTCGGGGGTCTTGGACCCCAGCCGCGCGAAGATCATCGCCAGGCCCGTGTTGAACAGGAACTGCAGGGCCAGCGTCGGGACCACCAGCAGCCAGGACAGCTTCGGGTAGTTGCCGAAGCTGACCGCGATGATGAAGACGACGATCATCGAGTACAGCAGCTGCTGGAGCTGCTGCAGCGAGAACGAGATCGGCAGCGAGGCGCGCGGGAAGTGCAGTGCCCGCACCAGGCCCAGGTTGCCGGAGATCGCCCGTACGCCCGCCATCAGCGAGCTCTGGGTGAAGGTGAAGACGAAGATGCCCATCATCAGGAAGGGCACGTAGACGCCCTCGGGCATCTCCCGCCCGGCGCCGAGGATCAGGCCGAAGATCAGCCAGTAGACCACCGCGTTCAGCAGCGGGGTGGCGACCTGCCAGACCTGGCCGAGCTTGGCCTGGCTGTACTGGGCCATCAGCTTGGCGCGGGAGAAGGCCATGATGAAGTGGCGCCGGCCCCAGAGCTGCCGCACGTACTCGGCCAGGCTGGGCCGGGCACCGCTCACCGACAGGCCGTACTTCCTGGCGAGCTCCGCGGGGGTCAGGCCCTCGTCGGCGGACGGCGGC
The DNA here is from genome assembly GCF_019400985.1 of Streptomyces bambusae. Taxonomy (GTDB): domain Bacteria; phylum Actinomycetota; class Actinomycetes; order Streptomycetales; family Streptomycetaceae; genus Streptomyces; species Streptomyces bambusae_A. Next base: position 8,824 of record NZ_WTFF01000196.1, read on the forward strand.
TTGCTCGTGGCGAGGGCGCCGTCGTGGGTTGTGTCACTCACAAGAGAAACTTTCGTCTTCAAGGTGCGGCAGGAGAGGTCCGGGCCGGGGGCCTCGGCGGCGGTGGGGTCCGGGTCCGGGAGACCCGGTGCCCATGCTCCCAGACGCGAGCTTGTCAGATCACAGGCGGTCGGCCCAGCCGGGTCAGCCGCCACACGGTGCGCCACTTCATGGGGTGCCGGGGACCGCACGGGGTCGCCCAGCCCTCCTTGAAGCCGCCGAACCAGGCCTTGAGCGCGGGCGCCGAGGGCCGGCGCAGCAGCGTCAGCAGCAGCCAGACGCCCAGGTAGGCGGGGACCAGGGGGGCGGGCAGGTTGCGGCGGGCCAGCCAGACCCGGTTGCGGGCCACCATACGGTGGTAGACCGCGTGCCGCGAGGGTGCGGTGGTCGGGTGCAGCAGCACCATGTCCGCCCGGTAGTCGATCAGCCACCCGGCGTCGAGCGCCCGCCAGGCCAGGTCGGTCTCCTCGTGCGCGTAGAAGAACTCCCCGGGCAGCACTCCGACCTGCTGGAACACCTCGGTCCGCACGGCGTTGGCGCCGCCCAGGAAGGTGGTCACGCGGGAGGAGCGCATCGGGTCCGAGGCGCGCAGCCTCGGTACGTGCCGGCGCTGGGTGGCGCCGGTGTCCGGGTCGGCGATGCGGAAGCTGACGATACCGAGTTCGGGGTCCTCGGTGAACGCCTGCCGGCACAGCTCGGCGGTGTCGGTCCGCTCCAGCAGGCCGTCGTCGTCGAGGAAGAGCAGCACGTCCACGTCGCGGCCGCCGGGGCCGAAGGCCTCGATGCCGACGTTGCGGCCGCCGGGGATGCCGAGGTTCTCCGGCAGCTCGACGGTACGCACGCCCGGCGCCAGGCCGGCGAGCTCGGGCAGCTGCACGCCCTGCCCCACGACGACCACCTCGACGGGGTCGCCGTCCTGCCGGGCCACCGAGTCGAGCAGCGCCTTGAGCTCGTCCGGGCGGTTGCCCATGGTGATGATCACGGCGCCGAGCCGCATCGGCGCCGTCACTTGAGCCTGCTGGAGGCGAGCACGGACACCAGGTGCAGCACCGTCTGCAGCAGCGCGATGCCGGCGAGCACGGCGACACCGATCCGCTCGAAGAACAGGTCGCCGCGGATCTGGTCGGCGACGGCGAGCACCAGGATGAGCAGGGACGCCTCGATGCCGAGGATCAGCCGGTGGAACTTCAGCGCGGCGGCGGCCCGGCGGGCGAGCGCCATGCCGGAGGAGCGCGGCTCGGCCGCGGCCTCCTTCACGGGCGGCAGCCCGCCCTGGTGCCGGGCGACCCCGACCAGGTCGGTCTCGGCCTTGATCAGGATCGCGCCGAGTGCCGCGAGGGTGCCGAGGAAGGCCCACAGCCAGTCGATGCGCCCGCCGCCCCACAGGTCCGCGGCGCGCAGGCCGAAGCCGGCCAGGACCGCCGCGTCGCACAGGTAGGCGCCGACCCGGTCCAGGTACACCCCGGACAGCGAGAACTGCTGCTTGTAGCGGGCGACCTCGCCGTCGACGCAGTCGAGCAGCAGGTAGAGCTGGACCGCGACCACGCCGAGGACGGCGCCCCACACGCCCGGCACCAGCAGGGCCGGGGCGGCGAGGACACCGCAGAGGGTCATCACGTACGTCAGCTGGTTCGGCGTGACCTTGGTGGTGACCAGGAAGCGGGTGATGCGCAGGGAGACCTCGCGCATGTACAGGCGACCGCCCCAGTGCTCGCCACTGCGCCGGTCCTTGACGCCCGGCGGGTGAACGACGGGCCGGAGTTCAGCTACGGATGGTCTGGGCATAGTCGGCGTAAGCGTCCCTGATCTCGGCGGTGGACAGGTTGAGGTGCTCCAGGATCGTGAAGCGTCCCGGGCGGGTCTGGGGGGCGTACTCGACGGCGGCGACGAACTCCTCCGCGCTGAAGCCGATCTCCTCCGGCAGGACGGGCAGGCCGTGGCGGCGCAGCACGTCGGCGAAGAGCCCGGACTGCTCCTTGGCGCCCCGCAGGTACATCGCGAAGGCGGCGCCGAGGCCGACCTGCTCGCCGTGGAGCGCGGAGCGCCCCGGGTGGAGCAGGTCGAAGGCGTGGCTGATCTCGTGGCAGGCGCCGGAGGCCGGGCGGGTGTCACCGCTGATGGACATGGCGATGCCGGTGAGGACCAGCGCCTCGGCGAGGACGGTGAGGAACTCGTCGTCCCCGCAGCCGCCGGGGTGGCGCAGCACGGACTCGCCGGCGGTACGGGCCATGGCGGCGGCCAGTCCGTCGACGGCCTCGCCGGTGACCTCGTGCGAGAGCTCCCAGTCGGCGATGGCCGAGATGTTGGAGAGCGCGTCGCCGATGCCGGAGCGGACGAACCGCAGGGGCGCGTCACGGATCACGTCGAGGTCGATGACCATGGCGATCGGCGTGGGGACGCCGTAGGAGCCGCGGCCGTTGTCGTTGTCGAGGGTCGCCACCGGCGAGCAGATGCCGTCGTGGGCGAGGTTGGTGGCGACCGCCACCATGGGCAGCCCGACCCGCGCCGCGGCGTACTTCGCCACGTCGATGATCTTGCCGCCGCCCAGGCCCACCACGGCGTCGTAGCGCCGTCCCTTTATGTCGTCGGCGAGCTTGACCGCGGAGTCGATGGTGCCGTCGACGACCGGGTACCAGTCGGCGTGCGGCAGTACGGGCTCCAGCTTGGTGCGCAGCGTCGCACCGGAGCCGCCGCTGATCGCGATCGCGAGCTTGCCGGACGCCGAGATCCGCTGGTCGGCCAGGAGGCCGGCCAGGTCGTCCATGGCGCCGCGGCTGATGTCGACGACGACGGGGGAGGGGATGAGCCTCGTCAGTACTGGCATGCGATGGACCGGCCCTTGGCGAGGTCGTCGTGGTTGTCGATCTCGACCCACTTGACGTCGCCGATGGGGGCCACGTCGACGGTGAAGCCGCGGTCGACGAGCTCCTGGTAGCCGTCCTCGTAGTACAGGTCGGGGTCGCGCTCGAAGGTGGCCTTCAGGGCGTCGGCGAGCTCCTCGGCGGCCTCGGGCTCGATCAGGGTGACGCCGATGTACTCGCCGGTCGCGGTGGCCGGGTCCATCAGCTTGGTGATCTTGCAGACGCCCTGGCCGTCGGCCGTGATGACCTTCATCTCCTCGTCGGCCAGCTGCTTGACCGCGTCGAGGGCGAGGATGATCTTCTGGCCGTTGCCGCGGGCGGCGAGCAGCGTCTTCTCGACGGAGACCGGGTGGACGGTGTCGCCGTTGGCGAGGATCACACCCTGCTTGAGGACCTCACGCGCGCACCACAGGGAGTAGGCGTTGTTCCACTCCTCGGCCTTGTCGTTGTCGATCAGCGTGAGCTTCAGGCCGTACTTGGCCTCCAGGGCCTCCTTGCGCGCGTAGACGGCCTCCTTGCGGTAGCCGACGACGATCGCGGCCTCGGTGAGGCCGACCTCGGCGAAGTTGCCCAGGGTGAGGTCGAGGACGGTCAGGCTCTCCTCGTCCCCCTCGGGGCCGACGGGCACGAGCGCCTTGGGCAGGGTGTCGGTGTAGGGACGCAGACGGCGTCCGGCACCGGCAGCGAGGACAAGGCCGATCATGCTGGTTCTCCTTCGTCATGTACGGCGGGTGCTCCGGAGGAGACCCAGAAGCGGATGCTCTCCGCGAGCACCACGATCGCCACGAACCCGGCCAGGGCCGTGAGCGCGACGGGGAAGGCGTCGCCTGTGAGGAGGGCCGCCAGGACCACGGCCACCAGGACCCGGCCCTCGTGCCCGCCGATCGTCCGCACGAGCCAGTGCGGGGGCGCCCCGGTGCCACCGCGGATGCGGTACACCGTGTCGTAGTGATGGTAGGCGACGGCCGCGATCAGGCCGAATGCCGCCGGCAGGGCCCCGGGCACGTCGGCCTTGGCGGCGAGGATCAGCACCGCGGTGTATTCGGCGGCGCGGAACATCGGCGGCAGCAGCCAGTCCAGGGCGCCCTTGAGGGGGCGCGAGACGGCCTCGCCGGAGGTCACCGCGTACAGCAGGGCGGCGCCGATCAGCGTGGGGTCGCCGTACGGGCGGCTCAGCGCGTACGCGACGAGGGCCGCGGCGCCGAAGGCGGCGACCCACACGCCGGTCGGGGAGGCCTTGCGGGACTTCGCCAGGCGGTGCGGGAGCTCGGCGAGCGGGCCCGAGTCGGTCAGGTCGTAGAGGGCCTGGGCGGCCCGGTCGGTGCGCTGCGCCTTGCGTGTCACCGAGCGCAGCACCCGGCCCGCGGTGGTGTAGAGCGCGCCGAAGGCGCAGCCGATCAGCAGGGCGTAGAAGACGATCCGCGGGGTGGTCGTGGCGGTGAGCACCGCGATCATCGCCCAGCGCTCGCCGATCGGCAGGATGATCATGCGGCGGACCCAGACGGTCCAGCCGACGCTGTCGAGGCGGCCGGACAGGGCCGCGGTGGGGCTGGTGTTGGCCGTGGCGTCGTGGTTGGCCTCGTTGAAGGAGAAGTCCACCACGTGCCGGCAGGTCATGAGGATCATCGCGCCGAGCGCGAGCGCCCAGACGTCGTCGCCGGTGCGGGACGCGCCGATGGCCAGGCCCGCGTAGAAGGAGTACTCCTTGGCGCGGTCGAACGTCGCGTCCAGCCAGGCGCCCATCGTGGAGTACTGCAGCGAGTAGCGGGCGAGCTGCCCGTCGGTGCAGTCCAGCACGAACGAGACGAGCAGCAGCACGCCGGCGGTGACGTAGCCCCAGCGCTCGCCGGTGGCGGCGCAGCCGGCCGCGATCAGCGCGGTGACCAGCGAGGCGGTGGTCACCTGGTTCGGGGTCAGGCCGCGGCGGGCGCACCAGCGGGCGATGTAGCGCGAGTACGGGCTGACGCAGAAGGTGGTGAAGAACCCGTCACGGGACTTCACCGCGCTGCGCAGGCGCACCGCCTCCTCGTCCACGGCGGCGACGGCCTCGGCCGCGCTCTCCCGCTCGGCCGGCGAGGCCGGCACGGCGGCGACGAGGGAGCCGAGCTCGGGGCGCTGCACGGGGGTACCGGCCGCTTCCAGGGCGTCGGCGAGCCGGTCGGCGTACGGG
>NZ_WTFF01000197.1 GCF_019400985.1 Streptomyces bambusae
GGCCGGTCCCGCCGGCCGGTATCTCGGTGAAGGAAGTGTTCAGCAACACCGGGTACGGGTTCTGTACGGAGCCGGTCACGGCGTCCGCCGGAAGAGTGCTGGGGATGAACTCCGGGCCCGGGCCGAGGCGGGGAGCGGTCACCGGATGCGTACGCGAACCCCCGGGCCGGGGGCGGGCGTTGGCGGGGTGGGGGGCCGCCGGGCGCGAGCGGCCCGCCGCGGGCCGCGGAGCCCCCGGCGGCCGGGCGCGCTCCGCCGCCGAAGACCCGGCCCCACTGCGTCAGCCGGTCCCGGCCCTCGGCCAGGAGCAGCAGCAGATAGCCGCAGCCCGCCAGCAGGAACCACAGCCAGGACGCCGACCCGCTCGCCGACAGCCCGGCCGCCACGGAGTACAGCGCCAGCAGCGGCAGTCCCGCCGCGGCGGCGGTCCGGAAGGTCACCGCCAGCAGGTCCACCAGCAGCCCGACCACCAGCACGCCGCAGACCAGCAGCAGCCGGATCCCGGGCGTCAGCGGAGCCGGTATCGCGAACTCGGCCACGTCCCGCGCGCCCTGCTGGAACAGCCCGCCGAAGTCGTTCACCAGGTACGACAGCACTCCGCCCTCGGCGGACTGCTCGCCCTCCCCGAGGAACAGCAGCGCGAGGAGCAGCAGCGACAGCAGCACCTGCACCGCCACCGTCAGCGACCGGGCCAGCGGCACCCGCCGCGCCGCGGCGCCCACCCCGCTCTGCACCGCCAGCAGCACCGCCGCCTGGAGCAGCCAGGTCGCCGGCCGCACCAGCGGCAGCAGCGACGCCGACGTCAGGAGCGTCGCCAGCAGCGCGAAGATCGTCAGTCTCGCCCGGCCGCTCATGCCCAACCCCCGGAAGTACCCGTACCCGTGCCGCGCCCGCCGTCGGACCCGGCCGCCCCGCCGGCCGCCAGCCGCCAGAGCTCGCCGAAGCCGGTGCCGGGGCGCGCGTCCAGTGCCGTCCAGCCCGCGTCGGCCAGCCGGCGCAGCCGCTCGGCCTGCGGCAGGGCGGCCGGGTGCGCCGGCTCCAGGCCCGTCCAGGCCTCGGAGTCCAGGACGAAGGCCACCGCGCCGCCGTTCCTCGGGCGCAGCTTCGCCGCGAGCTCCGTCTGCGCCTCGTCCAGATCGCCGAGGAAGGCGATCAGCAGTCCCTCGCCCCGGTCGGCGCGCAGCGCGTCGAGGGCCCGGGACAGGCCCGCACCGTCGGAGTGCCCCACCACCGCGAGGGTGTCCATCATCAGGCCGGCCGCCTCGGCGGCCTCCTGGCCGCCCGCGGAGAAGCCGCCCGAGCCCTCGCCGGCCGTCGTGCTCCCGGTGTCCGTCAGCAGCCGCACGGCGAAACCGCGCTCCAGCAGGTGCACCAGGACCGACGCGGCCGCCGAGACCGCCCACTCGAAGGCGGAGTCGGGCCCGGCGCCCTCGTACGCGGTCCGCCGGGTGTCCAGCAGTACGGTCGCCCGGCTGCGCTGGGGCTGCTCCTCCCGGCGCACCATGAGCTCGCCGTAGCGGGCGGTGGAGCGCCAGTGCACCCGGCGCAGGTCGTCGCCGTGGCGGTACTCGCGCGGGATCACGTCGTCGTCGCCGGCCAGCGCCAGCGAGCGCTGGTTGCCCTCGCCGTAGCCGGAGGACTCGCCGGCCAGCCGGACCGGCGGCAGCGGCTCGGTCCGCGGGACGACCGTCAGGGTGTCGTAGGTGCTGAACGACCGGGTCAGCTCGACCAGCCCGAAGGGGTCGCTCAGCCGCAGCTGGAGCGGGCCCAGCGGGTAGCGCCCGCGCAGGTCGGAGCGGACCCGGTAGGACACCTCGCGGCGGCCGCCCGGCTCCACCCGGTCCAGCACGAAACGGGGCCGCGGCCCGAGCACGTACGGCACCCGGTCCTGGAGCATCAGCAGCCCGGTGGGCATGCGGGAGACGTTGTCCAGCCGCAGCTGCACGCGCGCCTCACCGCCCGCCGGCACCCGCAGCGGGCTCAGCCGGCGGCTCCCGGAGACCCGGTAGCGGGTGCGATGCAGGGCGTAGACGCAGATCAGCGGCAGGACGGCGAGCAGCAGGCCGACCCGCAGCAGGTCGTCCTGGCCCAGGACGTACGCGCACACGGCGGCGGCCACGCCCGCGGCCAGGAAGGACCGGCCGCGCGTGGTGAGCCCGGCCAGGGCCGCGCGCAGCCCGCGGCCGCCCTCGCCTCCGGCACCGCCAGGGGCACCGGCCGCCATCAGTACCCCCGTACGCCCGCGCCGGGCGGCTGCTCACCGGGTGCGTGCGCGCTGGGGACCGGGGTGCGCTGGAGGATCTCGCCCACGACCTGCTCGGCGGTGCGCCGGGCCAGCTGGGCCTGCGCGGTCGGCAGCAGCCGGTGCGCGAGCACCGGGGCGGCCAGCGCCTGTACGTCGTCGGGCAGTACGTAGTCCCGCCCGGACAGCGCCGCGGACGCCTTCACGGCGCGCAGCAGGTGCAGCGTGGCCCGCGGGGAGGCGCCCAGGCGCAGGTCGGGGTGGTGGCGGGTGGCCGCGACCAGGTCCACGACGTAGCGGCGGACGGGCTCGGCGACGTACACCTCGCGCACCGCCTCGATCAGCTTGACGACGTCGTGGGCGTGCGCGACGGGCTGGAGGTCGTCGAGGGGGGAGAGGCCGCCGTGCACGTCGAGCATCTGCAGCTCGGCCTCGGCGCTGGGGTAGCCGACGGAGACCCGGACCATGAAGCGGTCGCGCTGGGCCTCCGGCAGCGGGTAGGTGCCCTCCATCTCCACCGGGTTCTGGGTGGCGACGACCATGAAGGGCGAGGGCAGCTCGTAGGTGGCGCCGTCGACGGTGACCTGGCGCTCCTCCATGGACTCCAGCAGCGCGGACTGGGTCTTGGGGGAGGCCCGGTTGATCTCGTCGCCGATCACGATCTGGGCGAAGATCGCGCCCGGCTTGAACTCGAACTCGCGGCGCTGCTGGTCGTAGACGCTGACGCCGGTGATGTCCGAGGGCAGCAGGTCCGGGGTGAACTGGATGCGCTGCACCGAGCAGTCGATGGACCGCGCCAGCGTCTTGGCGAGCATCGTCTTGCCGACCCCGGGGACGTCCTCGATCAGCAGGTGCCCCTCCGCGAGCAGCACGGTCAGCGCGAGCCGTACGACCTCGGGCTTGCCCTCGATCACGCTCTCCACCGAACGGCGGACGCGGTCCGCCGTCGTGGTCAGATCCGCGAGGCTCGCACGGTCGTCATAGGTCGTCACCAGGTTCTCCTCGGCCCTTTCCCGGGCCGACGCCCATGGCGCATGACCGGCCCACCCCTGACATACGGGGACACCGGCCGGGAGGGTTTCCCGGCGGTGTCACCCCGCATTCTTGACGGCGTCACGGCCCCGTGTCACTCACGAGGCCGGATCGATCTCCCGCAGGAGCCCGGTGTGCACGTCGAAGACGAAGCCTCGCACATCGTCCTTGTGCGGCAGGAAGGGGTTCGTCCGGACCCGCTGCATGGACTGGCGGACGTCCTGGTCGACGTCCCGGAAGGCCTCCACGGCCCAGGCGGGGCGCTGGCCCACCTCGTCCTCCAGCTCGTGCCGGAAGTCCTCGGTCAGGCTCTCCAGACCGCACCCGGTGTGGTGGATGAGGATCACGCTGCGGGTGCCCAGCGCCCGCTGGCTGATGGTGAGCGAGCGGATGGTGTCGTCGGTGACCACGCCGCCGGCGTTGCGGATCGTGTGGCAGTCGCCGAGCTCCAGGCCCAGGGCGGCGTGCAGGTCGAGGCGGGCGTCCATGCAGGCCACCACGGCGACCTGGAGCACCGGCCGGGCGTCCATGCCCGGGTCGGTGAAGCGCGCGGCGTAGTCGAGGTTGGCCTCCACCAGCCGGTCGGTGACGGAGCCGCCGGCGGCCCGGGAGGAGGGGTCGGCGGGAAGGTGTGCGGAGGTCGTCATGACTACGACGGTAGTGCTCACCGGTGGGACGGGCAGGGCGTGAGGAGGGACAAAGAACATCAACGCGCCTTGTTGTGAGCTAACCCACAAGGGTGGGGCGGGGGCCGCCGACCGGGTGATTCGCGGCATTCGCCGGTTCGACGGGGGCGGGGCACACCGGGCGCGGGCCGGTTCCCCCCGCGCGGCGGCCCGTCGACTAAAGTGACGCGAACCGGCCCGGGCCCCGGTCGCCACCGGCCGCCCGGCCCCTTCCGGTCCTGACCCCCGCGTGCGCGGCGCGTGCGCGCGGCGCGCCATCAGCTTGAGAGGGCGCTGTGAGTAGCGAGTCCCGACATGTCCCGGTGATGCTCCAGCGGTGCCTGGACCTGTTGGCCCCGGCACTTCAGGAACCCGGCGCCGTCGTCGTCGACTGCACCCTCGGGCTCGGCGGCCACAGCGAGGCCATGCTCCGGCGCTTCCCGCAGGTCCGGCTGATCGGCCTGGACCGCGACAAGGAGGCCCTGCGCCTGTCCGGCGAGCGGCTGGCGCCCTACGGGGACCGCGCCACCCTCGTCCACGCCGTCTACGACGAGCTGCCCGAGGTCCTGGACCGGTTGGGCATCCCCACCGTCCAGGGCATCCTCTTCGACCTCGGCGTCTCCTCCATGCAGCTGGACGAGGCCGACCGCGGCTTCGCGTACGCGCAGGACGCCCCGCTGGACATGCGCATGGACCAGACGGTCGGGACGAGCGCCGCCGAGGTCCTCAACACCTACCCGCCGGGCGAGCTGGTGCGGATCCTGCGCGCGTACGGCGAGGAGAAGCAGGCCAAGCGGATCGTCGCCGCGATCGTCCGCGAGCGCGAGAAGGAGCCGTTCAGCCGCAGCGCCCGCCTGGTCGAGGTGATCCGCGACGCCCTGCCGCAGGCCGCCAAGCGCACCGGCGGCAACCCGGCCAAGCGCACCTTCCAGGCGCTGCGCATCGAGGTCAACGGGGAGCTGTCGGTCCTGGAGCGCGCCATCCCGGCCGCCGTGGAGCGGATCGCGGTCGGCGGGCGGATCGCCGTCCTGTCGTACCACTCGCTGGAGGACCGCCTGGTCAAGCAGGTGTTCGCGGCCGGCGCCGCGAACACCGCCCCGCCCGGGCTGCCGGTGGTCCCGGAGAAGTACCAGCCCAAGCTCAAGCTCCTGACCCGGGGCGCCGAACTTCCGACCGAGGAAGAGATCGCCGAGAACCGCCGCGCGGCCCCGGCCCGCTTCCGCGGCGTCGAGCGCATCCGCGAGGCGAACTAACGGAACCCGGCCGCCGTCACGGCGCCGGAACGCGAGGAGGTCAGGTGAGCAGAGGGGCGGCCACGCTCACACGTATGCGCCTGGGGCGGACCCGGACGGTCCGCCCCGCCGGGAAGGGCGGCGGGCAGGCCGCCCGCACCCCCTTCGTCCTGCTGGTCGTGGCGCTGCTGGCCGGCGGCCTGATCAGCCTTCTGCTGCTGAACTCGGCCCTCAACGAGGGCTCCTTCCAGCTGTCGCGGCTGAAGAAGGAGACCACCGCCCTCACCGACGAGCAGCAGGCCCTTCAGCGCGACGTGGACGCGCACTCGGCGCCGGACGCGCTGGAGCGGCGGGCGCGCGAGCTCGGTCTGGTCCCGGGCGGCAGCCCGGTCTTCCTCGGACCCGAGGGCAAGGTCAGCGGCACCGCCGCGGCGGCCGAGGCGCCGCCCCCGCCGTCACCGGCCCCGGCCCCGTCCGCGGCCCCGTCCGCGGCCTCGCCGATCCCTGCACCACCGCAGCCCACTCCGACCCCCGGACGGTGACGACGTGACCCACCCGGCTCCCTGCCGTCCCGCTGCGCGGGGCCTTTTCCCCACCCCGCCCCTTCCCGAACTGGGGCTCCGCCCCAGACCCCGCGCCTCAAACGCCGGCGGGGCTGGGATTTGCTGCGCAAATCCAGCCCGCGCGGCGTTTGAGCGCACGGGCGCGAAGCGCACGTAAGGGGGTCTGGGGGCGCAGCCCCCAGTTTCGGGAAGGGGCGGGGTGGGGAAAGGCCCCGCGCAGCGGTTGGGCTCGTCACAGTCGCGCTGCAAGCGGACCGCGCCCAGCCATGGCTTCGGCAGCCGCTCGTAGAATCGCCGGGTGGATACGACCCTGGAAGACCCGCTCGTCGGGCGCGTGATCGACGGCCGCTACCGGATCGACGCCCGGATCGCGGTCGGCGGCATGGCCACGGTCTACCGGGCCGTGGACACCCGCCTGGACCGCGTGCTCGCCCTGAAGGTCATGCACCCGGCGCTGGCCGCCGACGCCGGCTTCGTCGACCGGTTCATCCGGGAGGCCAAGTCCGTCGCCCGCCTCGCCCACCCCAACGTGGTGGCCGTCTTCGACCAGGGCACCGACGGGCCGTACGTCTACCTCGCCATGGAGTACGTCTCCGGCTGCACCCTGCGCGACGTGCTGCGCGAGCGCGGCGCGCTCCAGCCGCGGGCCGCGCTCGACGTCCTGGAGTCCGTCCTGGCCGCCCTCGGCGCGGCCCACCGGGCCGGCTTCGTGCACCGGGACATGAAGCCCGAGAACGTCCTGATCGGCGACGACGGCCGGGTCAAGGTCGCCGACTTCGGCCTGGTCCGCAGCGTGGACACGGTCACCAGCACCACCGGGGCCGTCCTGGGCACCGTCTCCTACCTCGCCCCCGAGCAGATCGAGAACGGCGTCACCGACACCCGCGTCGACGTGTACGCCTGCGGCGTCGTGCTCTACGAGATGCTGACCGGCGCCAAGCCGCACACCGGCGACAGTCCCGCCCAGGTGCTCTACCAGCACCTGCACGAGGACGTCCCGCCCCCGTCGGCCGCCGTGCCCGGCCTGCCCGCCGCTCTGGACCGGCTGGTCGCCGAGGCCACGGCGCGCCGCCCCGAGCTGCGGCCCTACGACGCGGTCGCCCTGCTGGCGCTGGCCCGCGAGGCCCGGGCCGGGATCGGCGACGCCGAGCTGGACGCCGTACCGCCGCAGGCGCGGGCCGAGGAGCGGTCCTCCGCCGAGGACCGCACCAGTGTGGTCCCCCGGCCGGTGGCCGCGCTGCGGGACGTGCAGGTGGAGCACACCTCGCTGCTGGAGCGGCCGCCGGTGGAGGCGGCGCCGCCGGAGCGGCCGCGGATGCGCACCGGGCTGATGGGCGGGGGCCGGCCCCGCGGGCTGTACCTGGCCCTGGCCGGGGTGCTGCTGGTCCTCGGGCTGGGCACGGGCGTCTGGTACATCAGCGCCGGCCAGTTCACCCAGGTGCCGAACCTGCTCGGGAAGACCGAGGCGCAGGCCCGCAGCCAGCTGTCGGCGGCCGGGCTCGGGGTGAAGCGGGTGGAGAAGCGGTTCAGCGACACCGTGGAGCGCGGGACCGTGATCGAGACCGACCCGGGCGGCGGCAAGCGGATCCGCGGGAACGGTTCGGTGGTGCTCACCGTCTCGCGCGGGCCCGAGGTCGTCACCGTCCCGTCCGTGGAGAACCTGCCGCTGGAGCAGGCCCGGCAGGAGCTGAAGAAGGCCGGCCTGGAGCCGGGCATGGTCACCCAGGCCTTCAGCCAGGACGTCGCGCAGGGCGCGGTGATCAGCACCGACCCGAAGCCGGGCACCCGCAAGGCGCCCGACACGGCCGTCGCGCTGGTGGTCAGCAAGGGCCGGCCGGTGCCGGTGCCGAGCGTCCTCGGCAAGCCGGTGGACCAGGCCAGGGCCCAGCTGGAGAACGCCGGCCTCAAGGTCGAGGTGGCCGCCGAGCAGGTCAACTCCCCCGAGCGCGCGGGGACGGTCGCGGGCCAGTCCGTGACCGCCGGCCTCCAGGCCGCCGCGGGCGACACGGTGACCCTGACCGTCTCCAAGGGCCCCCGGCTGCTGCCCGTGCCGAACGTCACCGGCAAGGACCTGGACGACGCCCGCCGCACCCTGGAGGCCGCGGGCTTCAAGGTCAAGGTCGACCGGCCGTTCCTGTCGTTCAGCAACACCGTGGACGGCCAGTCGGTCCCGGGCGGCCAGAGCGCGCCCGAGGGCAGCACGATCACCATCCGGACCAAGGGGTTGTAGGAGAAGGTGGCAGACGAGAGCGGGCGGGACGCGGGGCGCCGGCGCAACCCGGTCGGCGGGCACGTGCCCGTCGCGGGCGGACTGGCCAAGGTCGGCCTGGCGTACGCGCGCGAGATGGGCGCCGAGGCGGTGCAGGTCTTCGTGGCCAATCCGCGCGGCTGGGCGACCCCGGCGGGCAGTCCGGCGCAGGACGAGCTGTTCCGCGCGGCCTGCGCGGCCGAGGGCGTCCCGGCGTACGTGCACGCGCCGTACCTGATCAACTTCGGCTCGCACACGGCGGCGACGGTGGAGCGGTCGGTCGAGTCGCTGCGCCACTCGCTGCGGCGCGGCCGGGAGATCGGCGCGCTCGGGGTCGTGGTGCACACCGGCTCGGCGACCGGCGGGCGGCCCCGTGAGGCGGCGCTGGCCCAGGTGCGGGAGCACATGCTGCCGCTGCTGGACGAGCTGGTCCACGACGACGACCCGTTCCTGCTGCTGGAGTCGACGGCCGGGCAGGGTTCCTCGCTGTGCTCGCGGACCTGGGACTTCGGGCCCTACTTCGAGGCGCTCGACGCCCACCCGAAGCTCGGGATCTGCCTGGACACGTGCCACGTCTTCGCGGCCGGGCACGACCTGGCCGCACCCGGCGGGGCCAAGGAGACGCTGGACCTGCTGGTGGACACGGTCGGCGAGGGCCGGCTGAAGCTGGTCCACGCCAACGACTCCCAGGCGGAGACGGGCGCCCGCAGGGACCGGCACGCGAACATCGGCCGGGGCCACATCGGGCGCGAGGCGTTCGCCGAGCTGTTCACGCACCCCGCCATGGACGGCGTACCGCTGGTCATCGAGACGCCCGGCGGCAAGGAGGGGCACGCGGCGGACGTGGCGCTGCTCAAGGAGCTGCGCGAGATCCCCTGATCCCGGTTGTCCGCCGATCCCGGTTACCCCTTTCGGGGGGATCAGATCTCCGGACCGTCCCCCGGCTCCTCCTGGTACGAGTAGCGCTGCTCGCGCCAGGGGTCGCCGATGTTGTGGTAGCCGCGCTCCTCCCAGAAGCCGCGGCGGTCGGCGGTCATGTACTCCACGCCGCGGACCCACTTGGGACCCTTCCACGCGTACAGGTGCGGGACGACCAGGCGCAGCGGGAAGCCGTGCTCGGCGGTGAGGGGTTCACCGCCCTGGTGGGTGGCGAAGACGGTGCGCTCGGAGGCGAAGTCCGCCAGCCGCATGTTGGAGCTGAAGCCGTACTCGGCCCACACCATCACGTGCGTGACCTGCGGCGCGGGCGGGGCCAGCGCCAGCACGGTCCGGGCGAGCACGCCGCCCCATTCGGCCCCCAGCATGCTGAACTTCGTCACGCAGTGCAGATCGGCGGTCACCGAGGTGAACGGCAGGGCGGAGAATTCCTCGTGGTTCCAGCAGTGCTTCTCGCCGTCGGCGGTGGCGCCGAAGACCCGGAACTCCCAGCGGTCCGGCTTGAACTTGGGCACGGGACCGTAGTGGGTGACCGGCCAGCCGCGCTGCAACCGCTGCCCCGGGGGAAGCTCCAGCTGTTCTGCTCCCGGAGATTCCCGGCTTTCCGGCTGACCCATGACTCCATGGTGACAGACGGCCAGGGGTGGTCATGACCAGGTGACCCCCACAACCGGGCAACTCCTACTAAGGAGGCACTTACTGGACGCCCCTTGGTCACGGTGCGAGGATGCGCGCACCGTATCCGAACGGTTACCTGCCTGGAAGGAGCCTGCGCGATGCAGGGCGACCCCGAGGTCCTCGAGTTTCTGAACGAACAGCTCACCGGCGAGCTCACGGCGATCAACCAGTACTGGCTGCACTACCGCATCCAGGACAACAAGGGCTGGACGAAGCTCGCCAAGTACACGCGTGAAGAGTCCATCGACGAGATGAAGCACGCGGACAAGCTGACCGAGCGCATCCTCATGCTCGACGGCCTGCCGAACTACCAGCGCCTCTTCCACGTCCGCGTCGGTCAGACGCTCACGGAGATGTTCCAGGCGGACCGGCAGGTCGAGGTCGAGGCGATCGACCGCCTCAAGCGCGGGATCGAGGTCATGCGCGGCAAGGGCGACATCACCTCGGCGCGGCTCTTCGAGGAGATCCTGGAGGACGAGGAGCACCACATCGACTACCTCGACACCCAGCTGGAGCTGATCGAGACCCTGGGCGAGCCGCTGTACATCGCGCAGCTCGTCGAGCAGCCGAGCTGACCCGGGGCCGGCCTTCCGGGCCGACGGTACGGCTGCCGGCGGTACGGCCACCGGCGATCCGGCTGCCGGCGCTGCGGCTAGGCCGCGACGACCTCGGAGAGCTCCGCGGCCTTGTCGAGCTCGGCGGCGGGGGCCAGGACGGTGGCGGCCGTCCTGCCCTTCTCCAGCAGCTCGCGGCGCGGGCACGCGCCACGGCCCAGGAGGCCCTGGATGGTCCGTACGCAGGAGCCGCAGTCGGTGCCGGCCTTGGTGGCCGAGGCGATCTGGCGCGGGGTGCAGGCACCGGCGGCCGCGTGCTCGGCGACCTGCTTGTCGGTGATGCCGAAGCAGGAGCAGACGTACACGCGGTTCACCTCCCGAGCGGGATCGTGCGGGCGAGCCATCCCCGGCATTCGGTGAGGCTTACCTAACCCTAACCGCACCGGGGGTTTTCCGGAAAGCCTTCGGAACGACGATGGGGCCCGGATCACATCGATCCGGGCCCCGTCGTCGTAGGAACCTCTAGCGGCCGCTACCGGCCGTCACATCACTGGTCGCGGTACATCTCCGCCACCAGGAAGGCCAGGTCCAGCGACTGGCTGCGGTTGAGCCGCGGGTCGCAGGCCGTCTCGTAGCGCTGGTGCAGGTCGTCGACGAAGATCTCGTCGCCGCCGCCCACGCACTCGGTGACGTCGTCACCGGTGAGCTCGACGTGGATGCCGCCCGGGTGCGTACCCAGCGCCTTGTGGACCTCGAAGAAGCCCTTGACCTCGTCCAGGACGTCGTCGAAGCGGCGCGTCTTGTGGCCGGAGGCCGCCTCGAAGGTGTTGCCGTGCATCGGGTCGGTGACCCAGGCGACGGTCGCACCGGACGCGGTGACCTTCTCGACCAGGTCCGGCAGCTTGTCGCGGACCTTGTCGGCGCCCATGCGCACGACGAAGGTCAGCCGGCCCGGCTCGCGCTCGGGGTCGAGGCGGTCGATGTACGTCAGTGCCTCGTCCACCGTGGTGGTCGGGCCGAGCTTGATGCCGACCGGGTTGGCGATCTGCGAGCAGAACTCGATGTGCGCGTGGTCCAGCTGGCGGGTGCGCTCACCGATCCAGACCATGTGGCCGGAGGTGTCGTACAGCTTGCCGGTACGCGAGTCCGTGCGGGTCAGGGCGCCCTCGTAGGCGAGGAGCAGCGCCTCGTGGGAGGCGTAGAACTCCACCGCCTTGAACTCGGCCGGGTCGGTGCCACAGGCCTTCATGAAGTTCAGGGCGTTGTCGATCTCCCGCGCGAGCTGCTCGTAGCGCTGCCCGGACGGCGAGGACTTCACGAAGTCCTGGTTCCAGGCGTGCACCTGGCGCAGGTCGGCGTAGCCACCGGTGGTGAAGGCGCGCACCAGGTTCAGCGTGGAGGCGGACGCGTGGTACATCCGCTTGAGCCGCTCCGGGTCCGGGACCCGGGCCTCCTCGGTGAAGGCGAAGCCGTTGACGGAGTCGCCGCGGTAGGTGGGCAGCGTGACCCCGTCGCGGGTCTCGGTGTCCTTCGAGCGGGGCTTGGAGTACTGCCCGGCGATGCGCCCGACCTTGACCACCGGCACGGAGGCCGCGTAGGTCAGGACGGCCGACATCTGCAGCAGCGTCTTGAGCTTGGCCCGGATGTGGTCGGCCGACACGGCGTCGAAGGCCTCGGCGCAGTCGCCGCCCTGGAGCAGGAACGCCTCGCCCTTGGCGACGGCTCCCAGCCGGGCGCGCAGCTGGTCGCACTCGCCGGCGAAGACGAGCGGCGGATACGACTCGAGGTCCGCGACGACATCGCGCAGAGCCTCGGCATCGGGGTACACAGGCTGCTGCGCCGCGGGAAGGTCTCGCCAGGTCGCCTTGGCGGCGAGGGCTTGGGTTTCTGCGTTCACGGTCACGTCGTAAACATTACGGCGTCCACCGCTTTGTCCGGCCCGCCGCTCACTACGTGAGACAGATGTCTCTCAGGGCGTACCGAAAGCGCCGGTCAGCGCGGTGGCCAGGACCAGCGCGAGTGCGGGCGGCACGAACATCTGTGCCCGTACGGCGCCGCGCGCCCGCAGCAGGGCGGCCGCGGCCAGCGCCGCCAGTCCCGCGGCGACGACGGCCCGGACCGGGTCGTTGTCCAGGGACACACTGCGGTCCGTGGCCAGCTCCCCGGCCGCGAGCCCGGCGACGGCGGCTGCGGCCACCGGCCAGGACCACACCAGGCGCAGGGCGCGGCGGTCCCGGCGCGGGGTGCGGCGGTAGCGCAGCCCGTACCAGGCGAGCAGTACGAGAACCAGGACGAGCGAGAGGGTGCCGGAGGCGTGCCAGAAAGTGGAACTCATGGTTCGGCTCACCCTACGAGACGGTGCTTCGCCGCAGCAGGGAAGGTCGGCTATGGTCGGCGGCATGTTCGCGCACTCGAACCAGAACTGGTGGTGGCCCGCTCCTTCGGCGGCCCACTGACTGCGCGTACCCGACACCGACGCGAAGGCCGCCCGAGGGGCGGCCTTCGGCGTATGCGCGGGCCGTTCCTCCCCATCCCTGCCGGAAGGACCCCGCTCCCATGATCCTCAGCCGTCTGCTCGACGCCGACTGCCCGCCCTTCGCCCTGCTCAGGCGCCGCACCCCCGGCCGTGACCACGACACCGTCGAGGTGCTGCTCGGCCCCGTCCACGAGGCCGAGCGCCTCGCCGACCTCCCGGTGGGCGACCTGCCCACGCTCGCGCTGGTGCCCTTCCGGCAGATCCGCGAGCGCGGGTTCGACGTCCGCGACGACGGCACCCCGCTGAGCGTGCTGGTCGCCGAGGAGGCGTACGAGCTGCCGCTGGCCGAGGTCCTGGCCGCCCTGCCCGCCCACGACGTCCGCGTGGAGGGCGGCGGCTTCGACGTGTCCGACGCCGACTACGCCCGGACCGTGCAGCGGGTGATCGAGGACGAGATCGGGCGCGGCGAGGGCGCGAACTTCGTCATCCGGCGCACCTACGAGGGCCGCATCCCCGGCTTCGGACGGGCCGACGCGCTCGCGCTCTTCCGCCGGCTGCTCCAGGGCGAGCGGGGCGCGTACTGGACGTACGTCGTCCACACCGGCGGGCGCACGTTGGTGGGCGCCAGCCCGGAGGTGCACGTGCGGATGTCGGGAGGCACCGTCGTGATGAACCCGATCAGCGGCACCTACCGCTACCCGGCCGGCGGCCCGAGCCCCGAGTCGCTGCTCGCCTTCCTCGGCGACCGCAAGGAGACCGAGGAGCTCTCCATGGTCGTGGACGAGGAGCTGAAGATGATGTGCACGGTCGGCGACCGGGGCGGGGTGGTGGTCGGCCCGCGCCTGAAGGAGATGTCCCACCTCGCGCACACCGAGTACGAGCTGCGCGGCCGCTCCTCGCTGGACGCGCGCGAGGTGCTGAAGGAGACCATGTTCGCGGCGACCGTGACCGGCTCGCCGGTGCAGAACGCCTGCCGGGTCGTCGAGCGCTACGAGTCCGGCGGCCGCGGCTACTACGCGGGCGCCCTCGCGCTGCTCGGCCGGGACGCGTCCGGGGCGCAGACCCTCGACTCCCCCATCCTGATCCGTACGGCGGACATCGCCCCGGACGGCACCCTGCGCGTGCCGGTCGGCGCCACGCTGGTGCGGCACTCGGACCCGGCGGGCGAGGTCGCCGAGACCCACGCCAAGGCGGCCGGGGTGCTGGCCGCACTCGGGGTGCGCCCGGCGGCGCCGCGGCCGGAAGCACC